>DHTF01000122.1:25492-29866 GCA_002411515.1 Proteiniphilum sp. UBA5267 | reverse complement strand
AATCATTTGTTTAAATCGAAATTTGAGAGTATTTTTGTCCCGATAACAATTAAAAAGAATAATGGAAACAGTCACAACAGAGCAGAAAATTATCCTGGCAGCCAATAAACTCTTCACCCAGAAAGGCTATGCTGCGACAAAGACCCGGGATATCGCCGAAGAAGCGGGAACCAACCTGGCGCTGCTTAATTATTATTTTGGCAGCAAAGAAAATCTGTATAAAAAAGTGGTGCAGGAGAAATTGAAAATGTTACTCGGTGCAGTAGGGCCTGTTTTGTCTGACGAGCAGATTACGATCGAAGACAAAATAAGGACAATCACGGAAAACTACACGAATCTGTTACTCGAAAATGAGGAACTACCCATTTTTATCCTCAATGAATTGTCGGTGAACAGGGAACTTTTTGTGAACCTTACGCAAAATACGCGAAGAATCGCGCAACCAGTTATCGATAAGCAACTGCGGGATAGAGGGGTTGCCATGTCGGCGGTGGATCTTGTGATCAATACACTGAGCCTTACCATGTTTCCATTTGTTGCCAAGCCGCTGATTACCGCATCGGGGCTGGTGAAGGAAGAGGAGTTCCCGGAGTTCGTAAATGAAAGAAAAGGAAAAATCCTGGAATGGATCACTGCAATAACCAAATAAAGAGATCAAAAAATGAGATCAAAAAAAATCTTCTTGTTGATGAGCCTGATCTGTATGAACAGCGTGTTGTTACCGGCTCAGATCATCACCCTGAGTGAGATGCAGCAGAAGGCTGAAGCCAATTATCCTGCCATTGCCCGGTATGATATCATTGAAAAAACAAAGGAGTTCGATTTATCCAATGCGAACCGGGCTTATCTGCCCCAAGGCACACTCTCTGCACAGGCTACCTGGCAGTCGGATGTCACACACCTTGCTGTGGATTTGCCGGAAGAAATGCCGCCCCTCACCATTCCGGTGCCCGATCAGGACCAATACCGTCTGTTGGCAGAGCTGAATCAGCTGATCTGGGACGGAGGTAATATCTCTGCACAGAAAAGAAGCCTGAAGGCCAATGCGGAGGTCCAAAAGAAGCAATTGGATACGGAAATGTATGCACTGCATGAGCGAGTGAACAATCTCTATTTCGGTATCTTGCTGATGAAGAGTAACCTGCAGCAACAGACCATTCTGGAAAATGAGCTCCAACGCAACTATGAGAATGTGGCGACTTATGTGAAAAACGGGGTAGCCAATGAGGCCGACTTGAGCGCGGTGAAGGTGGAACAGCTGAAAGCGGGTCAGCAGCGCATTCAATTGGAGGCGACGCTGGATGCCTATATCCGGATGCTTTCGGTATTAGCCGGTACATCACTGAATGAAGAAATGACTTTTGTGAAACCAAATCTCGACGACGAGTTGATATCTCCCATTATCAATCGTCCCGAATTAAAGATGTTCAATGCACAGGAGCAAGCAATCGAAACGCAAGAGTCGCTGCTGAAGGCAAAGAACATGCCCAGGCTGGGCGCATTTGTACAGGGCGGTTACGCAAAGCCGGGACTCAATATGTTTGACACAGAATTCTCACCCTACTTTTTGGGTGGCATCCGCCTCTCCTGGAACTTCGCCAATTTGTATACGCTGCAGAATGACAAAAAGAAAATCGATTTGCAACAACAAACGTTGAAAACACAACGGGAGACATTTTTACAAAATCTCTTTATGCAGATACCCCTGCAACAAACAGAAATTGAAAAATATAAAAAAACCATGCTCGATGACGAGGAGATCATCCGTCACCAGACATTGATACGGAAAGCAGCAGAGGTGAAAGTGGAAAATGGCACAATGACCGTCTCCGACTTGATGAAGGAGATCAATTCAGAGGAAGCGGCCAAACAAGCAAAGACACTCCACGAAATTCAGTATCTCCTATCGGTTTATGCACTCAAACACACCACGAATAACTAAGCAATCATCTATTGGCTTTTCAGTAAAAAAAACAGAAGCAGCATACAAGCAAAAAACAGATCAAAGTATGAAACCAGTTACATTATTAGCCACATTAGCCCTCTCGTTCCTGTTGCTTTCCTGCAGGAATAACAAAGAGGATTACGACGCAACCGGATCGTTTGAAGCAACGGAAATTATCGTCTCCTCACAAGCCAACGGGCGTATTCTGACATTCAACCTGAATGAAGGAGACCAGCTGCTGCAGGGACAAATGGTGGGCGCCATCGACAGCACCCAGCTCCACCTACAGAAAATGAGCCTCCTCTCCAACGCACGCGGCGTAAGGGCACAGCAGCCTGACATTCGCAAACAGACAGCCTCAATTCAGGAGCAAATCAACACGCTGGAACGTGAAAAAGCGCGTGTACAACGGCTCCTTGCAGCCAACGCAGCCAATCAAAAGCAACTCGATGACATAGAGGCTCAAATTGAATTGCTTCAGAAACAACTGTTGGCATTGACATCCACTCTTGAAAAAAGCAGTGAAAATATTTCCGCTCAAAGCTCTACGCTCGAAATACAAGTTGCACAACTCGATGATCAGCTTGAAAAGACACACATCATCAGTCCGATTGCGGGAACTGTCCTCAACCGGTACGCCGAAGCAGGGGAACTGGCAACGATGGGTACGCCGCTCTTTAAGATTGCAGATACCGACACAATGAATCTGAGGGCGTATGTAACCAATGATCAACTTGCGCAGATTAAACTGAACGATGAAGTAACCGTCCGGGTGGACGACGGGGACGGGGACATGAAATCCTACAAGGGTAAAATCAACTGGATATCCAGCAAATCGGAGTTTACGCCCAAAACCATACAGACTAAAAATGAACGTGCAAACCTGGTGTATGCACTTAAAATAGCCGTTCCAAATGATGGCTTCCTGAAGATTGGAATGTACGGTGAAGTGAAATTCAACACAAGCGATTGACAACAAAATGATTGAAGTAAAAGATTTACATAAGCGCTACGCCAAAGGGAAAGTGAATGCACTGAACGGACTCACATTTTCGGTGGAAGAGGGCGAAGTGTTCGGGGTGATTGGCCCGGACGGGGCCGGTAAATCATCACTTTTTCGTATTCTCGCTTCACTGCTGCTGCCAGACAGCGGAACCGCCGTCATGAACGGACATGATGTGGTGAAAGATTACCGGAGGGTGCGACAGATTATCGGGTACATGCCGGGACGATTCTCGCTCTATCAGGACCTGAGCGTAGAGGAAAACCTGGCGTTTTTCGCCACGCTGTTCAACACCACCATTGAGGAGAACTACCACCTGATCAAAGATATTTATCAGCAGATAGAACCTTTTAAAAAAAGACGGGCCGGTGCCCTTTCGGGCGGAATGAAACAGAAGCTGGCACTAAGCTGTGCACTGATCCACAAACCGGAAATATTGATTCTGGACGAACCGACAACCGGAGTGGATCCTGTATCGAGAAAGGAGTTCTGGGATATGCTGGGACGACTGAAAGAGCAGGGCATCACCATCCTGGTGTCTACGGCTTATATGGACGAAGCGAGCCGCTGCGACCGGATTGCACTAATTCGGGAAGGGGTGTTCATTGCGAGCGACACCCCGCAAGGTATCATTGATCATTACGCCGAACGATTGTGGTCGGTTGAAGGATCCCGCATGTCTGCCCTGCTGAAGGCTCTGCGTAATCACACCGCCGTGAAGACCAGCTTCGCTTTCGGTGACAAGATTCACATCACCGTGACCGAAGGACTGCAAACCGGAGAATTAAAACAATACCTGGCAGAAAAAGAATTCGGCGAGGTGCATATTGCTCCGATCAAGCCGACTGTTGAAGACTGTTTTATGGCATTGACAAGTGAATAACATGAGTGAAAAAGTAATTGCAGTATCAAACCTGACGAAAAAGTTCGGCAATTTTACCGCCGTAGATCACATTACTTTCGACGTGGATGAGGGTGAGATTTTCGGGTTCCTCGGTGCCAACGGGGCAGGAAAAACCACAGCCATGCAGATGCTTTGTGGCATCAGCATGCCCACGACAGGGGCAGGAACCGTGGCCGGCTATGATATCATCAAGGAAAATGAACGGATCAAACGCAACATCGGATACATGAGCCAGAAATTCTCGCTGTATGAAGATCTCAAGGTGTGGGAGAATATCCGCCTCTTCGGGGGCATCTATGGACTCAGCGACAAGGAAATTGCTAAAAAAACGGATGCATTGCTCGAAAGATTGAACTTCCGCGAAGAACGCAACACCATGGTGAAATATCTTCCGCTGGGCTGGAAGCAGAAACTGGCTTTCTCGGTGGCCATCTTCCATGAGCCGAAAATTGTCTTCCTCGATGAACCCACCGGCGGCGTGGACCCGGCCATGAGGCGGCAGTTCTGGGAGATGATCTACGA
>DHTF01000122.1:25158-25299 GCA_002411515.1 Proteiniphilum sp. UBA5267 | reverse complement strand
GTCTTTGTCACCACACACTACATGGATGAAGCGGAGTATTGTAACCGGGTCTCCATCATGGTGGACGGACGCATTGACGCGCTGGATACACCGGCAGAGTTGAGACGCCGGTTTAACACCGACTCCATGGATGAAGTTTTC
>DHTF01000122.1:23941-24876 GCA_002411515.1 Proteiniphilum sp. UBA5267 | reverse complement strand
ATCCTGCTGTTTGGCTTTGCCATCAACATGGAGGTGCAGGACATTCGCGTGGCTATCTACGACCCCACACCCGATGCTCTCACTACCGGCATTACCGAACGTATAAGACAGAGCGCTTACTTTAATTATCAGGGAAATATGCAGTCGATGGTGGATGTGGAGGTAGCGATGCGAAAGGGAAAACTCGATCTGGCAGTGGTCTTTCCGCAAAACTTTCAGGAGAGCCTGGTGCACTCCGGAAAGGCAGCCATACAACTGCTCTCCGACAGTTCCGATCCCAACAGGGGATCCATCTCAACGACCTATGCGACTGCCGTCATCGCTCGATTTCAACAGGAACAATCCGATCTGATCCAGATTCCTTTTCAAATACAGACTGAAAACCGGATGATCTACAATCCACTGATGAAATCCTCTTACATGTTTGTGCCGGGAATCATGGGACTCGTGATGATGATCATCTGTACCATCATGACATCTGTCTCCATCGTCCGCGAAAAGGAGCGCGGCACCATGGAGGTGCTCCTCGCATCGCCATTGAGGCTGGGAACCATGATCTTTGCAAAAACCATTCCCTATATGGTGATATCGTTCATCGATTTCATCATCATTCTGCTGCTGAGCTACTTCGTACTCGGTGTGCCGGTGAATGGAAGCCTCCTGTTGCTTTTTCTGGTTGCCATTCTCTACATCATGCTAAGTTTGTCGTATGGGTTGACAGTCTCCACCATGGTGGAGAAACAGCTGAACGCGGTCATCTTCTCGGCCATCACGGCCATGATTCCGGTGCTGATGCTTTCGGGGATGATCTTCCCCATAGACAACATGCCTCACTTGTTGCAGGCATTGTCGGTTATCGTACCTGCACGCTGGTTTATTGATGTCGTGCGAAAAGTAATGATTCAGGGACTGGGAATCACAATGATCTGGAAAGA
>DHTF01000122.1:23554-23677 GCA_002411515.1 Proteiniphilum sp. UBA5267 | reverse complement strand
AGCTGCACATTTGCTGCCAACTGTCAAAAACTGAAAGATGATGAAAACATTAAAATTTCTCATAGAGAAAGAGTTCAAACAGATGTTCCGGAATCCGCTTATTCCGAAAATGATTGTGATGTA
>DHTF01000122.1:23407-23535 GCA_002411515.1 Proteiniphilum sp. UBA5267 | reverse complement strand
TGGGCTGTCAGTTTCGAAATAAAAAATATCAGAATCGATGTTGTGGACCACAGCAAGAGTACCTACTCCAGGAGGCTGACCGATAAAATTGAAGCTTCGGGCTATTTTATCCTGAACGACACCCCACC
>DHTF01000122.1:10691-23241 GCA_002411515.1 Proteiniphilum sp. UBA5267 | reverse complement strand
ATCCTGAACGACACCCCACCCGATTACCGGATTGCCATGTGGAACATGGAACAAGGAGAAACAGATATGATTCTGGAGATTCCTCCCTCGTTCGATGTGGATATGGTAAAAAACCGGGCATCCGGCGTGGGCATGGCTGTAAACTCGGTCAATGGTACCCAGGGACTGCTGGGTAGCAATTACATAACACAGATCGTGAACGATTTCTCGTCGGAGCTACGCAGTGAACTGATGCACACGCTGCCGCCGCAATCGCGGGCTTCCCTGATGCGCATGGCACAGATTGACATTGTTCCTCAACATAAGTATAACCCATCACTCGATTACAAAAACTTCATGATCCCCGGCTTTATGGTGCTGCTTCTCACCCTGATCTGTGGTATTCTGCCCGCATTGAATATCGTGATGGAAAAAGAAAACGGTACCATTCAGCAGATCAACGTCACCCCGGTGAGTAGAATTCACTTCATCCTGGCCAAACTAATCCCTTTTTGGGTTGTCGGACTGGTTGTGATGATTATCTCGGTTTCTGCAGCATATCTTTTATACGGGCTGTGGCCTGCAGGAAGTCTCCTTGCGGTACTTTTCTGTGCCATCGTTTTTATTCTCTCCATATCGGGTCTGGGACTCATCATATCCAACTACTCCGAGACGATGCAACAGGCCAGCTTTCTGGTGATGTTCTTTATCCTGATATTGATTCTGCTGGGAGGCATGTTTACCCCTGTCTCCAGCATGCCGGCATGGGCTCAGTTAATTGCAGCCATCAACCCGTTCAGTTACCTGACGAATACCTTCAGAATGTTGTATCTCAATGGTAGCACTTTGGCCGATGTCTCCGGGAATCTGCTGGCTTTGGGAGCGATTGCAGTCGTATTAAATGGATGGGCTGTAATAAGTTACAAGAAAAGAGGGTAAACTATACAAGTCGATGCAATGAGGAAGACAGTCATCCTGCATCGACGTCGTAAATTTGTCAGACTAAATCAGTACAAAATCAGGGGGATATACAAAATATTGAAAGAAACGGTCAATATTTAAAATTCTTGCTAACTTGGTATCAGCATAATAAATCCATGTGCGATGAAAAAAATGCTTTTTATCACCTCATTCTTCCTGTGTTGTATCCTCTTAGTCACTCACGGACAGGAGAATCTACCTTCTGTTTATCAGAAAGATATACAGGAAAGAAAGCTCCTGCAGGAACGGCCGACTGAAAATCAACGCCCACAAATCCGGCAGGAGAATCAGCAACCCAGGCGAAAAAAAGTGGGTGTGGTGCTGAGTGGTGGTGGTGCCAAAGGTTTTGCTCATGTGGGCGTATTGAAAGTACTGGAAGAAGCGGGTATCCCCATCGATTATATTGCAGGCACCAGCATGGGTGCCGTGGTGGGGGGACTTTACGCACTGGGCTATAGCGCCGATATGATTGATTCACTGATTCAGAAACAGGACTGGAATCATTTGATGAGCGACAATGTATACCGCAAGCATATCCCTGCTTTCCAACGAAATAATCACAATAAGTATGTGGTTTCGTTACCTTACAATCTCCCTTTTGGTGATAAATCGGCCGGCGTCATGCTTCCTCCCGGCGTGTATACTGGTCAGAATATTTACGCTCTTTTTCTCAACACAACCATTGGTTATCAGCACGACATTCATTTCGACGATCTTCCCATTCCTTTTGGATGCATTTCCGCAGACGTCCGCACAGGAGAAGAAATAGTTATGAGAGAAGGGAACCTCGCCGAAGCAATCAGAGCCAGTATGGCGATGCCAGGCATGTTCTCCCCAGTGGAGAAAGACAGTATGCTGCTGATCGATGGCGGTGTGGTCAATAATTACCCGGTGGACTTGGTGCGAAACATGGGTGCCGACATTGTGATTGGCTCCGTTTTTTCGGTCGATGAAAAAGAGCTTGAGAAGAGCAAGGGCAGCATCTCTGAAATAACCCGGCAGATTTGGAACTTTATTGGCCAGGAGAAACTGACCAGCAACATCGATGATACCGATATACTCATTGCTTCCAATGTTCACCCTTATGGCCTGCTCGACTTCCAGCACCCCGGCATCGATACCATCATCATGAGGGGAAAGAAGGCCGCGATGCAAAACTGGGAGAAACTGATTAACCTGAAAAAGTCACTGGATCTGGATGATGATCACTTGACCGCACCAAACAGTAGAATAAACTCCTACCTGAAACTCGACACCCTCCTGGTTCGTCAAGTCTCTGTGGAGGGAGTGACCCCACGCGAGCAAAGCTACATCATGAGGTGGATCGATATAGAAAATGACAAAGTGACCCGCAACGACCTGGAAGAGATGATTGCAAAGATCTATGGAAGCGGAATGTTTAACAGGGTCTATTACCAGCTCGAGGGAGAGCAGCCTTTCGACCTGACTTTTCATGTGGAGGTGAAAAAGTTGAACCGTTTAAACCTGGGAATCCATTTTGACACCAATGATATGGCTTCCATTCTTGCCAATACCACCATCCGGCTGAACAGTTCACTCAATTCCATGTTCGATATCACTGGCAGGCTAAGTCGCGATCCCTATCTAACAGTGGATTATTCCATTAACCGGGGAATTTTCTATAAAGGGGGAATAAATTACAAAATAAGCAGAAACGACCTGGGCATCCACGAGCGGGGTGAGCTGTCGTACAACCTGGGACTCACCCGGAATGCCCTGAACCTTGTTTTCTCAGAGTTCTATTTCGGGAACATGATGTTACACCTGGGAGCCCAAATGGAGCATTTTCATTTTTATAAGGCATTGGGTAGTGTCTACGACCCTCCGCAGTCGTTCATGAACGACCAGCTTTATATCAATTATTTGTTGAATGGGGTGTATGATAACCTCGACCGCATCTATTTCCCCACTTCAGGGCAGTATTTTTCATTTCAATACTCCCTGCATACCGATAACTTTGTGAAACTGGCCGAAGATACGCCGTTGAGCATCGTGAGGATGAATTTTTACAAACCGATCTCATTGAACGAAAATTTATATATCACACCCCGGCTTTCTGCCCGCTATGCATTGAATGACAGCGTGCCACATATGTACCGCAACCTGGTAGGCGGTCAGGCCGATGGTCATTACATGCCCCAGCAGATCGCCCTACAGGGGTCTGCCGGTATGGAGTTTATGGAAAATATGGTATTCTCCGTCGATTTGATGCTGCATTACAACTTCACCTCCAATAGCAACCTCTATACCAACCTCAACTTCACGATGCATAACGACCATTTACACACCTTGATTGATGGAGAATCGTTCCTGGGCATCAATTTGGGATATTCCTACCTGACCGTAGCGGGTCCCCTGAAACTCGAGCTAGGCTATACCGAACTTTCCCGCCGTTTCCATCCCTATGTGAGTTTCGGATATAACTTTTAATTACTGGCCTACCCTCATGTGCCTGTATAACAAGCCTCCTTTCCCGGTCGGTTTATCTCTGATGTACTGAAAATAGTCCATGGTATCTGTTGCGGAACCCAAAGTTAATCAATTGTAAACCATTGGGATTTCTTTCTGATTTGTGTTATTTTTGTATGCAAGGAATCATTCTATTGATCCGGACAAGCATGACCCTGTTTGTTCAGACCAGGCCATGGTGAAGAATAGTCAGAGCTTGCATACACGGTGCATTACTTCGAACTGTAGTTCACCCCAGGCAGTGGTGAAGAATAGTCCCGCTTAGTAAACAGGTATAATGAAAGAATTAGAACAAAAATTAGCAGATAGAGGTATCAAGCCAACAGCCGTAAGGCTTTTGATATTCAAGGCGATGCTGGAATACCCACAGGCATTTAGCCTTTCAGATCTGGAAGCAGTGTTGGGGACAGTCGATAAGTCGACCATCTCCAGAACCCTCACGCTGTTCCATGCACACCTGCTCATTCACAGCATCGACGATGGCTCCGGCTCCATGAAGTACTCGGTGTGCAACGACGATTGCCAGTGCAC
Source organism: Proteiniphilum sp. UBA5267 (assembly GCA_002411515.1). Classification (GTDB taxonomy): domain Bacteria; phylum Bacteroidota; class Bacteroidia; order Bacteroidales; family Dysgonomonadaceae; genus Proteiniphilum. The sequence goes on along the minus strand of DHTF01000122.1, from coordinate 19,260 downwards.
GCTCAACGAACTGCACGTCCACTTTAACTGCACCCGTTGCCACAAAACATTCTGCTTGGAAAGCATCTCTATTCCCCCTGTGCAACTCCCTGAAAAGTTCTTGCTGGGAAACATCAATTTCGTGATGAAAGGGTTGTGCGACCAGTGTTCGGATATGTAAAGAGCTCACTTACAGACCCATCCTCTTTGTTCCTATGATGCAGCGAAGATCATGCATTTCAGAAACAAAATATTGCAACCAGGTTGCGCGTTTCTCTCTTTACCTTTGTCTTATTAAAATACAAGTTGTTATGGCAAAGAACGAAACACCAGCAAGAAGCATCGAATTGAGTCTTGATAACGAAACACTAAGCCGCGACAACGGCTGCTCAACCGACAAAAAGAATCCTTGTCCCACGACTCCATTTTCTGAAGGAGAAAGCGCGTGTGGATGCGGGAAAGCCAGTCCGGTTTCTCTTCCCGGCAACCCTACGTGGAAAAAATACCTGCCCGTGATCGGTACCAGCATTTTTCTTATTATGGGCATGCTGCTTGACTCCTTGGTGAAGCCAGCTTTCTTTACCGGCATCACCCATCTGGTATGGTATATTGCCGCATACCTGCCTGTCGCTTTGCCCGCTTTCAGACACGCGGGTAGTGCCTTGGCACGAAACGATTTCTTTAACGAGTTTACCCTGATGATCGTCGCCACGCTGGGAGCGTTCTTCATCGGAGAGTATCCCGAGGGAGTCGCCGTGATGCTGTTCTACACGGTGGGAGAGCTATTCCAGGACTCGGCCGTTCGCAAGGCACGGCGGAACATTCAAACGCTGCTCGACGTGCGGCCCGATAGGGCGACGGTCATTCGCAACGGGGTAACCTCCACCGTCTCGCCGGAAGAGGTCTCCATTGGCGAAACCATACAAGCAAAGGCAGGCGAGAAGATCCCGCTCGACGGGACGCTGTTATCGCCCAGGGGAAGCTTCAACACCTCCGCACTCACCGGCGAGAGCGTTCCCCGCACCATCCACGAGGGTGAAACTGTGCTCGCGGGCATGGTAAATCTCGATCACGTGGTGGAGGTACAAGTAGAGAAAGCATATGCCGACAGTTCCCTGTCGCGTGTGCTGGAGATGGTGCAGGAAGCCACCTCTCGCAAGGCAAAGACAGAACTTTTCATCCGCTCGTTTGCCCGGGTCTACACCCCCATCGTCTTCGCGCTGGCGCTGGCCATCACGGTGATTCCCTCGTTCATTGTGCAGGACTATGTTTTTGCCGACTGGCTCTACCGGGCACTGGTGTTCCTGGTCATCTCCTGCCCGTGCGCCCTCGTCATCTCCATCCCGCTGAGTTACTTCGGCGGCATCGGTGCTGCATCCCGAAACGGCATTCTGTTCAAAGGAGCCAACTACCTCGATCTAGTCGCCAAAGCCAACACGGTGGTCATCGACAAGACCGGGACCCTTACCGAAGGAGTCTTCCAGGTACAGAAAATAGAAACGGTCTACCCGGAAAAGGAGAAAGTGGCCGCGTATGCCGTCGCCCTCGAATCGAAATCGAATCACCCCGTAGCCAAAGCCATCCTGGAGCACTTCCCACATATCCTGCCTGGCGACTACCGCCTGGAAGACGTCAAAGAGATTGCCGGGCACGGGATGAGTGGTATCGTGGACGGGCATGCGGTGTTGGCAGGAAATGCCAAGTTGATGCGGATGCACGACGTGAAGTACGAACCGGACATAGACGACATCAGGGAGACCGTTGTGCTGGTTGCCATTGACCAGCAATACGCCGGTTACCTTGTGATCGCCGACCGAGTAAGAGCCGATGCCAGGAGTGCCATCCAGCTGTTGAAGCAGTTGGGCGTCCGTACCACGGTGATGCTGAGCGGCGACAGGCCATCCATCGTGCAGGAGGTGGCAGCGCAGGTAAATGTGGATAAGGCGTATGGCGATTTGTTGCCGGGAGATAAAGTAAGCTATATCGAGGAACTGAAGAAAGATCCATCCAACGTGGTGGTCTTCGTCGGCGATGGCATCAACGACGCGCCTGCGTTGGCATTGAGCGATGTGGGCATAGCCATGGGAGGAATGGGTTCGGATGTTGCCATCGAGATAGCCGACGTGGTGATCCAGACCGACCAGCCCTCGAAGATTGCGACCGCCATACAGGTGGCCCGTTTCACCCGCGCGATCGTCATTCAAAACATTGTCTTCGCGCTGGGCGTGAAATTTCTCATCATGTTATTGGGCGCCATCGGCATTGCCAGCATGTGGGAAGCCGTCTTTGCCGACGTGGGCGTTTCCCTGATAGCCATCCTCAACGCGATCAGGATCCTGTTTTATCAAAAGTCGATATCCCGGGAGCGAAACCGTTTCTTGTCCGATTTCCGTTTCTTTTCCTCCAGGCGCTTTTGAATAGAAGTAAAAGTAGGTTTGGTGGCAACCCGTTTTCTTTCCGGAGCCAGGGCTTGCCGGACAAGAAGGCTGAACCTGGCCGTCACAGCCTTCTTGTTCATCCACTGGGTACGTTCCGACTCGCTGCTGATTTGCAATACCCCATTCTTGTTCACACGATTCGCCAGTTTTTCAAGAATCAGCCGTTTCTGGTCCTCGTCGAGCGTGTCAGAGCTGTTCACATCGAAAGTCAACGATACTTTAGACGAAACCTTATTCACATTCTGTCCCCCGCTCCCACTGCTTCGGGCAGCGGTAAACACACACTCCTTAATCAATTTATCTATGTCGATATCCATCGTTCCTGCATTTGAGTACACGCCGACAAAATTACCCTTTTGTCCGGTAAATAAAAGCATCTGCCGCATGTTTCTTCGTGTCCTTGCCCACATTGAACAACAGGCTTATCCCCTACCGTGAAAGCTCCATGATCAGAGATTCACCTGCCAACACAGCATAAGGAGTGTCCAAAGAAATATTTTCACCAGAAATCACGTTGATGCCTTTCCTGTATTTTTTGAGATAAGAAGCATATTTATCCCATGTTAACGTGCTTTCTGCAGGGGAAGCGTTGATGAAAACAAAAACCGCCTCTTCCGATGTATATCTGATAAAAGAATACGTATTCCCTTTGGGGAGGAATTGAACGGTTTTCCCTTTGTGTACAGCCTTGCAATCCTTTCTCCAATTAAAGAGTTTTACCGCGTAATTGAAGATCTCTTTCTGTTTTTTTGTGGCATTTCTACCGCTAAACAGATTTGCCCGATCGCCCTCCCATCCACCAGGAAAGTCAATCCTGGCATATGCATCCCCCTTGTCGGGGTCGAGAGAGTGGAAGCCATACTCCGTACCGTAGTACAATTCAGGAATGCCTCTCATGGTGGCCAAAAGCGTAAGAGCCCGCTTCATTCTTTTCACGCTTCCGTGGAGTTTATCTGCGACCCGCTCTGTATCATGATTGTCAAGGAAGATCATCAAATTCAATGGATTCAAATACAAGAAATCCAACGCCAAAGCCTCGTAGATGCCATTCATACCAGTATTCCACTCCGCCCGGGGAGCAGCCAAGCCGTTCACAATGGCTTCCTGCAAGGGGAAATCCATCACAGACGGAAGGTAAGAGTTATAACCATCCTTATTTTTATTGTTCCCCAACCAGTAGGATACCACGGAGGCCGAGGAGTGCCAACACTCCGCCACAATATTCAGTTTTGGATACTCCTCGAGAATCAGTCTGGTCCACTCGGCGATGAAATATTTATCATTGTATGGAAACGTATCCACGCGCAGCCCGTCGAGGTTGGCCCATTCAATCCACCACACGTAAAGCTGCAGGAAGTATTGCAGTGCGAACCGGTTTTCCATCGCGATATCGGGCATGGTACGGTCGAACCAACCCTCGACCGTGTCCTGAAGATCTTCGGCCGCTTTATTCGGATCGGTAATCGTTGCCAGGCGATAATTGGACCGTACGAAAGCATCTTTTTGATGCACCCAGTTCTCGAAGGGGAGGTCGTTCATCCACCAGTGACTTTTTCCGCAATGATTGGGTATGGCATCCATGATCACCTTCAAGCCAGCATCATGAGCCGCCTTCACCAGTTTTTTAAAAAGCGCATTGTCTCCTAACCGGGGGTCGATATGATAATAATCGGAACAACCATATCCATGGTAAGACTGTTTGCTTTCATCGGTCTTCTGGGGGGGTGTGAGCCACAAAGTGGTGACCCCCAGCTTCTGGAAATAATCCAAGTGGTTGATGATCCCCTGCAGGTCACCTCCATGTCGACCGAAAGGATCCTCGCGGTCGGCCTTCTCGCGGGTGTCGGGTGTGGAATCATTTGAGGGGTCGCCATTCGCAAACCGGTCAGGAAAGAGAAGGTAGACCAGATCGGCAGAAGAGAAGCTCTCGCGGTTCATGGAGCCCCGTCGCCTCTTCTGTAGCTCATAGTCAAACTCCACCTGGCGATCCCCATCGGTCAGTTCGAAGCGGTAGAGACCAGGTTCCAAGTCCTTGTCGATCTCCACATCGAGAAAGAGGTAATTGGGATTTTCAGCAGGACGGACTTTTTTAATCCGAATCCCGTTGTCCACTGTTTTCACTTTGCATCCAGCCAGATCTTTGCCATGGATCATTAATTGCAAAGGGGTCTTCATCCCCACCCACCAAGTGAGCGGTTCAACCCGCGTGATCTTCATATCTTTCATGTGATTACGCATTGATTCCGATTGCGGCTATTGCGCACTCAATCCCCCGGTGAGGCCGTACACTTCGCCGGAGACATAAGTTGCTTCGTTAGAAGCCAGGAAGACATAGATACCCGACATCTCGATGGGCTGTGCGGGTCGTTTCATGGGCGTATCGAGTCCGTGCACGGGGATCCCCTCATCGGGGTTACCGCCTGAAACCTCCAGGGGTGTCCACACCGGGCCGGGACATACCGCATTGACCCGAATGCCTTTATCCATCAACTGCTTCGAAAGGCCTGTGCTAAAAGCCACCGCGGCCGATTTTGAGGCGGCATAATCAAGCAAGAGTTTATGGGGCGTGTAGTACTCAGCCGAAGCTGTAATAATGATGGAGGCTCCTTCCGGGAGCAGGGGTACCGCATATTTGGCGAAATAAAACAGGGGATAGACGTTCACCTCAAAGGTGTTCTTCAGCTGCTCTGCCGTGAGTGTGGTAATATCATCGTGAGCCACCTGCACGGCAGCATTCAGTACGAGTATATCGAGTCCTCCCAGTTGCCCGTGTGCCGATTCCACGATTTTACGGCAGGTCTCCTCCTCCCGGATATCGCCGGGAATCATGACCAACCTCTTCCCCTCGTTTTCAAATAGCGCTGCCAGCCGATCGGCATCCTCCTGTTCAACGGGAAGATAATTGATGGCTACTTCTGCCCCCTCTCTCGAGAAGGCAATGGCGATGGCCTTACCGATACCCGAATCACCGCCTGTTATCAACGCTTTGCGGTTGGGGAGGCGGTCGTGTCCCATGTAGCTTTTTTCTCCACTGTCCGGTTCGGGATCCATTACGATATTGGAACCGGGAGGTTCTTGTTTTTGCATGGAAAACATTTCGTTTGGGTACATCTTCTGTGGATGTTGTAATTCTCTGAGTTTATGCTGTTCGAGTTGATCTTTTGATTCCATATCATCTTTTTTTTGGTGATGAGGACCGGATGAATTCATCCGGGGTACGCGCATGTACCTTTTTATAACTTTCCGACAAAAATTTTTGTTCTCCTTATGAAACAATGATTAAACATAATTAACCAGCTATTCCCGCTTTGGTTAATATCATAAACCGTTGAATGCAAAGACATCGACTATCAGTCAAGTTTCCCATGACACCCCTTAAAATGACGTAAAACGGTTTTAGGTGTATCTCGTCCTGATTCTTAACTTACAATTATTATAAACCATTTCAGAACGTAATATAGCTCATTATATCTCCTAATAAATTCGAACTATATTCGAAGCATATCCGAAGCATATTAGGAGAAGATACGGAGAATCACCAGACAAAAATCAGGGCGAAACAGATACAGATACAACCACAACACAAAACTGTAACAAAAAAAGGACGATACAGATACAAACATAATACGAGCTAAAATAGTGGATAGTCCATGTCAAAATAATTCCGTTTTTCCACTTTTTAAGGTAAATATGTTGTATAACATATGGGATAACTTTTAATTAAACGTTTAACCTTTTTACTTTGCATTAAAATTTGTTATTACCATCTAGTCAACAAATTCATTTTCGATAACAACTTTATAAAAGGTATTTTGATTCAATGAAGAAATTTTTTATTTTTTTAGCTGCATTGTTCTTTTCTGTTTGCGTGATCGGTCAACAAAAATTTTCAGTATCATCTCCTGATGGTAAACTTAAGTTTTCGTTGAAAATACTTCCAGAAACTATTTCCTACGATGTGAAATATGATCAACAATTAATTGTAAACAATTCTATATTAGGATTTAATTTTGACAGTGGAGAATTCGGGGCAAATATAAGAGCAGGAAAAGTGCAACGTAGAAATATTAACGAGACCTACAATTTAATCGTTGGGAAAGTGGGTATCGCACACAATCACTGCAACGAGCTGGTTGTTCCTCTACAAGAAAAATCCTCATCGCGACGATTAATTAATCTTGCCGTACGGGTATTCGATGACGGCGTTGCATTCCGTTACGAATTTCCAAAACAGGAAGGATGGAGCAGTTATGTAATGTATGACGAGAGGACACAGTTTAACATCAATGGAAATCCGATGGCATTACTGATGTATCTACCCGGATATATCAATACACATGAGAATGTGTATACGCATGTAAGGTATGATGAAATTACGAATGAGAATCTTATCGAGATGCCTGTTACGATGGAATTCGATCGCAATATTTTCCTTTCTATTACGGAAGCTGCCATACGCAATTATGCAGGCATGTATCTGATGAAAGAGGGAGAGAAGCTAGTTGGGAAACTTTCTCCACGTTTGGGACAGGAAAAGATTAAGGTTGAAATAAATGAGTTTCCCCACATTACTCCATGGCGTGTTATTTCGGTTGCGAACCGCATTGGAGGATTGATTGAATCGAATATCCTTACCAGCCTGAATGAGCCCTGTAAGATAGAGGATACTTCCTGGATAAAGGGGTGTCGAACTACATTTACCTGGTGGAGCGGAAATGTGGTTCCAGATACCACTTTTTCTCCCGGTAACAACTTTGATACCAATAAATACTATATCGATTTTGCCGCTCAAAATGGGTTGGATGCCCATGGAATTTATGGGTATGCCGAAACTCCCTGGTATTATGATGACAACTTCAATTTTGGTTGGGCAGGTCCTCATGCCGATGTTAGCCGTCCCATACCCAGCCTGAATATGCCACGTATTGTGGAATATGCCAGAAGTAAAAATGTGGGAATACATTTGTGGGTACACTGGCGTCCTTTATACGACAAATTGGAAGAAGCTTTCACGCTCTACGAACAGTGGGGTGTGAAAGGTTTGATGGTTGATTTTATGGATCGCGACGATCAACAGATGATCCGCATTCAAGAAGAAATTTTGGAATGTGCAGCAAAGCATCACCTATTTATCCAATTCCATGGATCGAGCAAACCTTCAGGACTCATACGTACCTATCCCAATGAATTTACGCGGGAGGGTACGCTCAATTATGAAGTCTGTAAATGGGATACGACGGTAAATGCGGACCATGATATTTCCATCCCTTTTACCCGTATGCTTGCCGGTCCTGCGGATTATCATTTGGGTGGCTTTCGTGCCTTGCCGCGCTCTCAATTTAAGACACAGTATATCAATCCGTACGTGATGAGTACACGGAGTCATATGTTGGCGATGTACGTAGTATTGGAAAATTATCTTACTTCGTTGTGCGACACGCCACAAGCATATGAAGGGCAACCGGGCTTTGATTTTTTAAAAAAGGTGCCAAATAATTGGGATGATATAAAAGTTCCACATGCCAAAATGAATGAGTACATCACTGTTGCCCGTCGTAGGGGAACCGATTGGTGGATTGGGTCGATCACCAACAGCTCGCCAAGAGAGCTATCATTATCTTTAAACTTTTTAGAGAAAGGAAAAAATTATATCGCTGAAATTTACGCTGATACATTGGAATCATGTGAAGATCCTAATGCCATACAAATTAAAAAAGTTCCAGTGACTTCAAATGACATGCTTGAATTATCGCTTGTTTCAGATGGAGGAGCAGCCATACATATTTCACAAGCCAGGTAAGGGAAAACGCACTACGCCAAAGATCCTTACGTTGCAGATATGATCACCCCAGCGCTGTTTAAACGCGGTGAGATCGTTAACTTCGGCAGGAGCACCTTTGCTTATCGAAGCTACAAAGCATAAAAAAACACACAATAACAGCTCAAGATGAGCGTGTTATTGTGTGTGATTAATGCAATACATTGATAATCAATGTGTATTGTGGAGCTGGAGGGATTCGAACCCTCGTCCAAACGAGGAAGCAATTCGCTTTCTACATGCTTATCTTCATTTTATTTGTCGGGAAGGAGCGCGATTGAAGACACCAAACTCAATCCTTATCTTCTTAATTTCGGAAAGGAGCCGAAGCCTC
>DHTF01000122.1:7247-10337 GCA_002411515.1 Proteiniphilum sp. UBA5267 | reverse complement strand
AACGCACTGCATGCTTACAAACCTCTTCTACCCGCTGTCAAAACCGGTCAACCCCATATTGTTAGTACCTTATTGATACTTAAAAAGAAACAAGGCGTTTACGAGTCGTTGGGTAACAAACCAGTAACAGTTTTCTTGATGCAAATTTACACATTATATTCAATGTGACAAAATTCAATTAATAACGTTTATTCGTACCAACAAAACTTTAAACTATTTTTCCCATAGGTAGCAGAAATCCAAATGAAAAAAAAATCACTTAATGCTTACTTTATTATAATTTGCGAGGTATAAGGTTTATCTTTGAACAACTAAAATAAAACGTTCTAATTAGCTTAGTTTATAAGCGAAACGGTCATTGTGCTGACAAGTTGACAAAAAGGTACTGAATCGCATTTGGATTATTAATATTTTTTATATGAATATTATAGGAAAAATCTTTTCGACAATATGTATTATTGCATTTTTGATTCCTGCTTATGGACAAGAGGACACAATTACGGCAGACGGATTATACCTTAAATACAATAGCAGGGTCTATATTGGAGCAAAGGGTGTAACCAGTGAAAAGTTACATAACAAAGATTTCTCCTCAAACACACCCTCTGTTTTATTGAGAGGAGAGTTAGAACGTGTAACAAAGCATATAGGCTTAAATTTCAAGACTCCTGCTCAATATATAATTTCTGAAAGTTTTATCCTTAAATCTCCTCCAATAAATCCAGAGGAACTGATAAAATCAACGCATTATGGCATAATACTTTCCCAGTGGATACATGAAGATGGGGATTGCATTTTATTTATTACCTGTCCTATAATAAATGCGAATGTGGATAAATCAATAACTGAATTTCCAAAATCACTATATGCTAGTTTAAGATATGTGTTAGATATAGAACCAATTCAAGGTAAATTGACAGAGGAGCAAATAAAAAAGATTAAAAAGAAATTAACCTTTTGGTCACCCGAGCGAGCTAAAAAAACTTTTCATGCACAACATGTGATCACATTTCCTGTTAAAGACAAAAAATCTGTATATATGGATAAGTATTCACATAAACTTGAATTGAAAATGATAAAATGGGGCCAAGACTTCTCCATTTCATTTTTAGTAACAAAGAATGGAGAGAAAAATATAAATAAATATATTAGTGATGTAGAAAAAGCATTTTGGTTTGAAGATTAACGGTCTATATTCGCTTTTTTTCTTCCCTCCCTCTCTCCTTTCTGAGAAAGTTGCCTCATCAACCCTTTTTTTGTAAACCCTCCGGCGACAAATAAATTTAGATATAAATGAAGCTAAAAGAAAAACAAACTGTCACTTTCATAGAAAAAAAAGCGTAATTTTGTAGCATAGTAACCAATCGGTATGAACAAGATTATTGCAAAGGAAAATTTTTCAGAGAAAGTGGTACGCCTTGAAGTGGAGGCACCACTGATAGCCAAAAGCCGCAAAGCCGGCCATTTTGTAATCGTACGTGTGGGAAAAAAAGGTGAAAGGGTGCCCTATACCATTGCGGCTGCCGATCCCCAGAAAGGCACAATCACCCTGGTCATTCAACGCGTGGGCAAATCATCGGAAAAGGTGTGCAGCCTTGAGGTAGGCGACTACATTACTGACCTGGTTGGACCACTCGGTAAGGCTACCCACATCGAAAACTTTGGCACAGTGGTTTGTGCAGGAGGAGGCGTGGGTGTGGCACCCATGTTGCCCATTATTGAAGCGATGAAAAAAGCCGGCAACAGAGTGATCTCCGTCCTGGCCGCCCGCACAAAGGAACTTGTCATACTCGAAGAACAGGTAGCTCAATACTCCGATGAGGTGATCGTCATGACCGATGATGGTTCATATGGCGAAAAGGGACTCATCACCCAAGGGGTGGAAAAAGTGATACAACGGGAGAAAGTAGACTTGTGTGTCACCATTGGCCCAGCCATCATGATGAAATTTGTGGCACAGTTGACTAAGAAATATGAGGTCCCTACCCTCGCCTCACTCAATACCATCATGGTGGACGGCACCGGAATGTGTGGCGCCTGTCGCGTGACCGTGGGAGGAAAAACAAAATTTGTCTGCATCGACGGCCCCGAGTTCGATGCCCATCAGGTTGACTTCGATGAGATGCTGATGCGACTAAAGGCTTATAATTAAATAAAAAAGGGACATTTGTTTCAGGTTATCTACAAGAAAGAAACATCAATAATATGAGCGAATATTTACAGGCGGAAAGAGCACAGGAGTGGCGTGAGACCCTGCGCAAATCGATGAAGAGTAAAGATCGGACCGCCATACCCCGAGTCAAAATGCCCGAGGTGGATCCCGAAATACGCAGCCACACTTACGACGAAGTAAACCTTGGCCTGACCGAAGCAATGGCCCGGGAGGAATCACACCGCTGCCTCGATTGCGTGGATCCTACCTGCATCACCGGATGTCCGGTAGAGATCAACATCCCCAAGTTCATCAAAAACATAGAACGGGGCGACTACCTGGAGGCAGCCCGCACGCTGAAAGAAACAAGCGCCCTTCCGGCAGTATGCGGACGTGTATGTCCCCAGGAACGGCAATGTGAGAGCCAATGTTTTTATACACTGAAGTTAAAGAAAGAACCCGTGGCCATTGGCTATATGGAGCGCTTTGCGGCCGATTATGAACGGAAAAGCGGCAAGATGTCTGTTCCGGAGATCGACCCCGCCAATGGCATTAAAATAGCAGTTGTGGGCTCGGGCCCTGCTGGCCTGGCTTTTGCCGGCGACATGGTGAAACGGGGTTACGACGTCACCGTGTTTGAAGCACTTCACGAGCTGGGAGGGGTCTTGCGATACGGCATCCCCGAATTCCGCCTGCCCAATGAGATCGTGGACGTAGAGATCGACGGACTCCGGAAAATGGGCGTGAAGTTCGAAACGAATTGCATCGTGGGAAAAACCATTTCACAGGAATATCTCAGGGAAGCCGGCTTTAGCGGCATTTTTGTAGGCAGTGGCGCCGGCCTGCCCAACTTCATGAACATACCAGGGGAGAACCTGATCGGCATCATGTCGTGCAACGAATATCTCACCCGGGTGAACCTCATGCAGGCAGCCGAT
>DHTF01000122.1:0-7007 GCA_002411515.1 Proteiniphilum sp. UBA5267 | reverse complement strand
CGAAGACTGGGCGCGGAAAAGGCAATGATCATCTACCGCCGCTCCGAAGAAGAGATGCCGGCCCGCGTGGAGGAAGTGAAGCATGCCAAGGAGGAAGGAATTGATTTCTACACACTGCACAACCCGCTCCGATATGAAGGGGATGAGCGAGGACACGTACAACGGATGCAGCTGCAACGAATGCAGCTGGGTGAACCCGATCAGTCGGGACGCCGCCGCCCGGTCGCCATTGAGGGTGACACAATCTGGCTCGAAGTCGACGAGGTTATCGTGAGCGTGGGGGTCTCCCCCAACCCACTGATACCACAATCATTCAGCGGATTGGAAGTAACCTCCTGGGGAACAATTGTGGTGGACAGCGACACCATGCAAACCGCCGACGAGACGATTTATGCCGGAGGTGACATCGTACGCGGTGGAGCCACGGTCATCCTGGCCATGGGCGACGGCAGAAAAGCAGCCAAAGCAATGCATACCCATTTAATTCATTCATGATGAAGCTGAGAATACTGGCCGATGCGCATATACCCTTCCTGAAGGGGGTAGCAGAACAATTGGGCGAAGTGGAATACCTGCCGGGGAATCAGTTCACCCAGGAAGCTATCAAGGACAAAGATGCGTTGATTGTACGCACGGTAACGCATTTTGGGAAAGAGATCCTCGAAAACACCGCAGTGAAACTGATCTGCTCGGCTACCATCGGTTACGACCACATCGACACGGCTTATTGCGACGAACACAACATTGCCTGGCGTACCGCACCCGGCTGCAATGCCAACTCGGTGGAACAGTATGTCACTGCCTCACTCCTGTGGCTGGCACGAAAGTATCAGTTCACATTGAAAGAGAAAACCATTGGCATTGTGGGTGTTGGAAATGTGGGAAGCAAGGTGGAGGCAGCATGCCGCAAGCTGGGAATGAGGGTGCTGCTCAACGACCCGCCCCGGGCAGAAAAAGAGGGAAATGCAGCTGGACTGTTTGTCGACATGGAGGTAATTACACAAGAGGCCGACATCATCACCTTTCACACTCCCCTGACAAAAAAAGGTCCTTACGCAACCTTTCACCTAGCAGATGATGCATTTCTACAGCGCCTCGCTCGAAAGCCATTTATCATCAATGCCGCCCGTGGTGCTATTACCGACAACCAGGCCCTGAAAAAGGCACTCAGTGAGAAAACCATCTCAGGGGTGGTAATCGATTGTTGGGAGAATGAACCTGAGATAGACCGCGACCTTCTTGAGCTGGCCGATATCGCCACACCCCACATTGCCGGATACAGTGCCGACGGAAAATGGACTGCCACGAAAATGAGCCTCGAGAATTTGCGGGACTTTTTTGAATTGGACATCAATCCGTTATACAATGAGATGCCCCACCCCGAACAGCCTGTGATTGACTTGCAGCACATCTCTCCCGGGGAACAGCTGGCTCACGCAGTATGGCATAGCTATAACCCAGTGAAGGAGACTGAGGCTCTCAAGGCTGCACCGGAAAAATTTTACTGGTTTCGCTCCAACTATCCCCTGCGACGGGAATATCCGGCCTACAGGGTAGATCAAGCGGCTCCGGCTGTTTTACTTGAGCTGCAAAGATTGGGATTTGGAAAATGAAAACATTCCCGCAGGCAACTATCGTTTTGCTGACAATAAGCCACAATTATAGCAGAATTTAACGTAAATATTGAAAATAAGACTTTGTTAATTGTAAAAAATCGGGTATATTTGTCTGCTATAAAACATCGGAAATTTGATTGATTTAATTAATATAAACTTAAAACCAAATGAACAGGAAATCAAATCTTTTGTCGCTTTTGCTTGCTGTGATGGTAGTATTATTCGCCACCTCCTGCAGCAGTAAACTCAAACCGCTTTCACAAAGCAATTTTAATGTAACCCCCTCACCACTTGAAACGGTGGGTAATCAAATTCCGGTTACAATCAATGGGACCTTCCCTGAAAAGTGGTTCCACAAAAGTGCAACATTGACCATTACTCCCGTATTGAAGTATGGTGACAGCGAATTGGCCGGAACGCCATTCAGCTACCAGGGTGAAAAAATCTCCGGAAACAGGGTGACCATCTCCAACAGCAAAGGAGGCAATTTCACCATTACCACTACTTTCCCCTACAAGCCCGAGATGCTTTCATCGGAACTCTACCTTCGTTTCGACGGGAGAATAAAAAATAAACAATCGAAGCTGCCCGACCTCAAAGTGGCTGACGGCGTAATTGCCACTTCAGCACTGGCCGACGTGAAAACAAGCACTCCCTCAGTAGCCCCCGACGGATTTCAGCGCATCATCAAGGAAGCCCAGGAGGCCAGCATCATGTTCGTAATCGAACAGGCCAAACTGCGCCAGAGCGAACTAGACAAAAAGGATTTGAGTGACTGGAAAACCCGTGTAGAACAAGCATTCAACGACCCAAAACAAAACTTGAATCTGGAAGTATCGGCGTATGCTTCTCCCGACGGTGGACTTTCGCTCAACGAAAAACTGGCTGCACAACGTGAAAAAAATACATCGTCCTACCTGACAAAAGAGCTGAAGAGCAAAAAAATCGACACAGAGATCTACGCCCGTTATACGGCCGAAGACTGGGACGGCTTCCGTCAGCTTGTTTCTGCATCGAACCTGCAGGATAAAGACTTGATTCTCCGTGTGCTGGAAATGTATCCCGACTCTGAAACCCGTGAAAAGGAGATCAAGAACATCTCTTACGTGTTCGAAGACCTGGCCGAAACAATTCTTCCCCAACTGCGTCGCTCTCGCATCATTGCCAACATTGAGATCGTCGGCAAGTCGGATGAAGAAATCATGGCTGCATGGAACAGCAATCCGAAAGAACTGTCCGTGGAAGAGCTGCTCTATGCCTCAACCCTCACAACCGATGACAAAGTGAAAGAACGCATTTACCAGTTCGTTACAGCTAACTTCTCTAACGATTACAGAGGCTGGAACAACATTGGAACCATGTTCTATAAACAAGGCGACTTCGCAAAAGCAAAACAGTCTTTCGAACGCGCTGCACAGGTCAATCCTTCAGCTCCTGAAGCCAACATGAACAAAGCGTTGCTCGCTATCATGGACAATGATCTGCAAAAAGCCAATGAACTGCTAGGCCGCTCTGCAGGTGCTGCCAGCCTCGACCAAGCCATGGGTGTACTCAGTCTGTTGCAGGGTAACTACAATCAGGCTGTAGGTTCCTACGGCAACAACCAGACAAACAATGCCGGTCTGGCACAGTTGCTCGTACGGGATTACAACAAAGCAAAACAAACGCTGGAAGCAGTGGAGAACCCCGATGCTACCACCGCCTATCTGCTGGCTATCATTGCCTCACGCACAAACAACTTCAACGATGTTGCAGGTAACTTGCGTACAGCCATTGGCCGCGATCGCAGCTTTGCTGTAAAAGCCGCCAACGACCTGGAATTTGCAAAATACCGCACCAACCAGGAGTTCATGTCGATCGTAAAATAAGGACCGCGATCATAAAAAAACCACAACAATAAATTTTAAAGTGGCTGCCTCATCTTCAGAAAAGAGGCAGCCACTTTTATTTTCTATTGCGATTTTTTCCTTAGACAACGGGATGGAGCATGGCAAAAATATTTTGGGGTAAAACAAAAAGGATGTAAATCAATCAGAAAAAAAATGTAATTTTGCCGGATAAAAGTACACCGCATCAGTCCTTTTTGAGAATCGGCTGATTACGATGCACAAGAATAAAAAATATGATCCGATTCAAGGTCGTCGTTAAATATTCAGGGCACATTCTACTTTTTAATTCGCTGTTTTTGCTTATTGCAGCAGCTATCTCTTTTTTTAACCAGGAATCATCATTTCAAGCTCTGATCATAAGTTTTGCTATCTGTGCAGCCATGGGTACATTGCCCCAGTTACTGATCGGCAGAACAGGTGAAATCAGGTTTCATGAAGGTTTGGCCATCAGCGTATTCGGTTGGGTGATAACCTGTTTAGCCGGCATGATACCCTACCTCATGTGGGGAGGTGAATTTGACTTGGCCAATGCCATCTTCGAGAGTGTTTCAGGATATACGACCACCGGCGCCAGCATATTGACCAATGTGGAAGCACTTCCTATGGGATTACTTTTCTGGCGTTCCTCTACCTCCTTCATCGGAGGAGTGGGAATCATCCTGTTTGTACTGCTGATTCTACCCGAAAAAGGGAGCTCCCTGTCCAGCTTTTACCGGGCAGAAGTCTCTGACTTATCGAAGATGAGCTTCACCATGCGGTCACGGCATATCACCCGCATCATCGTCATGGTCTATTTCATCCTGATTGTTTCACAAATAATTTTGCTGAAAGTGGCGGGCATGTCTTTCTTTGATGCGATCTGTCATTCCTTCACCACCGTGGCTACCTCAGGATTCTCAACCCGGAATGCAAGTATTGCGGCTTATGACAGTGTATGGATTGAATCGATCACCATTTTCTTCATGCTCATCAGCAGCATGCACTTCGGACTCATTTACGGAACCATGACGAGAAAAAAGTACAACCTGTTCCGGTCTCATCCGACCCGTATGTATGTGCTCGTACTGTTCATCGGCATCGTGCTGATCGCTCTACAGCTGACAAAAGAAAATTTTTACAGTTTCTGGGAAGCTTTCAGGCTGGCAGCTTTTCAGGTTGTCTCGCTGGCAAGCACCACTGGGTATGCAACTGTAGATACCGCAAACTGGCCTTTTTTTTCCATCTTCCTGCTTCTCTATTTCTCTATTCAATGCGGAATGGTTGGTTCAACTGCCGGGGGTATCAAATTCGACCGCATCTATCTTTTTTTCGCATCCGCACAGAAACAATTGAAGCAGATTTTACATCCCGAAGGAGTATATGTTGCTAGAATGGATAAACAGGTGATCAACCAAAAGTTGGAACTGCAGGTCATGGTTTTCATAGTGGTGTATGTACTTACGCTATCTCTGACAGCATTGCTTCTTACGACAATGAATATAGACGGAATGACTGCTTTTTCTGCTTCTGTCGCGACCCTTGGAAACGTGGGTCCGGGCTTTGAAACGGTCGGTTCATTTGGAAATTTTGGTCATTTGCCCGATGCCGCCAAATACATCCTCTCGGCCAACATGCTGCTGGGACGCCTCGAGATAATGAATGTATTTGCCTTGTTGATGATGTTGGTGTTCCGTCGGAAACGGTAAGCGAACAAATGGAGATGGGGTGAGATTGACAAACGGCTCCGAACAGAATTCCGATTACTTTTCGTATCTTTGCGACACTTTTTTATTTACGATTGAGAGCTTATATAATGATGAATTTTGTGGAAGAACTCCGTTGGCGCGGGATGATACAAGATGTGATGCCCGGCACGGAGGAACTGTTAATGAAAGAACAAACCGCAGGATACCTCGGCATAGATCCCACTGCCGATTCGCTGCACATAGGCCACCTGGTGGGTGTGATGATGCTCAAGCATTTTCAGCGTGCCGGCCATACGCCCATTGCACTGGTAGGGGGCGCCACCGGAATGATTGGAGATCCTTCCATGAAATCGGCCGAGCGAAACCTGCTCGATGAGGAGACATTGCGCCATAATCAGAAGGCCATACAAAAACAACTGGCCAAATTTCTTGACTTCGAGAGCGACATTCCCAATAAAGCCTTGCTAGTGAATAACTACGACTGGATGAAAGATTACAGCTTCCTGCACTTCATCCGTGATATCGGGAAACACATTACGGTCAATTACATGATGGCAAAAGATTCCGTGAAGAAACGACTCAGCGGCGAATCGAGCGAAGGAATGTCGTTCACCGAGTTCTCTTACCAGCTACTGCAGGGATACGACTTTCTGCATCTTTACCGGGAAAATGGATGCCGCCTGCAACTGGGCGGTTCCGACCAATGGGGTAACATTACCACCGGCACAGAACTGATTCGCCGTGTGGAGGGAGGTGAAGCATTCGCTCTGGTCTGCCCGTTGATCACCAAAGCCGACGGTGGCAAATTTGGAAAAACTGAGAGCGGTAACGTCTGGCTCGACCGGCGCTACACATCTCCCTATAAATTTTACCAGTTCTGGCTGAACGTAAGCGACAACGATGCCGAAAAGTATATCAAGATCTTCACTTCTCTGTCGCAGGACGAAATTGAAGCACTGGTGGCGGAACAGCGGGCTACTCCTCACCTGCGTCCCCTACAAAAGAAACTGGCTGAAGAAATTACCGTGATGGTTCACTCACGCGAAGATTACAACACGGCAGTGGATGCTTCTGAAATTCTTTTTGGAAAATCTACCTCACAAACACTCAGAGCCATCGACGAAGAGACATTCTTACAGGTTTTTGAAGGGGTTCCGCAATTTGGCATCTCAAAGGAGAAGCTTGCCACGGGAATCAAGGCGGTGGATTTGCTAACCGACGAGGCGGAAGTCTTTCCCTCCAAGGGAGAAATGCGCAAAACCGTGCAGGCCGGTGGTGTGATGATCAACAAAGAGAAACTGGATACATTCGACGAACTCATCACTCCTTCGCACTTGATCGGCAATAAGTATATCCTGGCTCAACGCGGAAAGAAGAATTATTTCCTGTTGATCGCTGAATAATGGTCTATAAGGAACCTTTTCCCTCTTTTTTGCGGGAGAAAAATTTGCAACGTTAAAATTATTGTACTACTTTTGCACTGCTTTTCACGAAGCAGATAGGATTGTCCCATGGTGTAATGGTAGCACATCTGATTTTGGTTCAGCCAGTTAAGGTTCGAATCCTTGTGGGACAACTCATTAATAACCAGCCCTTTGCGGGCTGGTTATTTTTTTATTTGACTTCTTCCAATTGGATATAACTGTCCAGTTTTCCGTTTTTATCGTAGGTTTCTGATTTTACCACACCCACACCCCTTGCGTACCATTCTGCAGTGGAAGAATTCACTTTCTTTCCCATTACCGTAGCAATTATATCGCCGGTAAATTTAAAACATTGAAAACTTCCTGCTGAAACAGCAATATCCTCTATCGCCT
>DHTF01000120.1:2733-5722 GCA_002411515.1 Proteiniphilum sp. UBA5267 | reverse complement strand
AGCGGCCCCAGCACATTGAAGAAATTGCGGACACCCAGACTCTTTCTCACCGGGGCAACGGCCTTTAATGCGGGACTAAACAGCGGTGCATGCAGGTAGGCTATGTGGCAGCTGTCGAGGCTTCTGCGAAACTGATCGTTGTCGGTACAAAACTTCACCCCCTGCTGCTCAATTACGTTGCTGGCCCCACTGATGGAGGTGGCACCGTAGTTCCCGTGCTTCACCACGTTGTATCCTGCGCCGGCCACCACAAAGCAGGAGGCGGTGGAGATATTGAATGTATTTTTCCCGTCGCCACCCGTGCCCACGATATCCAGGGGAGCATAATCGGAGAGATTTACCGTGACCCGCATGTCGAGCAGAGCATCGCGAAAACCGAGGATCTCGTCCACCGAGATGCTGCGCATCAGAAAGGAGGTAATCAGCGATGCCACCTGCGTATCGGGGATATCTCCCTTCACAATGGCGAAGAGTACCTCTTTGGCTTCCTCCCGCGAGAGATAGTGATAATCGAATAATTTATAGAGTATTTCCTTCATAAAATCTATCATAATCGGTTTACATATTTAAGCATGTTGCAGAAAGTTCTGGATGATGCGAATCCCTTCCGGCGTAAGTATCGATTCAGGGTGAAACTGCACGCCGTGCAAATCGAGCTGCCTGTGTTTCATTGCCATCACATCGCCCGCCTTATCCACCGCCGTGATCTCCAGCTCGGCAGGAAAATGATCTTCGGATACAATCCAGGAGTGATATCGTCCGACCAGAATCTCATTCGGAATACCGTCGAAGAGGTAATCACCTGCAATGATATCGACCGGCGTCTGCACCCCGTGAAAGACAAACGGAATGTTTTCCAGCTTCGCCCCGAAGACCTCTCCCAGGGCCTGATGACCGAGGCACACGCCCAGGATGCTCTTCGTTTCTGCGTACTGCCTGATGAGCGGCATCAGCAAACCGGCTTCTTCCGGTAAACCGGGTCCGGGGGAAAGGATGATCTTGTCGTATTGTGCCACGGCGGAGAGATCGATCTTGTCGTTGCGAATCACATCCACCGTGTGGTATCCCAACGACTTCACCGCGTGCAGCAGGTTGTAGGTGAACGAATCGTAGTTATCAAAAATAAGAATCTTATTCGTTTTCATCTTTGCGTATTTATGAATTGTAGAGGGTGGCAGCCTTGTCGATGGCTTTCTTCAGTGCTCCCAGTTTGCTGTTCACTTCGCGTAGCTCATATGCATCGTCGCTCTGCGCAACGACGCCTGCTCCGGCCTGATACCACAGTTCGTTGTTGCGGCTGACGAATGTGCGGATGGTGATGGCCTGGTTGATATCGCCGTTCAGACCGATGAAACCAATGCAGCCGCCATAGGCTCCTCGGTTGTGCGATTCTATCTCCGAGATCAGTTGCATGGCTCGCACCTTGGGTGCTCCCGAGAGGGTGCCGGCAGGGAAGGTATCGAAGAACGCACGAATGCGGTCGGTACCCTCATTCAGCGTACCACTCACGCGCGAGACCAGATGAATCACGTGCGAATAGAACTGCGGCTCCTTGTAGAAATCGACCCTCACATTGTGGGCATGGCGACTCAGGTCGTTCCGCGCCAGGTCCACCAGCATCACATGTTCCGCATTCTCCTTGGGGTCATTCAGCAGAAACTCCACCGCCTTCCTGTCTTCCTGGTTGTTGCCACTCCGTTTGGTTGTTCCCGCAATGGGGTCGATGCTGATCTGTGATCCGTTGATCTTGCAGTGCGTCTCGGGCGAGGAGCCAAAAATGCGGTACCCGCCGAAATCGAAATAAAAGAGATAGGGAGAGGGGTTGATGGAGCGCAGTGCCCGGTACACCTTGAAGTCGTCGCCAGTGAAACGTTGGACAAACCTTCGCGAGAGCACAATCTGAAACACGTCGCCCCGCAGGCAGTGCTGCACCCCGGCGCGCACATGCTCTTTGAACTGCTCGTCGGTGATGGGACTGTATTCCTCTCCTTCGGTAAAGAAGTTGTAAGTAGCAAAGTTGCGTTGGTTGATCAGCGACTCCACCTTCATCATGTTGCTCACCTCATTCTCCCCCTGTAGTTCAATCAGGCTGATCTCATCGGTGAAGTGATTGAACACCAGCAGGTATTTATAAAGGATATAAAGCAAATCGGGTGCGTCGTTGCGTTCCTCCCTGCTTTCGCGGATGGCAATGTGCTCGGTATACTTTACACAGTTGAAGGTGGTGTACCCGAATAGTCCGCACTGTTCCAGGTCGCTGCCGGTGACCTCAAACCGGCTGATAAAGCAATTTAACGCATCGGAGATGGTGAAGCTTTCCGACAAAGCCTGCTTTTCTTCCTTGTCGTCGGGAAACTGAAAATGACAAACGCCCCGGTTCACCTCCACCCGGGCAATCGGTTTCAGCGCCAGGTAGGAGATACTGTTTTCATTGGCATGAAAGTCGGAACTCTCCAGCAGTGCCGACTGCGGGAAGGTATCTCTTACTTTCAGGTAAACGCTCACGGGTGTGTGCAGGTCGCCCATGATCTTCTTGCTGTTTGTTTGAAATTTGTATTGCATCATTGTTACTTTTTCAAATAAAATCTTTTTCATACAGGAAATAGGTCTCCAGATCCTTGTCGCCCCGTCCGGATAGGGTAAGCACCACCACATCATCCGGTGCGAACGTCACTTTCTCCAGTGCAGCCAGAGCGTGCGCCGATTCCAGTGCGGGGATAATTCCATCGTTGCGGGTCAGTTCGAAGGCTGCCCGCAATGCTTCATCGTCGTTGATTGCGAACACCTGTGCACGTTTCGTGCTGGCGAGATGGGCATGAACAGGTCCGATACCGGGATAGTCGAGGCCTGCCGAAATGGAATAGGGTTCGGTGATCTGTCCATCCTCCGTCTGCATCAGCAAAGTCCTGCATCCATGCAGCACACCTGTCGTTCCCAAATGGATGGTCGCCGCCGACTCGCCGCTCTCCACTCCTTTCCCGCCGGCTTC
>DHTF01000120.1:1081-2453 GCA_002411515.1 Proteiniphilum sp. UBA5267 | reverse complement strand
TCCATCAGCTGCACTTTTATCTCTTTGCTGATCACCGACTGCAGACGTGCCACCATATCGGGATAGGGATGCGGACCAATCGTAGACCCGATGATATAGTGGGTATCCACCGGGTGACTGCACCAGTCACGGATGGCCTCGTTGGTAGCGTCTTTCAGGGTCATATTTCCAGAAGTAACCGGCACCACCGTAGCCCCCAGCATTTCCATCTTCTTCACGTTCACCTGTTGTCGGGCCACATCCGTTTTGCCCATGTACACGGTACAGGGCATCTGCATCAGCGCGCAGACAGTGGCTGTGGCCACACCATGCTGTCCGGCTCCCGTCTCGGCAATGATGCGTGTTTTGCCCATCTCACGGGCAATCAATATCTGCCCGATGGTGTTGTTGATCTTATGGGCACCCGTGTGGTTGAGGTCCTCCCGCTTCAGATAAATCTTCGCGCCGAAACGTGCCGACAACTGACGGGAGAGATAGAGCGGAGAGGGTCTCCCCACATAGTCGCGCAGCAGCGCATTGAAATCGGCCTGAAAGCGCTCACTCTCCATGATGGTGCGGTATGCCTTTTCGAGGTCAGTCACGCACTGGTGCAGAATCTCCGGGATGTAGGCTCCCCCGAATTCACCGTAATACCCTCTTTCATCTACTGAATATGTATGCATATCCTCTTTGTTTTTAATTGTTGTTTTCATCTATGCCTTAAAACGTAAAAAGCCTGTCGCAGGATTGCGACAGGCTCTTAAATTTATATGTTGAATACTTATTTCAAGACATGGCTGCTCATCCTTACGACTTTTTGAGTTGTAAGTAGCGCCACCAATATCCGTTTACAAGTAAATTCATTATTTCGCTATTATTTCGGTGCAAATGTATGTGATCAAAAAACAAAAAACAACACTTTCGAGTTTTTTAACTTTTGTGATATCCCATCTATTGCAAATCTAAATCGGTTCCACCTCAAAACCGGTACGTTTCACTGTTTTTACGATATCTTCTGCCAACAGATCGTTGGTTTCTACGGTAAGAATCTTGTCCGGATTGTCGATATCGACGCTCCAGGAGGTGATTCCCTCTTTCTTATTGAGAAAGGGGGTTACTTTTGCCACGCAGTTTGCGCAGTTTATATTGGTTTTAAATTTGATTGTTGCCATTTTATTCTCTTATTAAAATTATAGGGAAGCAGCTGTTGTTTGAAACATCAAACTTTCATCCATAGAGACAAATGTACACTTTTTTTGTTCATATTTTCCCAAAAACAAGGGGAAGTTGAATGGAAATTCTCTCAGAATGACCTGTATCCAGACTGATATAAGACCACTCAAGTTTCGCATATTCATAAATTGGGGTAGATACAGCTAAAGATGAGACCTAT
>DHTF01000120.1:0-739 GCA_002411515.1 Proteiniphilum sp. UBA5267 | reverse complement strand
GGAGCATATTAGGAGCATATTAGGAGAAGATCCGACCAAGATGCCGAAAATCACCGGACAAAAAAAATGCCCGGCTGGGAGCAGAAGAGAAAAGATTCGCAATAAATGCATTATTTTTGGGAATGGCAAAGAAACAAAACAGACAAAAATTCGCACCTCTGCTGATTATCACAGCGATACTTTTTGGGGTGATTCTTATTTTCAGTCGCAGTGCAGCTCTCTCCGAATGGTACATGCAGCACATTTACCCTGCGGTAGCAATTATTCTGTCCACGCTTTCAGGTCTTTTTCCCTTTTCAATCTACGACCTGTTTATCATAGTGGCAACGCTTTATCTGATCGTGCTGACGCTATTTTTAATCCTCAGGAAAACAGGTTTAAAAAAGTTTCTCTATTCGCTGATTCGTTTCGTGACGATACTGGTTGCCTGGTTTTATTTCGCATGGGGCATCTCTTACTTCAGGGAAGATTTTTATGCGAAGAGCGACGTGAAAGAAACCCCATTTGATGCGGAAAATCTCAAAAAATTCGTCGTCCGCTTTATTGCAGATGCCAACGAAGCGTATGTGGATATTGATGTGATGGACAGAGCGGATGTCAGGCAGGAGCTAGAGCAATCGTATCACGCGATACATGGGGAGCTGGGTATCCACTACCCCAATGGCAAAAGAAGACCAAAGCCCATGCTGTTTGAATCGATCTATTCGAAAATGGGCATCTCCGGATATTTCGGACCTTT
>DHTF01000094.1:20906-22298 GCA_002411515.1 Proteiniphilum sp. UBA5267 | reverse complement strand
ACTTATTTGAACTGAATTTAATTACACTAGAAAGAATAGATTAGTTGGTATGCAGAAACGTTTTTTTGTGATTGTATTTGCGTGGATCGTCCTGTTTTATTGGGGTGTTTTTGCTCAGGAAAAAATTTCTCTTCCGCATAATTTCAGCAAAGCCGTTGAGCATATGCAATACGACCGGCTTGGAAATGAAAAGGGAAAAATTTCTGTGAAAATAATAGACCGTAACACGTTGCACGTGAAACTTACCTTCTCCTTGGATCAGCTGCTGCGGCAGGATGATTGGCAACTGACCCTTAAACCGGCCTTTACTCCCTCTTTCCATTGGTCGCCCCACTTGAGTCCTACCGATAATCACGTGATCGATCAGCATGTCTTCCGTTCACCGGCACTTATTGTTGCCGACAAAGCACAGGTTCTTGCGCTCATTCCTGATTTAAACATCATGCAAAGGGGTACTCCTGTACGGTGGTACCTGGACCTGAATGCAGGAACTAACACGTTGACGATAGGAATGAGTGATAGCCGCGTTACCGATCATGTTCTGTTTGAGCGGATAGAAGGTGCGGAATATCCTAACGGGAAAGTTGAAATCGGATTTTATTTACTGCATTATGTGGATGAGGCTTGCCTCATAAATCCGTTCCGAAAACCGTTGGATTTTATTTGGACCAACTGGGGAAGAAAGGCCTACAGAACTGGTAATCCCATAGAAGGCGATTTGGAGCCCTATATACAGCACACGTATGACTGGGCATTTAAAAACTGGAAGGAAAGCGTGTGGCAGGAGTTTGAAATTGGAGGGCAAAAAGTAGGTGCGCCTGCCTTTATTGTGAATGTAACACAAAGCCCCAATTATGCAGGTGAGGTAAACGAGCGGGAATTCCGCTCTGTATGGAACCAGGCGTGGTTTAGTTCTCTTCGCTCGGCAAGCGGATTGTACCGGTATGCCAGGAGAACAGGCAGTGAGGTTTTGATGGAAAAAGCCCAACTTACCAAAGAGTTGGCTCTCTCTTTTCCACAGGTCAACGGTTTTTTTTACGGACTTATCGGCACCGAAATGCACGAAGTGGAAATCGATGGTAGAAAATACAACCGCAGCAAAGGTTGGGATACCCATTATTGGGGTAACTCAAATCGGAATCCGTATACGTGGAACCCCCGCGAATCGCCATTTCACATTCTGGATATGAGCTGGACGGGGTTGCTGATGCTTCGCTGGTATGATGAGTTGGAAAAAGATATCCGGTTGCTTGATTTTGCCGAGAATTATGCCAAATCGCTGCTAAAAACTCAATATCCCAACGGTTTTTTTCCGGCATGGTTGTCGCTCGATAGACTTGAGCCAATGGAGCACCTGAACGATTCGCCCGAAACATCCCTGTCGGTAACCTT
>DHTF01000094.1:9074-20779 GCA_002411515.1 Proteiniphilum sp. UBA5267 | reverse complement strand
GAAACATCCCTGTCGGTAACCTTTCTTCTGAAACTGCATGAGCTGACTGGAAAGCAGGAATATAAGGAAGCGGCACTCAAAGCCATGGACGCGGTGACCCGTGAAGTCATCCCTACAGGACGCTGGGAAGATTTTGAGACCTACTGGTCATGCTCCCGATATGGTTCACAAGACCTGGTAGGAAAAAAGGTTCTACGAAATAATATGCACAAGCAAAACAATTTTTCAATGTTTTGGACGGCAGAGGCTCTGTATGAGTGTTATCGTACGACAAACAACAAAAAATACCTGAGTTCCGGCCAGCGGACACTGGATGAATTGCTTATGACACAAGCATCGTGGCAACCGCCGTATATGTTTGTCAATGTACTGGGTGGCTTTGGAGTCCTTAATGCAGACGGCGAGTGGAACGATTCACGCGAAAGTCTGTTTGCTGAACTTATTATACAATACGGAAAATTGCTGAGTAACCGCGAGTATATAGAAAGGGGCTTTGCTGCGCTAAAAGCATCGTTTGTGATGATGTACTGTCCCCAAAATCCGTTGACAAAAGTACAGTGGGAAAAAGTTTATCCGTTTTTCGGGGAAAAAGATTACGGATTCACTATGGAGAATTACGGCCACGGCGGACGAACAAGCCCCGAAGGAGAGGGAATGGGCGAATTCACTATATATGATTGGGGAAACGGAGCTGCCGCCGAAGCCTATAATCGGATATTGGACAAATTCGGAGAAATCGAATAATGAAAGAAATCTAAAATCTATCAGCCTAGAAGTCTTGATTCTAATATCCAGGCTCTTAGCTACAAAAAAATGTAAATATATGAAAATAAAGAAATTTAATCTGTTTTTGCTCACAGCAGGATTTGTTCTTGTTTCCTGCACGGGCAACACCAAAAAACCGTTGGAAAGTATGGAAAAAGAGTACGAAAAGGGGACGTTTGGGTATGACCTAAACTATCTCTCTGAAAAAGACAGCCTGATTGTTTTGAAATCGGATGATGAAAAAGCTCAGGTAATTCTTTCGGCCAAATATCAGGCCAAGGTGTTTACTTCTACTGCAAATGGCCCTGAGGGGCGAAGTCACGGATTTGTCAATTACAACTTCTTTGAATCGGGTGTTGTGGATGAACATATGAACGGCTTCGGCGGAGAAAACCGTCTGTGGCTAGGTCCAGAAGGAGGTCGATATTCCATCTTTTTTGAACCTGGAAAAGAACAGGTGTACGACAACTGGCATACGCCCAAAGGAATTGACATTGAAGCATGGGGAGTAAGTGAAGCGACGACGAAAAGAGCCACTTTCACCAAAGAATTGACACTGCAAAACTACCTTGGAAATAATCTGCATATTGCAGCAGAACGTACCGTATCGCTTGTTACGGAGAGTGAGATTGCCACATCACTGGGCATAATAATTCCAAATAATGTACACGCTGTGGCTTATGCAACCGAAAACAGGATTACCAATCAAAACGATTATGAGTGGACGCGCGAGACAGGTACAGTCTGCATTTGGATGCTCGACATGTTCATCCCGTCCGACTCAGCGGTGACGGTAATCCCTTACCACAGCGGCGAAGAAAGCAGTCTGGGCCGGGTGGTCACCTCCGATTATTTTGGTGAAATTCCAGCCGACCGGTTGATCAACGAAAACGGAGTCCTTTATTTTAAAACAGATGGAAAGGCAAGAGGGAAGCTTGGCATGAATGCAAAGCGGACAACCACACTTGCAGGAAACTATGATCCTATTTCAAAACGACTAACCATTGTCACATTCGATGTGGACCCCGAAGCCACCTACCTGAACCAGGAATGGAATCCGGAGAAAGATCCGCTGACAGGAGACGCGCTCAATGCATACAACGACGGACCGTTGGAGGACGGAAGCATCATGGGGCCATTTCTCGAACTGGAGAGCAGTTCGCTTGCAGCCTTCCTTAAACCGGGCGAATCACTTTCTCACAAACACAATGTATACCATTTCGTAGGAGATGAAACCGATCTCTCCCCTATTTCAGAAAAACTATTTGGTGTGAACCTGGAGAAAGTAAAAAATATTTTTAACTAGCACTGACAAAAAACAATATGAATGCAAATGTAGAAAAACATCGCCTGGTCCCTACAGGGATCCTCTTTCCATTTATCCTGCTTACTTCACTTTTTTTCATTTGGGCAGTTCCCAATAACATGACTGACACCATGCTGGCGGCTTTCAAGCGTATCATGAGCATGAACGACACGCAAACAGCCTGGATACAGGTAGTCTGTTATTTGTTGGGTTACGGATGTTTCGCATTACCGGGTGCCATCTTTATCAAAAAGCATACTTACAAATCGGGTGTGTTGCTTGGCCTGGGGTTATGCATCTTCGGTAACCTTCTCTTCTATCCTGCCATGCTCGCCAATAACATCAGTTCACCGCTGAGTTTTGCAACCTATCTGTTTGCAATCTTCGTGCTTTTCGCCGGTCTGTCGGTCCTTGAAACATCGACTAACGCGTATGTTTATTCTCTGGGTGATCCGGCTACCGCGACCAGGCGACTCAATTTCTCCCAATCCTTTAACCCTTTTGGTGCCCTTACCGGCGTTTTGGTGAGCCAGATATTCGTGTTGTCTCAACTCAATACCATGACCGCTTCACAGAGAGAGGCAATTAGCACTCCGGAACTTGTTTCCATACAGAACGGAGAACTAAATGCAGTCACTACTGCCTATATGATTCTGGGACTGATCATGCTGGTGCTCTTTCTTCTGATATTATTTACCACGATGCCTAAGGCGCAGGATGATGATAAAAGCCTGAATCTGAAAGCCACCTGGGGTCGTTTGAAAAAGAACAGGAACTACATGTGGGGAGTGTTCGCACAGTTTTTCTATGTTGGAGCACAGATTGCAGTCTGGTCGTTCATCATTCGATATGCGATGCAGCAGCTCGATTTCGACACGGTGATTGCAAGTCTGGGTGATAATCCTTCGCAGGAAACAATCATCGATGCGTTGCGCGGAGTGGAACCCTTGGCTGGAGGTTTCTATGCGCTGAGCGAATTTCTGGGCCTGAATGAATTGTTGCCCCGTACGTCGGAACAGGCCGGAGCAACCTATTATATTCTTTCACTGGTGTTGTTTGTGTTCGGACGTTTCATCTCTACCTGGCTGATGAAATATACCCGACCGGTCAATATTCTGTCAGGCCTAGGTATTCTGGCAGTAATCTGTTCATTTTTGACGATCTACGGAGAAGGATTTACTGGTGTTTATGCGCTGATGGGAATTTCAGGATGCATGTCAGCCATGTTCCCCACCATCTACGGATTGGGAATGAGAGGACTGGGAGAGGATACCAAGATAGCCGGTTCAGGCATGGTCATGGCTATCGCGGGAGCAGCGCTTCTTACGCAGTTGCAGGGCATCCTCTCTGATCAGGCAGGAAGCATTAAATTTGCTTATTGGATTCCGGCCATCGCGTTTATAATCATTACTTTGTATAGTTTTACCATCGCGCGGAGTAAAGAACTGGGAAACGGAAAATAAAATCATTATGGACAAATTAGTTATCGGAATTGATTATGGTACGGATTCCTGTCGGTCACTGGTTGTAAACTGCACCACAGGCAGTGAGGCAGCATCTTATACAGCCTTTTATCCCCGCTGGAAAAAAGGTCTGTATTGCGATCCTTCGGCCAATCGGTATCGCCAGCATCCGCAGGATTATATCGATTCGCTTGAAGAGGCAATTCTTGGCACTGTGAATCAATTGACAGTCGCCGAAAGAGAAAACATTGTAGCGATGGGCATTGATACTACAGGAAGTACTCCGTGTCTCACAGATCGTGAGGGAATGCCACTGGCTCTTCTGCCGGAGTATGCAGATAATCCGAATGCAATGTTCGTCCTGTGGAAAGATCATACTGCCATCAGAGAGGCGGATGAGATAAACAGACTTGCCCATTCATGGAAGACAGATTTTACCACCCGTTCAGGAGGGATTTATTCGTCGGAGTGGTTTTGGGCAAAGGCATTGCATTTGCTCAGAGCCGATGATAGGATTCGGGAAAAGGCTTATTCCCTCATCGAACATTGCGACTGGATGCCGGCGCTTCTTACCGGCAATCTCAAGCCGGAGCAAGTGAAAAGAAGCCGTTGCGCCGCAGGACACAAAGGAATGTGGGCGGACGAATGGGGAGGATACCCGTCACCGGAGTTCTTCTCTGAGCTGGATCCCCTACTCGACCGCTTTGCGGGTCATTTGAACCATAAAACACACACGAGCGATACTTCCGCAGGCAAACTTACCAAAGAGTGGTCAGAGCGACTCAGATTGCCCGAAGGAATAGAGGTAGCGGTGGGTATTCTGGATGCTCACGCTGGCGCAATCGGCGCAGGCATTAAATCGCACACGATGGTCAAGATCATCGGCACCTCCACCTGTGATATTGTAGTCACCCCGAGGGAAGATATCGGTAAAAAGACGGTCACCGGTATCAGCGGTCAAGTGGATGGATCGGTAATTCCCGGCCTGATCGGCCTTGAAGCCGGTCAATCTGCTTTCGGAGATGTGTACGCCTGGTGGAAAGAAATGCTCGCCTGGTCGTTAAACCTGTTGCCGTTGGAACAAAGAGCGGAGGCAACGGCACAGATATTGCCAAAACTGACTGAACAGGCAGAGAAACTGCCATTGACAGTTTCGGATCCGGTCGCCAATGACTGGCTGAATGGACGCCGTTCCCCATTCGCCGACCAAACACTGAAGGGTGCCCTTACTGGAATTACATTGGGCACCACTCCCGCGCAGATATTTAAGAGCCTGGTGGAAGCGACTGCCTTCGGATCTCGTGCCATTATGGAACATTTGAAAAAAGAAGGAGTGAAGGTGGAAGAGGTAATCGCTGTGGGGGGAATTTCACTGAAATCTCCTTATGTAATGCAGACTCTCTCCGATGTCATGGGAGTAACCATAAAAGTGGCTGCTGCACAGCAGTCTGGTGCACTGGGGGCGGCTATGAACGCTGCTGTGGCGGCCCATGTTTTCCATTCAGTGGAAGAAGCACAAGCAAGGCTTGCACAGGGTGATCTTACTTTTTATAAACCCGACAAGAAAAGACAGGATACATATGATGTCTTGTATGGCCGGTATGAATCACTATCCTGCCACATTGGTTTTGATGCCTGATTCCGCTACACGTACAGCAATATTCTGCAGGACTGCCAGAGGGACCTTTTCAAGCCCTCTGGCAGCTGTTTCCCGATCAATGGTATAGATCATCACTTCACGCGGCTGAAGCTCTCTAACGAGCGCTAACCAGGCTGAAACCTCCTCTTCTGTGGTGTTGTCTATTTCTTTCCCTTCAAATATCCCTTTCAGGAACATGGTCTGGAGGATGAAATTACCTTGAAATTTTTTGTATTGTGCCACCTGTTTTTCCACAGAATAGGATGGAGCATTGGGACGATCTATCAGCCGGGCGGTTCTGTCGAAAGCGGAATCCAGTTTCAAAATGGGATTGTCCACCCTTCTCAATGCTTCAAAGACACTATTTTTTGCAATATGCATGCCATTTGAGAGTACGCTTATCCCCGTTTCAGGATAATACTGATCACGTATTTCGATGGTATCAGCAATGATTTCACCAAATTCGGGATGCATGGTCGGCTCACCGTTTCCGGCAAAAGTAATCACATCAAGCTTTACTCCCTCTTCAAGGATCGATTTCAGCTTATCTTCCAGGGCTGCCTTCACCAGCTCTCTTGTTGGCAATTTCGATTTAGTGCGGAAATCCTTGTTAAAACCACATTCGCAGTAGATACAATCGAACGAGCAGCATTTACCGTCATAAGGCAGTAGGTTCACACCCAATGAACTCCCCATTCTCCTGCTGTGCACCGGGCCATATACTATTTCGTGAAAAAGAATCGTCATATAAATTTAAATTCAAAACCAGAAAATAATCCTGTCTGTACCAAATCCAATCAGCAAATAGCGCAAAAACTTCCCGGCGGTCATGGTTAACATCGCCACTGGTATATTGGCACGCATAAATCCCAATGCCACAAGCATCACATCACCTACAACGGGCATAAATCCAAAAAAACCCATCACCGCACCTTTTCCAGACATCCATTCAATGGTCTTTTCAATCTTTGCAGGCTTTATCTTGAACCACCTCTCCAGCCATTCCGTTTTTCCCATCCTTCCCAAGTAATAGCAGGTGGCTCCCCCCAAGGCATTCCCAGCGGTAGCGTACAGGATGCTGGTCCAAATATCCATTCCTGCTGCTATCAGTGCGGCAAAAACTACTTCCGAGCTGAAGGGCAGGATGGTTGCTGCCAGAAAGGATGCCAACAATAGCCCCCAATACCCATATTCTGCCAATCCGTCGAGCATCAAACTTACGATTTAATGTTCCAGTGTGCTAATGTGCTACAAGCCAGTTCTCCCCCACTCCCAGATCCGTTTTTAACGGAATCTGCAGTGTGCAGGCATGCTCCATCTCTGTTGTCACGATCTCCCGCAGTTTGGGCAGTTCCTCAGGAACGACGTTGAAGTTAAGCTCATCGTGTACCTGAAGAATCATTTTCGAACGCATTTGTTCCTTCTCGAGCCGCTTAAAAATCCGTATCATCGCCATCTTGATGATATCTGCCGCGCTTCCCTGTATGGGGGCGTTGATGGCGTTGCGTTCTGCATAGCCACGCACTGTGGCGTTGCCGGAACTGATGTCGGAGAGGTAGCGTCTTCTACCGAAAATCGTCTCCACGTAACCGTGAGAACGCGCCCTATCAATGCTCTCGTCCATATATTTTTTTACATCGGGAAAAGTGGCGAAATATTCATCGATCAGCTCTTTCGCTTCGGTGCGTGAGATAGTGAGGCGCTCAGACAAGCCGAAGGGAGTAATACCGTAAATAATCCCGAAGTTGGCCGTCTTGGCTGTTCTTCTCATGTCTCCCGTGACTTCTTCCAGTGGAACCTTGAAGATTTTAGCAGCAGTGGCAGCGTGAATGTCCTGTCCTTTGTTGAATGCTTCCACCATGTTGCGGTCGCCACTCAGGTGCGCCATGATGCGCAACTCTATTTGTGAATAGTCAGAAGAAACAAACAAACACCCTTCGTCCGGAATGAACACCTTGCGCATCTCCCTACCGCGGTCATCACGGATCGGGATATTCTGCAGGTTTGGGTTAGTGCTACTCAATCGCCCCGTCGCGGCCACAGTCTGATTGAAGGAAGTGTGTATTTTACCGGTAAGAGGATTGATGAGCAGGGGAAATGCATCGACATAGGTACTTAAAAGTTTCTTCAGCCCTCTTTGTTCCAATATTTTACCAATGATAGGATGCTTTGACCGCATTTTCTCGAGCTCTTCCTCGCTGGTTTTATACTGACCAGTTTTTGTTTTCTTCGGCTTATCCGCAATTTTCATCCTGTCGAACAGCACCTCTCCAATCTGTTTGGGAGAGTTAATGTTAAACTCGGTACCCGCCATCGCGGTGATTTCCTTTTCAATCTGCATC
Organism: Proteiniphilum sp. UBA5267; assembly: GCA_002411515.1. Taxonomy (GTDB): domain Bacteria; phylum Bacteroidota; class Bacteroidia; order Bacteroidales; family Dysgonomonadaceae; genus Proteiniphilum. Next base: position 13,264 of record DHTF01000094.1, on the reverse strand, counting down.
AATTCTTCGGTATATTGTACCGAAAGTTCGTTGAGTGCCTGCAGATCCAGGCGTACGCCTGTCCATTCCATGTCTGCGAGCACATATACCAGGGGTGCCTCAATTTCATAATAGAGCTGGTCGAGCTGGTGAGCATGGATTTCTTTCTCCAGTATATGCTTCAACTTCAGCGTGATGTCTGCATCTTCGGCAGCATAGTCTGTCACGATGGCCGGGTCTACATCACGCATGTTTCCCTGGTTTTTCCCTCTTGCGCCAATCAGTTCTTCAATGTGAATGGTTTTGTATTTCAAATAGATATCTGCCATGTAATCCATACCGTGCCGGAGCTCCGGGTTGAGCAGGTAGTGTGCAATCATGGTGTCGAAGAGCGGGCCCTGCACGCGGATACCATAATTTCTGAGTTCCAGGATGTCGTACTTGATATTTTGACCTACTTTCTCTATTTTTTCATCTTCAAAAAAAGGACGAAAAATTGCCACCTGCCGATTTGCTACTTCGCGATCGGCCGAAACAGGGACATAAAAGGCTTCCCCTTCATTGAAAGCAAAGGAAAGACCCACCAACTCACTTAATAACGGATCCACACCCGTGGTTTCTGTGTCGAAACAGACAGATTGTTGTTCAGACAGCACCTTGCTCAAGGCGATCATCTCATCTTCTATCTCCACCATGCTGTATCGATGAGGTGTGGTATGGATATCGCTGAAATCGGACGGCAACAGCGATGTCACATCTTTCTCCGGTTCAGCTTCCTGAAGCGATTCCGCCTCATCGAACAGAGCAAACAAATCTCCTTGTACGGGTACTTTCGTTGCGATTTTTACCGGCTCCTGCTTTAATACCCGGGTGAGGAGGGTACGAAATTCAAACTCTTCGAAAATCGCTTTGATGGCTTCCTCATCGATGTCTCTCCGTAGAAAATCATCCTCCACTACCCCAATGGGGACATCTGTTTTGATGGTGGCCAGAAACTTGGAGAAACGTATCTGCTCACTGTGCTCTTCAATCTTGGTTTTCAAGGTCCCTTTCAGCTGGTGGCTGTTCTCCAGCAGGGTTTCTATGGAACCAAACTCATTCAAAAGCTTGATGGCCGTTTTTTCACCTACGCCGGGACAGCCGGGTATGTTGTCGGAAGCATCCCCCATCAACCCAAGCAAATCGATCATTTTGCAGGGATGATCAATCTGATACTTTTCCATCACCTTTTTATCATCCAGCAAATCAAATTCGTTGCTGCCGTATCTGGGCTTATACACGAAGATATGAGACTCTGTAAGCTGCCCATAATCTTTATCGGGAGTCATCATGTAAACATCAAACCGTTCTTTGTCGGCCCTTTTGGCAATGGTGCCAATCACATCATCTGCTTCATAACCGGGAACTTCAAGCACCGGCATGTTGTATGCCCTGATAATATTTTTGATGATAGGAACCGAAAATTTAATCACTTCGGGTGTCACCTCCCGCTGTGCTTTATAGTGTTCATATGCTGTGTGACGAAAAGTGGGTCCGGCAGGATCGAATGCAACGGCTATATGAGAGGGGTCCTCTTTGCGCAATACTTCTTCCAGTGTATTGATAAATCCGAATATGGCGGAGGTATTTCTACCCTTCGAATCGATGCGCGGGTTCTTTATGAAAGCATAATACGATCTGTAAATAAGGGCGTATGCGTCGAGAAGGAAGAGTTTATTTTTGTTCATAATGTAAAGTTACAAATATTTGTTGCGAACAGGAGAATTATTTTTACTTTTGTAAGTCATTAATTAGGTGTAATGGATCAGAGTAAGATAATACAGGATTTTCTGCAGGATGAGCTTCTCCTTTTCGATAAATACTTCCGTGAATCGGTAAAAAGTTACAATCCAAGAGTGGCAGAGATGATCACCTATGTGTTTAACACAAGCGGAAAACGACTGAGGCCCATGCTGGTACTTTTAACAGCCAAAGCTTGTGGTCGGATTCTACCGGAGACTTACCACGGTGCCGTTACAGTAGAGTTGTTACACACGGCCACACTGGTACACGATGATGTGATTGATAAATCGGAAACCCGTCGCGGTAAGGAATCGGTTAACGCCGTATTCGATAACACCAAAGCCGTGCTGATTGGTGACTACCTGTTGTCCACCGCGCTGATGGAGAGCGTGAAAACTAATGATCTGGGTATCGTAGGCATCATCGCTGAACTGGGTCAAAACCTCTCTGAGGGCGAGTTGAATCAGTATTCACTTGCACAAGAAGTCATTGTGGATGAGGATGCCTATTTCGAAGTCATCGACAAAAAAACGGCTTCCCTGATGCGTGCCAGCATCACCATCGGTGCCATTACCGGAGGAGCCGATAAAGAGTTGATCTCTCAGTTCAGTCGACTTGGCGGACTACTCGGCATTTGCTTTCAAATCAGGGACGATATCTTCGATTATTACCATACCGATGTCGGGAAACCCACAGGCAACGATATCAAGGAAGGAAAGATTACACTGCCGCTGATTTACGCATTGCAGCATGCTCCACAGACTTTGGCTGATGAGGTGAAGCAGCTCATTTTTTCACGCAATTACAGTGAAGCCAATATAACGAAAATACTTGCTTTTGCCCGTGATCACCACGGCGTGCAATATGCCTATGATAGAATGAATGATTTTTTGGAAGAGGCAGAGAGCATCATCACCAATTTTTCATTCAATAGCGAGATCAAATCGTTGATGCGTCTTTTCCTGGCGTATGTGAAAGAACGACGTTATTAAAAAAATATCACTCCGAGAGGGGAGTGATATTGGTCATTTTCCATTCTTTTCTGCTTATTGAATCTCAATAAGTCTGGTCGTTGGAGTCTTTTCTTCGCTGACGGTAGGGATGTCAACAGTCAGAACTCCGTTCTCTACTTTTGCTGTGATTTTATCCTTTTCCACGTGATCGGGGAGAATCATTCTCCTTTGAAATTGCGTATAGGAAAATTCACGTCTCAGGTAGGACCCTTTTTTGTCTTTATCTTCTGTCTGATTCTTTTTCTCGAATGCAATCACAAGGTTATTCGAATCATCGATCCTCACATTGCAATCCTCTTTTGTCATGCCCGGAGCGGCTACTTCCACTGTAAATCCGTTTTCGTTCTGCTGAATGTTGATTGCAGGTGCCGATTTGTTGCCCTGTTCCATCCATTCATTGCCGAAAAAATCATTGAAAACACTCGGCAACCAATTGTTTGTTCGTCTGATGATAGTCATAATTATTTTCCTTTCGTTTTTAGTTTATTTCGTTATTCAGTTAGTCACAACTGTAAATAATCAAAGGTTGTGCCGTATCGAAAAACAGGTTTTTGAGAGTCAGAAAGGTGACAAAATGGCCTACTTTTAGCTGATATCATATGAAAATGCGTAAAAAAGAAGACGAAATGTCATATTATCCCCCCCAAAAAAAAAGCCGACTCCATCGGAGCCGGCCACTTCCATTGCCTCACGGTGTCACCGGATATTAATATTTCAAAATAGCTTTTACTGCTATTTCTTCCTCCTTGTTAATGGGTACCAGAGTAAATCCCCAGTGATAATCCCTGTTTGCCGGCAGGCTGTACTCGGGTAGGGGGCGTGCACCCCAGCTGTTGTACCCTGCCACACCTTGCTGTTTCAGATCGATGCACACTTCTACAAAATCCTGTGGAATTACGTCGTTGAGGTGAGTTTGACGGGGAAGTCTATTTCGGGCTTTTTCATCAGATCGGGCAGCAATTTCCTCGCTGCTGAAGTTATTCCATTGATAAGGACGGTGCGAGGCCTCTTCCGCATCAAAATCTTCCACGCTGTTGCGTAATGCGTTGAATTCGATTGTGCTGTCGGCAACTACCAGAATCCCTTTTTTAGTCCCAGTAAGCGATACCCAGCGGGTATCTGTTCTGTGACCGTTTTCCTGTGGCCGAGTGTAGGGGACATACATCTCATCGGTAGTGGTTTTGTAGAGGCCGACCTTCGATCCGGAGGCACGGTCGATATAATTTTCACCCGGTCCCCTGCCAAAATAAGAAACACCATTCATATCTGTTGGCAAACGGAAACGAACTCCTATGCGAGGCACCTCCAACCCAGCTGTGCTCTTGCGTGCAGTAGATGCTTCCGGAGAGAAAGTAGCTGTCAGGGTAGCTTCGGAGGCTGCAGCCTCCTTTTCTTCCATGTCGGTGGAACGGAAAG
>DHTF01000094.1:0-8831 GCA_002411515.1 Proteiniphilum sp. UBA5267 | reverse complement strand
AGCAGATAAGTTGTCTCCACGATGATATACGTCCCTTCAGGGTAACCCTTTACCTCGGTGACGTGAAACTCTTTACTCGATCGCTTCCACACCTGCAGCCGGTTGGGGTTTCCATTGCCATAGTCGTTGTCGTTCGGTCCCCGCCAAAAGTTGGGTTGTACCCCAAAACCTTTGTCGAAATATTCGGTACCATCCACTTTGTATGACGTGACCATTCCTTTTGACTTGTCGAATATAAACTGCAGACGAGGTGAGGTGACACGGATCCCATTCCCGGTATCATTCACGTGCAGGGAGGGGTAGTCCGATGGGTCACTGTATATTTGTTTGGCAGTGTGAATGCCCAACTCGAACTGCTCCATCGCCACGATATACCCTGCCGGAATAAGCGGTTCAGTTTCTTTTTGCACTACTTCGAAATTGACAAAGTATTCTGTACCTGGTTTGGGTTTCAGATGAGCAATTGTGATGCTTACCTCAGCAGACTGTTGGGGTAAAAGAGAGACAGGAAGTATTCCTTCAGATATTTTTTCCCCATTTCCGGTAATGGTATAACGGAAAATGTAGTTGTCACTATTGCTGAAGTACTGTCGGTTGATAACCCGGAAAATACCGGCTGAGGGATCGACGGCCTCGAAAGCAAAGTTCTGGTGTACATATTTCACCTCAACCAAGGCAGGGTGGGGGATTCTTCCTGCATCTACCAGTCCGTTGATGAGAAAATTACCGTCGCTGGGTATGTTTGTTCCGTAGTCACCACCATATTTGTAGTACAGCCTTCCATTTTCATCGCTTGCCTCCATTCCCTGGTCTACCCAGTCCCAGATATACCCGCCCTGCAGATTCGGATATTTGTAAATGGCTTCCCACTGGATATCGATGTTTCCATTGGAGTTCCCCATGGCATGCGAATACTCGGATGGTATTACCGGCCTGTCGCTCCCCTTTTTGCCTATTTCCTCCAGCCATGTGGCACTCGGGTACTGGGGTACGTACATGTCGGTGTTATTATCCCACAGGGCTCGCTCGTAATTCACCGGCCGGTTCATGAAATTGCGTTCCTGGTCTTTCAGAAATTTATAAGTGTGGAAGAAATTAATACCATTGCCTGCTTCATTTCCCAGAGACCAGATCGCCACGCAGGGATGATTCTTGTTTCTTTCGAACATGTTCACGGTTCGGTCCATGTGAGCCTGTTCCCACTCGGGCTGCTTAGAGAGTGATTCCTGTCCGTAGTACATGGCATGTGATTCAATATTCGCTTCGTCGTATACATACAATCCAAACTCGGTGCAGAGCTCATAAAAACGACGCGATTGCGGGTAATGAGACAGGCGAACCGTGTTGATGTTGTGCAGTTTCATGAGTTCGAAATCCTTCCTCATAATCTCTTCCGTCATGTAGTGACCTGTTTTTGGGTTTGTTTCGTGGATGTTGACTCCCTTGAACTTGATGGGCTGACCATTCACCAAAAACAAGCGGTCTCTACGCTCTCCCGTTTGTACAGTTTTAATTTCGAAACGACGGAAACCGACAGGGTAGGGGACCACTTCCCCTGTATCATCCCCTTCGCGAATAACCGTAATCAACAGTTTATACAGGTTGGGTTGCTCCGACATCCAGGTAGCCACATCGGGCAAGGTGGCATTGAAACAGACCGCACTTTGGCCGTTGCTTTGCATGCTCACCTGTTTCCTGCCTGATAGAATTGTTTTTCCCGACGCATCCAGCAGTTCATAGCCGACATTTGCTTCGGAGACTCCCGTGAGGTAATTGGCAACCGTGGCCTCCAGTTCAAAAATGCCATCTTTGTAGTTGTCTTCGAGCGTAGATTTTACCCTGAAATCACGCAACGAGTTCTTGGGCTGTGACCACAAGAAAACATCCCTTTCGATACCACTTATGCGCCAGAAATCCTGACATTCGAGGTATGATCCTGTACTCCAGCGAAATATCTTTAATACGAGTGTGTTCTTACCCGGCTTCACATACTTGCTGATGCGAAACTCTGCAGTGGTTTTGGAATCTTCACTGTAACCCACCTCTTTCCCATTGATGTACAGATATACGCCCGATTTGGCTCCGTCGATGCAGAGGAAAATCTCTCTCTCACTCCAATCTTCTGGGATCTCAATCTCCCGACGATACACACCGACAGGATTCTGCTCCGGCAGATAGGGTGGGGCCATTTTCGGGAAACGGGTTGTCGGATCACGTTCCACAAATTCATAGGGGTGGTTAACATAGATGGGGGTACCAAAGCCCTGTAACTCCCAGTTACCGGGTACTTTGATATCTTTCCATCCCGTGAGTGTCACGGTTGAGTCGGTGATGTTTTCAGGAAGTTTCTTATAACCATCCACATAGAAAAACTTCCATGTTCCATTGAGTGACCGATAATATTTGCTTTCTTCAAATCGGGTCTGCAAAGCATCCTGTTTGCTGTCGAAAGTCATGAATTGCGTGCGTGGGTATTCTTTGTTGACTTGCACCACATTCATATCCTGCCAGTAGGGAAGCTGGCGCAATGAGGATGTCATTCTGCTTTCTTGTGCCTGTAGACAGGTCAGCGACAGCAGACCCATCGCAGCAGCCAGTACATGTTCTTTCATACAAACTGTTTTTTCCTTGATTTACAGGGGATTTATTTCAGACAAAAGTGTTCCAGCCAGCCTGCTTGTTCCTACCCGGAAGAGGGTAGGGTTGCACCATTCTTCTCCCAGCAGCTCTTTCACGAGTGTATAGTACTTGACGGCATCGGCGGTAGACGAAACACCACCGGCGACCTTCAGGCCCACTTTCGTCCCAGTCTTTTCATAATAAGATTTGATGGCGTGACACATCACATACACTGCCTCGGGGGTTGCACCCGGATATCCTTTTCCGGTAGAGGTCTTCAAAAAATTGGCCCCCGAGTAGAGTGAGAGTATCGCAGCATTGTGTATCTGTGCAGCGGTTTTCAAGGCACCTGTTTCCAGAATAACCTTGAGGGTGGCATGTTTGCAGGCCTCTTTTATTTCGGTTAGTTCCTCGCACATCTCTTCATACTCTTCTCCCAGGAAGAGTCCTACATTGAGCACCACGTCAATTTCGTCGGCACCGTCGCTCACGGCCAACGCTGTTTCGGCTATTTTCACCTCCAAAAAGGTTTGTGAGGCAGGGAACCCTCCCGATACAGCTGCAATTTTAACATCGGCGGTCAATGCGTCCTTCACTACGTGTGCAAAATTAGGGTAGACGCAGATGGCAGCCACATTATCCAGTTCTGGCGTGGAGCCGTCGAAACGGTTCACCTGTTCCACAAATTGCCAGACACTTTCTTTGGTGTCGGTCGTGTTGAGTGTGGTGAGGTCGATACAGCCATATATCTTTTTATAAACCTCCCTTGTGTTGTACTCTTCAAATTTTTCTGCGATGATCCGGTTTACATTTTCCGATACTTCATTGTCTGTCATTTTTAGCGGGTGACTTCCGAGGGCTTTTGCATATTTATCTGATTCCATTTTTATGGGTATTAAAGTTTCAATTTATATCGTTCATAGAATGAAGCCAAGCTGCTACAAGGATGAGAGTGCTGCAGTGTTATTTATTTTAACTTACTGTTATTCAGATGCCTAGTAGCATCCCGTGTTGTTTTCTTTTCGATATTCTTTTCCAGTGCCTCCTCCAGGTTTACACCTGTTTGGTTTGCCAGGCAAAGCAGCACCCAAAGTACGTCGGCCATCTCATCGGGGAGGTCTTTCGATAAATCAGACTCCTTGAAGGACTGATCTCCGTATTTTCGTGCAATGATGCGCGCCAATTCACCCACTTCTTCCATGAGCAGAGTCATGTTGGTGAGTTCGCTGAAATAGCGAACACCATATAGCTGAATCCATTGGTCTACCTGTTGTTGTGCTTCCTGAATTGTCATATCTTCTCCTCCGATTTTATTCCTTGTTTTTGGAGTCGATCCAGATGGTAACCGGGCCGTCGTTCACCAGGTGTACCTGCATGTCAGCCCCAAATTCACCTGTTTGCACCGGCTTTCCCAGTGAAGCAGACAAGCTATGGCAAAAATCATGGTACAATGGCACCGATATTTCCGGTTTGGCTGCCCGAATGTAAGAAGGACGGTTTCCTTTTTTCGTACTCGCATGAAGTGTGAATTGAGAGACGACCAGGATCTCGCCTTCAGTCTCCAAAACCGATTTGTTCATCACCCTGTTTGCATCGTCAAATATACGCAAATTCACGGTTTTCCGACACAAAAAGTCAATGTCTTCTTCACCATCTTCCGCTTCGATGCCAAGCAACAGCAACAACCCGCTTCCGATACGGCTTTTTGTTTCACCACCAATGGCGACAGCTGCTTCTGTCACCCTTTGTATAAGCAATCGCATATGTAAATCATCCTACCAAGTTATTCTATCTCTTCTTTCTTTTCAGCTTCCCTGATCCAGGTAGTGATGAGGGAGGCCTTGCTCTTTCCAACCAACTTCGCAATCTCTTCGTCGCTTGCTTCTTTTATACGCTTGATGCTTTTGAAGTGGACGAGCAGTTTCTTTTTTGTTTCAGCTCCAATACCCTTCACTCCGTCGAGTTCCGACACAAGTTGTGATTTGCTTCTTTTTTGTCGGTGAAAAGTAATACCGAACCGATGAGCTTCGTCGCGCAGTTGTTGAATTAATTTTAACGTTTCAGAATTCTTGTCGATATAGAGTGGAACTGAGTCGCCGGGGTAATAAATCTCTTCCAAGCGCTTCGCGATACCTATCACGGCAATTTTTCCATAAAGCCCAATTTTCTGGAGTGATTCCACAGCAGCGTGCAATTGTCCCTTACCACCATCAATCACAACAAGTTGGGGTAGGGTAGAGCCTTCGTTAAGCAGCCGAGAGTAGCGTCTTTCCACAATTTCGCGCATCGATGCGTAATCATCGGGCCCTGTCACGCTCTTTATATTGAAGTGTCTGTAATCTTTTTTTGAGGGTTTGGCTTTTTTGAAGACCACGCAAGCTGCCACCGGATTTGTGCCTTGAATATTTGAGTTATCAAAACATTCGATATGCAAGGGCATTTCTTTCAGTCGAAGATCCTTTTGCATGGTTTTTAAGATTCGGGTGGTTCGCTGTTCGGGATTCAGCATCTCCGATTTCTTCAGTTTGTCAATTTTGTATTGCTTCACATTTTTTTCTGATAGGGAGAGCAGACTCTTTTTGTCGCCGCGAAGTGGAACGATAAACTCAACTCCCTGCAGTTTCAGATCCGGCATAAAGGGCACAATGACTTCTTTAGACTCACTGCCGTAACGTTGCCGCATCTCCAGTATTCCCATACCGAGTAACTCCTCTGGCGTTTCATCGAGCTTCTTTCGATATTCGAACGTATATGCCTGGTTTATCCCACCGTGAACGACGTGCAAATAGTTGATAAAAGCAGCATTTTCGTTCTCCTCAATGGAAAAAACATCCAGATTATAGTTTATGTTACTGATTACTTGTGATTTTTCCCTGAAGTTCTGAATTAAAATCCATTTTTCTTTCAATTCGTTTGCCTCTTCATACCGCATCTGCTGCGACAACTCTTTCATCTTCTCCTCAATCTGTTTCTCGATCAGGGTAACATTCCCCTTCAGGATTTCGGTGATCTCACCTATATTTTTTTGATAGCTTTCCAGCGATTGCAGTCCTTCACAGGGTCCTGAGCATCGCTTGATATGATATTCGAGACAGACCTTAAATTTGCCGGCAGCAATATTTTCGGGCGAAAGATTCAGACGGCAGGTCCTTACTTTATAGATCCCGCGAAAAAGTTCCAGTAGGGCATTCACCGACTGCACCGACGTATAGGGTCCATAATATTGTGAACCGTCTCTGACAATATTTCTAGTTTTGTAGACCCGTGGGAAAAATTCATTTTTCACCACGATGGATGGATAAGATTTGTCGTCTTTCAACAATACATTGTAGCGCGGTCTTAATTCCTTGATCAGATTATTTTCCAGCAGAAATGTATCTTCTTCACTGTTGACGACAATGTATTTTATTTTTTGAATCTTGCTGACGAGAATTCTTGTCTTGGGATGCTCCTGCACTTTATTGAAGTAGGATGACACCCTTCTCTTCAAATTTTTGGCCTTCCCTACGTAAATGACCGTCCCCTTTTCATCCAGGAACTGATAACAGCCCGGTTGATGTGGAATAACGGCCAGTGTATTTTTAATCTCGTCGGTCATATAAAATCGGAGTCTTTTGGGTAGAACAAAAATACAAAATAAAACTCATTTTTGCCCTATGTTGCGAATGGGCAAAAATGAGTAGTTCTTATTTGTTCTGATGATCTCTAATATCGGGATCATCGCATCTTCGGTAGCGTTTTTGCAGCAGATGCTTAGATAGAATATTTCAACACGGTATCTATTTCAACTTCTTCCGGGAACAAACTGCGCCCTTGAAGCTCTTCCAATTCGATCAGGAAATTGATGTAAATTTTTTGAACTCCCAGCTTTCTGATCAGATTGTAGGCAGCCAGCATGGTGCCTCCTGTGGCCAACAAATCATCGTGGATCAGCACCACGTCGTTTTTGTCCAATGCGTCGGCATGTATTTGGATGGTGTCTTCTCCATACTCCTTCGTGTAGGTTTCCTCAATTATGTCAAAGGGTAATTTACCCGGTTTGCGGACGGGAACAAAACCTGCACCCAATTGAATAGCCAGCGCCGGCCCCATAAAAAATCCGCGCGATTCGATTCCCACCACTTTCGTAATGCCCCTGTCGCGATATCGCTCAAAGAGAATTTCTGAAAGATCTTTTAAATGTTCTGAAGATTGGAATAGGGTAGTGATGTCTTTGAACTGGATACCGGGAATGGGGAAATCCGGGATGTTTCTGACGGCGGCGCTTAATGTTTCGATACTCATTTTTACTGTTTATATTTTTTATTTGAAAATGTTCCACGTGAAACATTCTCCGTTTACCGCCCCAATAGGACCAGTAAAACGGAGATGTCATTGGGCGAGACTCCTGGAATTCTGCCAGCTTGGGCTATGGTTTCGGGGTTGATCCGGGTGAGCTTCTGCCGCGCCTCGGTCGATAGCGATTGAATCTCGTTGTAGTTGAATTTATCTTTAATGTGGATATCCTCCAGGCGGTTTATCTTGTAGGCCATGATCCGTTCCCGTTTGATATATCCGTTGTATTTTATTTTGATGTCGGCCGATTCAATGATCTCCTCTCTGTTTTCTGATATCGTCTGGAGTAGTTCGTTGAGTGGGGCAATTTCTCCAGCCATTAGGGTAAGATCAATATGGGGACGGGTGAGAAGATCCAGTAGTTTCACTCCATGCTTCAGCGGCGCTGTACCGATGCGTTCCAGGAAGGGATTGATCCGTTCTGCCTTGATGGAGAAATTATTCACAAAGTGGATGATTTCATTCACTTTCTCCTCTTTTAGGGAAAGCAATTGTAGCCTTTCACTGGTAGCGATCCCCAATTCACCGGCTTTGCGAGTCAGTCTTTCGTCCGCATTATCCTGACGCAACAAGATGCGGTATTCGGCCCGTGAGGTGAACATCCGGTAAGGTTCATCCACCCCTTTGGTGATCAGGTCGTCGATCAGCACGCCGATGTATGCTTCATCTCTTTGCAGCACGAAAGGTGTTCCGCCGTGACAATTGATGTGAGCGTTGATACCGGCCATGATACCTTGCCCTCCCGCCTCTTCATAGCCGGTAGTTCCGTTGATTTGACCTGCAAAAAAGAGGTTTTTAACCTGTTTTGTTTCGAGGGTAGGGTAGAGCTGGGTAGGATCAAAAAAGTCATATTCTATGGCATAACCAGGTCGGAATATATGCACATTCCGGAAGGCCGGTACGCGTTGTAGTGCCTTTAGCTGTGTCTCCAGTGGCAGCGACGAAGAGAATCCGTTGAGATAGTATTCGTTCGTTGTTTCACCTTCCGGCTCAAGAAAAAGCTGGTGACTTGTTTTGTCGGCAAAGGTGACGATTTTCGTCTCAATGCTGGGGCAGTAGCGGGGGCCGATGCTTTTTATCTGTCCGTTGTAAAGCGGGGAGTCATGCAACCCTTCACGTAGTGCCTCATGCACCTCCTCCGAGGTGTAAGCAATCCAGCAACTGCGCTGGGTGAGTGTACGCATTGCCTGGGGTAAGTAGGAGAACTTATGGAAATCCTCTTCCCCTTTTTGTTCTTCAAGAAGAGAGAAGTCCACACTTCTGGCATCGATCCTTACGGGTGTACCGGTCTTCATGCGGTCTGTTCTGAAGCCCATGTCGCGCAACTGTTCGGTCATTCCAAACGATGCTGGTTCGCCAATGCGTCCGCCTCCAATCTGCACCTTGCCGATGTGGATAAGTCCGTTCAGAAAAGTACCATTTGTGAGTACCACCGCTTTGGCAGAAAATTGCACTCCCATGCGGGTCTTTACGCCCGTAACAGATCCTTTGTCGATTACCAGCTCATTCACCGTGTCCTGCCACATGTCGAGGCTAGGTGTGTGCTCGATGATTTCACGCCATCTCTCCATGAATTTCATCCGGTCGCTTTGCACTCGGGGACTCCACATGGCTGGCCCTTTGGAGCGGTTCAGCATCCTAAACTGGATGGCTGTTTTGTCGCTCACAATTCCCATCTGACCTCCCAAGGCATCAATTTCACGCACAATCTGCCCCTTGGCAATACCGCCCACAGCGGGATTGCAACTCATCTGAGCAATTTTGTTCATGTCCATCGTGATGAGCAGTGTAGCAGAGCCCATGTTGGCAGCAGCCACTGCGGCTTCACATCCGGCATGTCCTGCACCCACAACGATGATGTCGTAATTGAAAGTCAT
>DHTF01000096.1 GCA_002411515.1 Proteiniphilum sp. UBA5267 | reverse complement strand
CTAAAAAGGGGTAGCTTACAATAAAAAATACCATATGAAATATTTTTTTAAAACTACGATGTTAAGTATTCTCATACTTACAAGTTCCCCACTTTATGCTCAACTCAAAGTGGAGAGTGATTTCAATAAAGAGGAGTGTAAATTTAATTTTAAACTAACAAATAAAAGTCCATTCATTATGTTGTTTATGACAGAGCATTTAACGAATAGACCGTTCATATCTATTGAAAGTTTTGACTCACAAATGAATGCAATAGAATGGTTGAGGCATCCACCATTCGATCACGATGATGGCACATACCTATTTAAAGAAATGTATGTAATTTTGAAACAAGACGAATCTTATCTGTTATCGTTTAACATTAAACCTGACAAAACAAAAAAGGAGCCAAAATATTTTGAGGTAACTTATAATTTACCCCATTTTCTATATAATATTGAAAATATAGAGAATGAAGAAAAATTTCTTAACGAAAGATATAAATACTTTAAAGACAGGCAAAATTTTTGGCTTAAAGAACAAGTTGAATTTGAAAAAAAATGCCAACAGCTGTGGTAGTTATCATTCTAATCGAAAATTAAGTGAACAGTTTCGGGTTGATTTACGCCGATTAATTGTATCTTCGGCTTGTTAAAAACACACACAAAAAAAATTCATGATACCAATCATTATGAGACGAAAAACAAGCCCAATTCTGCTCCTTGTGATTCTTTGTCTGCTCGTTACGCTGTCTTGCAACAACAAGTCAAACACTTCCAATGACACATCTGCATTTATACTGCCGGAAGCGCCTGCCAACTTCTTTGGGAAACCGGGGGAATATCTCGATTGGCAATCGGCTTCGCTGTTGAACATTGCCCGATCAATCCTTTCAAAATATCCCCCTCAGGTGGAAGAACCGCAAGAGCGTCAGATGGCGATGGTGTTGCTCGATGCCGTTTTTCACGATGAAGGAGCGCCGCAGCGCAGTTCGGTTCAGAATTTCCACCATCAGCAAATCTTGTCCGTGCTGAAAGAAATTGAAAACACGAAAGTTTCCGAGGGTGTGAAGATCTGGAAACTTTACGATATGGGCGTGATTATGCGTACCAAAACAGTCACCATAGCTTTTGATATTACCCGGGGACATTCATCGGGCTCCGATTCGTTCGCTTTGCCGGATGAGATGATCAATAGAATCGCCACACAGTGTGATGCCCTTTTCATCAGCCACTTCCACGGGGATCATGCCGATGAGATGGTGGCAGAAACATTTCTGGAGATGGGTAAACCTGTAATCACCCCGCCGGATATCTGGAAAGAGAAGGAAATTTACAACAGCCTCACGCATCTGGAGCGCAAAGCACACGAAATACAAAAGCTACGTTTAAACAACAAGGAGCTGGACCTGGAGGTGGTGGTATATCCGGGACACCAAGGTGCCGACATCCCGAATAATGTGGTGCTTGTCGTTACCCCCGAGCAATACACCGTCTGTCATACCGGTGATCAATCGTTGGAGGAGGACTTTTCCTGGATAGATGAGGTGCCTGAGCACCATAAAGTGGATGTTTTGATACCCAATTGCTGGACGACCAATCCTCTTCGGACCGCCCAGGGATTCAATCCCAAGATCATTATTCCGGCTCATGAAAATGAATTGGGGCATAGCATCGATCATCGTGAAGCATATGCTTTAAATTATTCGCGATGGGACGTGCCTTTCCATAAAATAATCATGACCTGGGGAGAATCTTTTCACCAAATTTAAACCAAAAGAACCATGACAAAATGTAAATGTGTTGATTCGATCTTGCTTGTTTTTCTCCTTTTTATGTTTATGGCTGTTTCGTGCAGCGCATCAAAGCGTCCGCAGGAAATAATTGTCGGAGGAGACGATGTGGTGATGATCCTCGATTTCGACAACTCGGCCGACAGCGTAAAGAAAGTCAATTGGTACCTGAAGACATCCGAAGTTCCAGACATGCCCGATAAAATGATCCGGCACCTGAAGACCGTCGATGACCACAAATCGGTGGATAACCATACCAAGATCCTGCTCTGTTCTTCAGGCGGTGGAACCCTTCTGGTGGACCGTACCACCCAGAAATGCCTCTTTTACGCCATTACACCCAATTCACACTCCGTGGAGTATCTCCCCGGAAACCGCATCGCGGTTGCAATGTCTACCGCAGATACGGGGAACAGGTTGGCGATTTACGATGCGGACCGGTCAGATACCGTCTTGTTCAGCGATTCGTTGTATTCCGGCCACGGCGTTACCTGGATGGCGCGAAGGAAGTTGCTCTATGCATTGGGATACGATGAGCTGAGGGCCTATTCGTTGGTGAACTGGGACACGCCCAACCCGGGTTTACAGCTGGAGGAGAAGTGGACACTGCCCGAAACGGGCGGACACGACCTGTATGCCTCTTCTGAAAACCAGCTGCTGATCACCACTTCGAAAAAAGTATGGAAGTTCGATCTCAACAACAACGCATTTGCACCCTTTGCTCCCCTTGCAAACGAGTCTGCTGTGAAGTCGGTCTATTATGACGAAAAAGCCGATCACCTCATTTATACCCGGGGTGAAATAAGTTGGTGGACGCACAACATATATTCCATCAATCCAACCAAAAAAATAACGATCCCCGAAATCGACGTGTATAAAGTGAGGGTCATCCAATAAAGTCCCCCTCTCGTGGTATGCAGTGAAGGCTGAGACATTCAGATGTTTTGCGGGGACCCATCACGCGCAGGGAGCGTAAAAAAGAGCAGTTGTCCGAGCGCAGCGAGTTCTGCTCTTTTAGCTCCTGCGTGCGACAATGGGTCGCAAAACATCTGTAGACGAAGCCTCACTGCATATCTCACTCCTCACTGCATATCATATGTTAAACACTCACTTCCCGTTGAAACCCTTCTTCAACAACCTGATGATATCCGATTTCCGGTAATACAACCTTCCCCTCAGCTGTGAAAAAGGGATCAGCCTGTTTGTTCGCCAACGTTGCAACGTTCGCCGCGTGATGTGCAGCTTCTCCATCACATCCTGTCCATCAATCCAGTCGGACCACTCCGACAAATCCATTTTTTTCATCGTCGCCTCCTTTTTTTAAAATGAAACAAAGCACCCCACCAGGGTGTGGCGACCAATATACGAACCCTTCACACCCAGGGAGTGCCCCCGGTGATACCCAGGGCTACACCGTCGATTGCTCCTTTTAATAAGATTTTCAGATATTTAACTAGATTCGCTGTCGTTCTGTATCTTTTGGGCAATATTCGGGAAGAGGTCTTGGAATAGATCGTGCACCTTGCGCAGGTTTTTTTGGGTTTGGGGATCCTCGAAGTGGAATGAAAGATGCTTTTTGATGTTTTCCTCATTTTTGCCCGTGAACGTCCCGATGAATTTGATCCAGTCCTTCTTCATGGAATTCTCGTAAGTCACGCCCAGTTTTTCGAAGAGGTAGTAGAAGACGAGATCCTGTTCGGCCGTCGTCATGCCGCGCATGCCCTTTTCAAATTGAACGATTTTATGCTCGTACTTCGCGTTGTTCTCTTCCAGCACCCTCATCTTTTCTTTCATTGCCTCATACTCCTGCTGCAGGCTGTATCCGTTGCAGAATCCGGCCACGAAATCCTTTATTTCGGCCGACAGCAATTTCATTTTCTTTTGTTGTTCCTCGTTGAGCTGGAAATCATAATGCTCCGTCATGTACTGTACCATCTCCACCACCGTCTGTTGCATCACCACGTCGTCGAGTTGCAGTTGGGTCACCTTTTTTTTCGCCTCGAAGGGGACGTCCATCTCCAGTCTCATTTCGTCGAAGAGCGCATAGGCGCGGTTAAACGCCTCGAGCCACCATTCGTCCGTTTGGGCCAGTTCCCTTTTTTTTGATTCGAAGAAAGCCTTGTTGTCATCCTCCAGGAGATAGTCTGCCAGGTTTTCCTTCGGATAATCTTCCCGGTAATTCCTGATGAGCTCCTGTACCTGCTGTTGGGCGTTGCCGTTCAGCTCCTCCAGTTTGCTCGACTGCATGGTCTGGAGGTTGATGTAGTCGTTGTCGAATGTCGAAAGCAAGTTGTACGCGAAAATAAAAGAAATGTCCTCTTTCAGGATGTTTCTGACTTCCGCTCTGATGTACAGCGATCGGAACACGGCGCGAGGCACGGGGTCGTTGTTGTCTTTGTTCTTGGCGATGTACTGCGCGTCTTCGAAGAGATGCAGGTTGATATATTCCCTGGTCTTCCGGAAATCGTCGCGCAAGGGAGAAAGCTCCTCGATAATTTTTTTTACCCGATCATAGAAATGGAGCTCGTTCTTCCGACGGGCAAGATATTCTTTTGTTCGCATGGTATTTTCATAGAATTTTTAGATTCACGCGTATTCGGTATTCAATCGCTTTTTTGCAAATATAAAAGATTTTTATTAACAAAAAAAATTATGCCATGAAAAAGTACATATTTCGTTCCTTCTCCCTCTTTTCTCAGTCGACATTACTCTGCTACCCCTCTGTTACCCCTCTGTTATCCCTCTGTTTAATGCGGTTATTTTATGGGGAATGACGCACGGAGTATCCACCCAAACAAACAGCAGAAAGTTTGCACGGCTCCCGATAAATTGTTAACATTGCACAACTTTAACGTAATTGTATCATGGGCATTCTAAAAAAAAGAAAAGGAGCCGTCTTGTCCGGCAAGATGGGTGAGATCGTCTTTTTTTGGAGACGAGGCAAACAATTGTTCCGGTCGCGCGTAGTACCCCACAATCCGAAGACTCCCGCACAGACCGCACACCGCGAGAAGTTCGGGCTAGCCAGCCAGATCGTTTCAGGGCTTTTTGACGCGATGAAGCATGGGCATCCCGATCCTGCAATCGGGTTTGGTACCCTGTGTGGGCGCGTGTATCACCAAGCCATCATCGGTGAGTATCCCCATTTGGCAGTCGACTACAGCAAAGTTCAGCTTGCCGAAGGCCCTCTGTCGCCGCCCCGCGACGTCCGGTTACATTGGAATCGCTTCACGCGCGAAGTCCGGATCACGTGGAACGGCGCCCTTGCCGCGGATGCCGAGGAGGGCAGTCCCACCGACCAGGCCTCCGTGGTTTGTCAGAACAACCTCTTCCCCCGCAATGTGCGGACCCATCTGGGCGGCCGGCGGAGCACCGGCGAAACCACCTTCCCGCTTCCCACCGGGTGGGATCCCGACAAGACCCACTACTGGCTTTACTTCACCTCCCACGATGGAACCCAACATTCCGGGAGTGTGTATGTTTTTCAATAAGTTACCAGGGAGTAACAAAAACTTCACGCCACAGCGGGAAACATTTTCGGCGTAAGTGCGTTTATAGGGCAGCAAAATTGTAGAATCATATCCCAAGTTTGTGCTTTTGGCACAAAATTAGGAACTGGTTTTGGTTTTTTGTTGTAATTTTGCTAATGCATTCGCAATGAATCTGCCGCACATAATGAATATGTGACTGGTAGTCACGAAGTGCGTCCGGACACTTACTAGCTATATAATATATGAGAGCATGCTTCATGGGACTCGGCTATATTGGCCTCCCTACCGCCATTATTGCAGCCGACAATGGCATCGATGTGATCGGGGTCGATATCAATCCGCAAGTGGTAGAAACCATCAACAAGGGTCAGATCCACATTGTGGAGCCGGGGCTTGCAGCGCTCTGTAGCCGCGTGATCGGGAAAGGCACCCTGCAGGCACAATTGACCCCTGCTGAGAGCGATGTCTACCTCATGGTGGTGCCCACTCCCTTTACGGGCGATCACCAGCCCGACATCTCCTACGTGGAGGCGGCCACCCGCAGCGTACTGCCCTACCTGAAAGAGGGCGA
>DHTF01000075.1 GCA_002411515.1 Proteiniphilum sp. UBA5267 | reverse complement strand
ACCCAGTCGCCCCGTCCCCAGGAGGTGAGTCCCTTGGAGCTGGTGCGGTCTACATAATCTACGTAACGCTTTATGTGATCGTAACAGTCGGCCAGCAGTTTGTTATCGCCATAGAACCGGTATATCTCCCAGGGAATGATGGCGATGGTGCTGGTCCAGTCCAGTCCGTTGGCTGTGCCGTAACCCCATCCACCGGTGGGAATGATGTCGGGAAGTACTCCGTTGGCTTGTTGTTCGTCTCGGTGATCGGCCAGCCATTTTTCATAGATGGTAATTCCATCGAAATTGTAGAGAGCGGTCTCAATGGCAAAATGACCATCACCGGTCCAGCCATTCTTCTCCCGTTGGGGGCAGTCGGTAGGGTATCCCATCAGGTTCGAGAGGTAGGCATTGTTCGTGGCCTGCCATAGTTTGTTTATCAGTTCGCTGGAGGTCTCAATCTTTCCAATCGGTGGCACATCGCTGTGCATAAAGTAGGCTGTCAAGCTTTGTTCATCCAGCTCGACAGGTTCGCTGCCTGTTACCTCCACGTAACGGAATCCCTTGTAGTTGAACCGGGCCATAAACTCATCCTTCCCCTTCCCGCTCAGTATCAGGATATCTGTCTGAAAAGGATCATTTTCTTTGTCCCCGCGGTAATAGACATCGATATTGGATAAATCGAGGCGACCATTTTTATCCAACCGTTCCCCGTGTTTGATCCGGAGTTGGGAGCCCTCTTTTCCCGAGACCTTTATTCGGGTCACACCTGCCATATTCTGACCAAAGTCGTAGAGATAAGTACGATCATCGATCTTTCTGAAGGAGACAGCAGGCAGACTGCGCACATTGCGAATGGGTCGCAACTGTTGTGCGGTAATGTTTTGTGAAGGAGCAGCACGTAGTGCTACTTTCTGCCAGGCGGTATCATCGAACCCAGGCTCGCTCCAGCCATCCTGCTTCAACCGTGTGTCGTAATGTTCCCCCGTGTAAATGCTGTTAAAGATGATCGGGCCGTTGCTTTGCTTCCAGCTCAGGTCAGAGGAAATGGTCTCCACGCTTCCATCGGTATAGGTGATGCGCAAATCGAGGCAAAATGCGGGCCGGTTTCGCCAGGGAGCCTTTTCAAAGTCCCATACTGCCAGTGATTGGTGATTGTACCAGCCATTGCCCAGAATCACACCTACGGCATTTTCTCCTTGCTGTAATTGCGTAGTGACATCGTGGGTGACATAGAAGTTTCTTCTGTCGAAACGGGTGTACATCGGGTCGAGACGTTGATTGCCTATTTTCATTCCGTTGATATAGAGTTCATACAATCCGGCCACGGCAACATACACCCTGGCCGATACTATCTCGTTGCGTGCAGTAAACTGTTTGCGAAAGCACGGGGCCGGCTTGTATTGAATATCTCTCCCATCACTGATCCAGTTGCCCTGCCAGTTTTTGATGTCCATCATCCCCGTTTCGAATGAATACACCGTAGAAGCATTTCGATCGTTTTTCTTATTCCATGTAATTACTTTCCAGTAATATTTGGTAAAGGGTTGTAGTGCAGCTCCTGCATATGAGACCAGCTGTTGCTGAGAATGGATTTTTTTTGTGTGCCACATCGATCCTTCTCCGTTCTCCACTTCTAACGAATCGGTACCTACCAGAATGCTGAAAGCTGATTGGATTGCTCCTGGGCTATCATCATCTATTTGCCAGGTCAATCTCGGAAAAGGATTGTCTATTCCCCCTGGATTTTCCAGGTAATCACATTTCAAATCAGAGGGTATGCCATCTGATTGTCCCTTCAGCGTGAGACTGAACAAGGATAGTATGAGTAGAAGAATTCGTTTTTGCATATTTTTTTTTCTCAGAAACACAATCATTAAACTCGAAAGATAACGATTTTTACCTTTACTTATAGTTATTTCGTTTTCATTTCTTTTGTAATTGAATGATTCCCACTTTTCAACACCCTGTAATCCTTTTCCTGTGGCAGGTAAACCTTTGCCGTACAATTGGCAGGGATTGATAGATTCAAGGTGAAGAGCCCGTTCTCTTTTTTCCAATGCACCAGTACCCTTCCATAAAGGGTGTTGTATGTTGCTTCCACAAAGGTTAGATCGCCAACCGGTTGCGGAGCAATCACGACACGCTGGAAGCCGCAGTAGTCCTCCGAAGAGATTCCTGCTAGCGATTTGTAAAACCACTCTTCAATCTGGCCCATCATGAAGTGATTCCAGGATGCACCGTCTCTGGGATCCCATAGCTCGGTGAGCGTCGAGGTGCCAAATTGTAGTTGAAAACCGTAACCGGGGACTTCTCTGTGATTGTGCATCTTGTACATGATTTCGTTTAACCCGTTGCTTGCCAGTGTTTGGAATAAATACCTGTTTCCCACATCGCCTGTGGAGAGCCTGTAACCTCTTTCTTCAATATTGCGTACCAAATTAGCCAATACGGCTTCTTTGTGCTGGGGCTCCACAATGTTTGCGAAAAGAGGCATGGCATTTGAAGCCTGACTTCCTGTACCATATTGGCTGGTCTTTTCGTCGAAAAACTCGCGATTAAATGCTTCTTTTATTTGCTCTCTAAGCTTGGAATAATGGGTTAAATCGTGTTGATTACCTGTAATTCCTGCAGCCTGCGTAAGGTAATCGATCACCATGTAATAGTGTGTTGACGCCGACAAGGGTACCGGCGTATTTTTAGATACGCCGTAGGGTTCATTATCGCGATAGTCACACCAGTCACCCAGTCCGTGTGAAACAATGTGCCCTTTTGCAGTGGAAGAAAGATAATCGGCATATCTCTTCATGACATCATAATAATCAACAATCAGAGAATTGTCTCCATAAAATTGATAATAAAGAAATGGGAGGATTACAGATGCACTTCCCCACTCAGGTGAATCCCTGAATCCACCGTTAAAAATCACATATTCCGGTGCGATATCGGGAACAAGCCCGTTGGGGAGTTGGGCATCACGAATATCCTGCATGATCTTTGGGGCAAAGGTGGTCAGGTCAAAATTGTAAAACAATCCAGGCCCATTCAGATGTACTTGCTCCAGCCATCCTAGTTTTTCACGATGGGGACAGTCGGTAAAGACTGCGTGCATATTACTTTTTATGGCATTGACAATAATCCGGTGTGCTTCGTTGAATATTTCGTTGGAGCATCGAAAAGAACCGACCTCCGAAGCAGAATTGTGAACAAAATAGGATTTTACATCATTCACAACCGGTATTTCGCGGGGATCATCGTTGTTTGGTGGTTTGGCCCCCTCCACCTGAATGTATTTGTATCCGTAGTAGGAGAAGCGGGGTTGCCAGATCTCTTCCTTTTCTCCCTTTAGCGTATATTCGTAAGAATAGGGTGATCCGGATTGGGTCTGATTCACCGAGCCATCTTCGTGGATGTTTTCGCCTACGATCAATCGGATCTTATTGCCTGCCTTGCCAGTTACATTTATCAATGGAAATCCAGACAGGTTTTGTCCCATGTCGTAGATGTATGCGGATCCTGCTTTTTTAATTGACAGAGGGGTATATGTATTCATGATTTTGACAGTGGGAGCAGATTGGGGCGTTAACTTTCCCTTGGGAGCCTCCTGCACAACAACCGATTTCCACTCAGCATCATTAAAACCAAAGGTGTCCCATCCGGGTTGTTCCAGTCGGGCATCATAATCCTCCCCTCCGTACATATCATTAAAAGTGAGCGGGCTGGGTGCATATTTCCAGCTTTCATCGGACACCATCTCTTCTGTACTTCCGTCGGTGTATGTAACCATCATGCGAAAGAAAAGAGTAGGGGGCCCAAAGCTAACCTGCATCTTCACATAACGTCCTCCCTGTTCATTAAAAAAACCATTCCCCAACAGCACACCAATCCCGTTTTTTTCTTTCAGGATGGACGTTACGTCGAAAGCATTGTAATAAATTGTTTTGTCGTAATCGCTCCAGAGTGGGGAGAACTCACTATCCCCGGTTTTTTTACCGTTCACAGACAATTCATAATGTCCCAGACCACTGACGTAGATAATGGCGTCCTGGATCGTTCCTTTTCTGATGAAATCTTTTCTTAGGTAGATGCTCTGTTTGGAGAGAGGGGCTGTTTGTTGCCACTTCTTTCCTATTTCTGAAGAGATGGATAATCCATGGTAATTTCGACCTTGCGGAATATTGGCATCTTTTTTGTCGATTGCACCTATCCAACTGGCTTGGTTGGCAAGGTTGGAAGGGGCAACCCGAAAGGTATTCCATTCACTCCAGACAGATGAAATACCCTGGGTCGACCATACTTTCACCCGCCAGACATATTTCTTTGCAGGATGGAGTTTTTCCTTGCCTCCGTATGGGATTGCTTGACTTTGATCGGATTCTATTTTCCCCGAGTTCCATATCTTCACCTGCTTCCCGAAGAGATCTGTATACACCTCTATTTCGTATGCAGATTGGTTAAACGTCTTTCCTCCGGTTTCTGTTTGCCATCCGAAATGGGGTGCTGATGATGCCACAGAGAGGGGATTCCGCTGATAAGCGCAGGTAAGTTCCGACGGTTTCACCCGATGAGATGTGGTGGTGATACTCGAGAAAGTCTTTGTGGTGACCGGCATGAAAGCGATCAAGAGAAAAGAAAAAATGATGCGAACATTCATATGTCTAAAAGATGTGATGACCTTTTGGCTATTTTACTGTAAAAACAAAATTGTATCGTCCTCCGGGAGCCACATCGCCGTTGAGATACCAGTCCATGGGATCTTCCTGCTGCATGTTGTCACTCCACTTAAACTCCAGATCGATTGTGTTGTTTTTTTCTGAAATTAAGGCAAGCGGGAAGCTGTACATCAGTTTATTCCCTTCGGTCTTTATTTTCACCTGGCTGATGGTTTCCCACTTTCCAGCACTAAATTTCTGTAATTCCTCACCTCGGTTGATTCTAAAATCGTAACCCATCCAGCCGGTAGCATGATTTCTGTCGGTGTTGATGTATAACCTCATCCAAGTATCATCATCTCCCTGGATGATTGGACCAGCTGTCTCAGCAAGAAAAAAGATCTCCTGCTTATCTCTTGCCACCTTCATTGTCAGCAGGTCGTTTCTTCCGGTGGTATTGATGTAGTGGTTCTGAGGAACCAGTACGGCTCCCGGTTGGTCTCTCTTTTCGGTGTCACCTGCATAATCCCGGTAAAGAGGTTTGATTTCTTCCCAGTCTTCCCATTTTTTGATGCTTTTTTCTCCTCCTGCTTTTGGCACTGCTCTCATCCCTTTGTATTTACGGATATTGGCTACCATTTGCATGTAGTAGTTATCTTTCAATCCCGCAGTCAGTGTTGGTTCAATGTCCCTGCTGTACTCCGGATTGGCCTGATCACAAAAATAGGAGTGTTCCGGATTGCCATCGGTACTGCCCCATCTGCCGGCCACCCACTCATTCCATCCTGTGATAAAGATAAATGGAACATCCTGCTTAAGTGCATAGTCCCACTGTTCTTGGAAATTGTAGCCATGAATGATGTCTATGTCAGGATTTCCCATTTGTCCGTTTCGAAAACTACGACCCCAGTTATCTTTGTTTCCGTAAAAGGCTGAACCTCCCATTCCAGCTGCCGGATTGGGGTGTTGTGATACGGAGACGTTGATAATCTCCCTTTCTCCTTTCAGATTCCTGTAAACATATTGTGGCCTGCTGAAGTCAATCCAGGGCCATCCATTATCCTGATTCGGCTCATTGGGCCATTGTGATTCTCTGAAAGTAAAAAAAGAGTGGTATTCCTTGCCCTGTGCCTCTTTCGTTCTACCTATTATCAGGGGTTTTCCGTCCAGATAAAACCATGTTTCGGGATATCTGACTGGCGCTCCTTGCCGATAGTAAGTATCATAAATCTTTTGCATCGATTTACCCGATTCGGTATTGGTATAATAGACCATTTTAGGTGGATTTAATCCCTGTTTCTGTAGGGTGCGGATGGCTTTCATCAGTTCATGCGATTGTTTTTCATATATCAGGGCATTGGTCGCATCGATGACTAAAAAATCCACCTGCGCATCGGTGAGCAGTTGCATGTTCCTCAAGTGAACCCAGTAATCATCACCCCGATAGTAGCCATAGATAGGTTCTCCCCAAAAGTAATAACGACCTCTTTCACGGGAACCCCAGTTTTCGTGATCACCGTCTTCCAGCACCTCCGGGTGACTGGGTATTATTTTGCTGAGGTCCCATTTATTTTCTGAGGTCTTTGACGCAACATCTCCCTGCCAGAGAAAGTAGAAAATCCCCACGTTACGGTTTGTTTTGAGATCACCTACCTCATCATGGAGGGGAAGCACCCGTCCCAACTCGTCACTGCCGGCCATAGGCTGGAGAATACCTGAAGTTTCTTCTCCTGATCCCTGAGCGCCGGGAAAGTCGATTTGATCTTTCTCTTTGCATGAGCTGCTCATGGTGATCATGGCAACGAATAGAAGAAAAAAGGAATGTATTGTTTTCATCTTTTTTGTTTGTTCAGTTTTTATTTCCAAAAACATCTCTTACTGCTTCAAGGTACCCATATTCCCAGATGGTGTCGGGCTCCAGGTAACTTCCTTCTGACCATTCGTTCCACGCATTGATGGTGACCATTTTCGGATCAATGTGATTGTCATCGATGTATTTTTTTGCCTTAGACAGATACTTTTCGAACTTCTGGGGGGTGGAGTTGTTGATGTATCCAGCTTTGAAAGGAAAACGAGGATTGGCATCCCAGCTTACAGTGACATTGGGAAAGTAGGTCATAGAGAATCGATCTTTGAATCCGGTCCACATATCGGTTGAAGCATCTCCCCAAACTTCATAGTCTCCGTCAGGATTCTGAAGATGCGCCCAACAGTAGTTGGTCAGGCTTTTGAACCCAAAGAAATTCAGTACTTCCTCCTGACTTTTTATCGGATCTCCTGGAACCCCTTCAATGCTTGAGGGCAGTGCTTCCCACAGTATGCTTTGCAAGTGTAGTCCGGGGAATCCCGCTTCGATGGTCTTTTTCCTGAAATGATCGAGTGCTTCTTTTGTCTTTTCAGCTCCTCCCAGTCCCTGGATGAGTGTGTTGAGTTCATAAATGCAAAAGACTGGCTCACCCTTAATTTTCAGGTAGGAGGGGTCCTTGAAATACTGTGAAATAACTCTGTCAACCACAATCTCGAACTGTTCTCTGTCCACCTCCCCATCCCAATAAACGGAATCCACCCTGGGATTTTTCACGTCCCAGTAGGTAGTGGCATCATGATTAGCCCACATCAGGTAGAAGTTCATTCTTCCTTTGTTGGCTTTCAGAAAACCGTCGTTTATGCAGCGTTCCAGGAAAGGTGCTTTTTCAAACCAGTACCAGTCGAAGATAAAGGTGTTTACCCCATATTCTATGGCCGTATTGATTTTGTGGTTCATATCCTCCGGATTGGCTTCATCCAGATAACCCCAAAGGGGCACTTTGGGTTGTTGATGGCCTTCCTCTTTGGGGACGGCATTTCGAATAATCTCCCATTCACCGGTTTTCTCCGGAAAGAGAAATTCGGATTTTGGCTCATAATGGTAGGCGGGCCAGTAAAATGCCGCCACCGTATACTCATTTTCCTTAACTGGTTGTTCTTTTCCTGAATTACAAGCAGAAAAGAACGCAAGAAGGGAGACCCACAGAAAGGAAAGAAAAAGATTTTTCATGCCATTCAAATTAATTATTTTTTCCATGTTAACCGGTAGTTAAATCTTCTGTTGGGCGCCGTATCTCCATTGAGTGCAAAAGAGATGGGGTCTTCCAGTTTTTCGGGATTGTCGCTCCATTTGAAGTCCATGACCAAGTGATCTGCGTTGACAGACAACAGGTGAGCAGGGATTTCAATTTCCATCTTATTGCCGTTGTAACGGTAAGCAAGATCGCTGTTTTCAACCCATTTTCCCTGTTCGTATTTCATGAGTGTGGTCTGTATCTCACTTTTTACCTGACCATTGATTAGAAAATCATAACCATACCACCCTGTCTCGGGGTTGTTATCTGCATCTATAAGCAGTAACATCCAGTTTTTGTCGGTATGAGGAGTGAGTGGTGCTTCAGTCTCTACATAAAAACAGACTTGTTCTTTTGTTCGTACAGCTTTGCTGGTAATGATGTCGTTTCTGCCCGATTGGTTCACGTAGTGGATACCTGCATATCCGATCGCATCTCTGTGCTGAACATCTCCTTTGGTGTCCCGGAATTCATTTTTCACTTTTTCCCAATCTTCAAAATTTCCATCGATGCGTATGCTGGTATATCCATTCTGTTCCGGAATGGGACGTACTCCTTTGTATCTCCTGATGTTCTGCGCCATCTGCATGTAGTAATTGTCGGTGTATCCGCCCTTCATCGGTTGGATGCCGCGGTTGAATTCAGCATTGTATTGGTCAACAAAGAAGAAAGAATTATCCCTTCCCAGCCACGGGGTTGTGCCGCCGTGATCTGGCTGATATTTACCGGCCGTCCATTCATTCCAGTCATTGATATAGAGAAACTCTGGATTGGCTGCTAATGCTTCATCCCATCGTTCCTGAAAATAAATCCCGTAATGGGTTGGGTTTTCTACCTCTTTCCCAAGCCAGGGGACATAGGCCGATTTCGGCAAGTCATATTCATCGAGTGGGGGCTGTCCAAATTTACGGGACCAGGATTTACCTACCCCCATGTTTTCCTTGGTCATGGTAACAGGATGTTGGGCTGTGGTTACAGCTGCTTGTTCTCTTTTGCCATTGTGTGTAGACAGAAGCTCTTCAAGAGGAAGATTTTTTACGCGGGAATCAGCCATGCTATACCCAAAACTCCAGTTGTCTTCGGTCCCTACAAATCTTTTACCGCCCCATTCGTAGTATCCCCACCACATAGTCCGAAGGGTGAAGAACTCTTTTACCTCTTTGGTATAATCGCTGTAGAATTCATTCGCATAATCGGAATCCTGATAATGGGGATGGTTCGGATCAGTGGCTGCAGCGGGGTCATAGTGGGGGTTGGGATGTTTGATCTCTGAGCCATTGGCATCGAAGGAAGGTGTTCCGTTATAGAGTAAAAGTGGTTTGCCATCCCAGTAGAACCACAGATCCTTGTACTTCTGCTCTTTGTAGACCCTGTCATAAAGATCCTGTACAACGGTAATGGCAGGACCATTGAAGGACCAGAAGGCAAATTTCGGTACTTTGTTGCCTTCTTTTTTCATCTCCTGCATAATACGGAAGGTGACATCCCATTCGTCCCAGTATCTGACGGCATTAGTCACATCCATAATCAGCACATCTACACCTGCATCTGCAAGCATGGACATATCTTTCCGTATCACGTAATCGTCCTGACTCAGGAAATACCCCATCTCCGGTTCTCCCCAGTGGTAAGAGCTTGTATACCAGAGAGGATGATCAGCCTTAAACCGCGCTGTTGGGTCTTTAGCCAAGATTTTTGTGACATCTGCCTCATAGGGTTGCTTCTGTTTTGCCAAATTTTGGGTGTGCCAGGTAATATAGAAAATGCCTACAACCCTTCGCTGATCGTTCTTTATGGGTCCAACTTCTTCGTAATCAGGCATCTGTCGTCCCAAACCATCGGTGGCTACCCAGGTGTCGGCGTAAAGATCTCTGAAATTTTCCTCTTCACTCTCGATGACTGAATCGTTTTTGTGCGATTGTTGGGAGAGTCTGCAAGAAAGAAACATTATGGGAAGCACGACTGATATAATAAGCCAATTTATATTCTTCATTTTTTATGATATAATCTCGGTTCTAAAGCCTGTTTATTTATTTTGATACGGCAACAATTGAATCGTGACTGGTCCGAACAGCCCAGATGGTTGCAATGCACTCTGGGCGTTGTAGGGATTTACGTAGCACCAGGTTCCTCTTTGTGAGTCAGGTAGGTTCTGATCTCCGATCAGCCGGTTCATCCAGTTGTTAACTACCTCTATTTTCAGTTCATTTTGACCTGGTTTCACCCATTGGGTGATGTTCAGCCTGTAGGGATGGGTCCACACCCCACCAGCATCCATGCCGTTTATTTTCACTTTGGCCATTGCAGTCAGACTACCCAGATCTAATGCAATGGTTTTATTCTCGGTGTTCTCGGGAGTGGTGAACGCAATCGAATAGGTGGCTGTTCCGGAATAATACTTTACAGAGTCGTTCTGGGAGGTAGTCCAGTCCTGCAACGTCTCAAAGATTACCGGATTTGTGGGTCCCCTGAAAGCGGGGTCAAAGGCAACATGCCAGGGGCCCTTCAGTTCTTCAATGATTTCTGGCGCCGGATAATTCGCTTCTATGTTTTTCACCTCCTTATTTTGGGCTTTATTTCTAAATACAATAAACACACTCTCGTAGGGAGCCAGTTTCAGAGGTACTGCAGTAAATGCCTTGTTGATTTCGAAAGCAGGAAGCGGCCGTATTGTCCCACTGGTAGCTTCCCACAGCTCCGGCTCCTTGCCGGTGACCCTGAATTCAGGCCGGATGACTGTTTCCTGGTCCGTTTGGTTGGAAAGAAAGTAAATCTCTATTCCTTTCATAGTACGGTGCCCGTAGTGAATGGAATTGTCTTCCGGCAATTTGCAGTCGGGAAGTAGTCTGATGCTATTGAAAACTTCCTCAAGGGAAAGACCATTCATGACCAGACCTTTTCCGTAGGATCGTTGTGTAATTGTTTCGCCGTTCAAGTCACCCCAAAGTTCGTTCGCCAGTTGCTGTACACGGTTGTCTGCCTCTGGCTGGTTCTGCTGGCTGGGTGATCGTTTGGGTGCTGGTCCCAGTATGTATGCTCCTTTATTGACCAGTTCCTTGATTTTTTCCAGCAGTTCCGGACGCATCGTTTCCTGCTTGGGAAGCACAAGCACCCTGTATTGTGTCCCGTGGGGTAACGTCAATAGCCCATCTTTGACGGTCATGTCACGCAGGATTACCTCCGCATTAATGTAATCAAACTGGTAACCCAGGGGAAGAGCAGGATCTGCGATGCCGGTCATTTTGGGGGCATCTTCACCAATAAAATATGCTACATCGGCCACGTTGAGGCCTTGTTGCAACATGAAATTAGTCCGTTTCAGATATTGGGTAAACAGGTCCATTTGGGAGAACCAGCTGTTCTTTCGGTCGAATTCATTTCCAAACCAGGCATTTACCCCGGGATTTTTTTCTTCGTAAGGCTGCATGATGTATACGTGTAGGAGCGTATTGTTGATCCCTTCGGCGAAGAAGCGATCAGTACGCTGTTTCATCATTGCAGGATGCCTGGAATAGGCAGGTCCGCCGGAAGTGTTCGATTCAGCGGAAATTTTGGTTTTCCCATAGATGTGGCCGGCGGATGTGGCCGCACGATTTTCGATGTCACCCAGCTCACCCTGACTCCAGAATTCACCGCCTATTTCATCCGATTGGCCGCCGTACATCAGAAACTCCCCTGGAAATCCCCAGTGTCCATAATTTTCAAGCCAGGTGGTTAAGCCGTGTTGATGGCTTACTTCCCTCAGGCCTCCTACATAATCGTAGGCGACCTTGTCTGCGATCATTCTGCGCAAGTCCCAAAGAAAACGGTCTGATTCCAACCGGCTGTTGACCACATAGCCTCTGAAGACTGGCAGATAGGGCAGAGGATCATATCCGTAGCGCTGTTCGAATTCTTCCAGCATGCCATCGGTGAAATTCTGTCCTCCGGTCTCATAACTGTCTTGGACAACCACTTTAAATGTCTTTCTGTCGGCCTCAGGGATTCTTCTCAGTATCTCTCCGATAAAACGGTCGAAATGAAGCGCTGTCCATTTTTTACTCATTTTATCCACCTCAAGGCCGGTGGCTTCTGGTGAAGCAGGTCCGTTGGTCACGCCGGTGGGCGCCATACCCATTCTTAAAATCGTCCACGCTCCTTCTGGTACATCCCAACTGAGGACTCCCGCAGGAGACATATGCTGCGTGATGTCGATGATCTGCTGATCTTGAATAATCAGACTCGTGTCGTCTACTTCCGGTTGTTCTGGCCAGAGATAATCTTTCCAGTAAGGTAGTGGGGTGGGATGCATCTTGGCCAGTGTCTTTTCACTGTACCTTTCCATGCGGGGAACACTGCTCAGAGTGACTTCCGCCAGACCACTCCCTCCAGACTGATAATTAATTGCCAGCCTGAATTCCTTGGAGGTGGTGTTGGGTAATGAAATTGTCACGGGTGCATACGGATCGAATCCTACGTTCAAAGCCGGATTGGACCGATTGATGACAAATTGCGAAACCGTTTTGTAATTGTTGTTTGCCTCTTTGATCTGTAGAACCGCATCGGCCATGAATGGCGCGCGGGTTGTCTGGATGGTGAGGCTTCTGGCTGTAAACGGTTCTTCAGATTTGAAACTGATTTCCACACTATTCCCTTCGGGTAGGTTGATCCCTGTCTGAGGATCGTTGTCTGTCAATCGTTCGATGTTGGCAAGGAGCGGAGTACTCTGTAATACTGCATTTTTATGGGTCAATATCAATTCGTTTCGCATCATGTTTGGAATGGCAATCACCTTCACGTCCTGAAACTGTTCGCTTGGTTTTTGGAGAAGTTGCTTGATGGTTTGGGGACCTTTCACCTCCAGCTCTGATGAGGCCAGGTAGCGCATCGATTGTTCTGGTTCTATCCAGGGCCCTCCCGATTGACTCCATCCCGGAGAGTTGAAAATACCAATTTCTATATTCAGTTCGGTAGCTGTTTTCAAAGCAGTATGGAGGATCTCCCACCATGCTTCACTGAACATCTTTATTGTGCCATAAGGAAGGTCCTCTATCCCGATGTTGCCAATAAAAGCCCGGTTGATTCCCGCTTCTTTCATGGCGTGAAGATCTCTCACGGCACCCTCTTTGGAGATATTGTCTGAAATCCAGTACCAGTAGACACTGGTCTGAATGGAATCGGGAGGGGTGACGAATCCGCTCTCCAATTCCTGAGACAGTTGTGCAAGGTTGTCTTGTGAATTTTGCTTACAACCAATGAGATAGATCATGCTGATTAAAACTACTAATACACTTATCCTCCGTTTCATGTTACAATTTTTATGTTATTTGTTTTAAAATTCCTCTTCCTTACTTTCACATTGCTTTATATAACCCATAAATTTAAGAAAAATACAGCAAAAAGCCTTCACAGTCTTGAATTATTTTTGACAAAAAAATTCATTTCCAGTGGTATATTTTTTTACGGGTTGAATCTCATAAGTCATTGAATATGATCTGATAGTCTCCCGACGGGAATGTATAACGATTCTTATCTCCCTTTTTTTCCGTTTTTAGGAATGTACAAAGCTCAATTTCTTTTCCGTTCACCGTGCAAGTTCCTTCATATGGGGGTATCACCAATCCGGAGGAGTTGGGTGGAATGGAAATTTCCCATTTTAACATCCCGTCTGTTTTTTTCCAATTGCTTGAAACAATCCCGTATGGTGTTTCTATTTGAGCCTTTGCCCAGGGAAGAAAATCACAGAAAAGAGGTTCAAAACGGATCACCTTAAATCCGAAACCGGATGGGTCGGATGCTATTCCGGCGATGTCTTCAAAAAAGGTGATGTCATAGCCTGCCTGCATCGGGTGATTGTAGGACGCACTAAGAGAACCTTCGTGGCTGATTTCGTTGACGGGTAGTAGTTCCCACAGGGTAGTGGCATCCGCAGCGGTCCACATCCATTCAAAGCTGTGTTCCCCTTTTTTTGTAAACATCTGCCACGCAGCTTCCGCATTCCCGTGGCGAGCGAGCATGCTTCCGATTCGGCTGATTCCAAAAATGCCACAGTTCATAAACCCTTCACTGTGCCTATTCATGCTCTCAACGATCGATTTACTTACTTCTGCCTCATCTCCTTCAGGAACAATTCCCAGGTCAAGCGCCATGGCGTCGGCTGTTTGGGATCCAAATGTTTTATTCACTGGATCATACATCACGTCTCGTAGTTCTGTGGCGATCTCCTCCTTTATCCGCGAGAACAATGCTTCATCATCTTCTTTACCGAGTATGTCGGCCACCTCTTTCATTATTTTTGCATCCAAATAATGAAAAGCGGTTGAAGTGAACTCTACAGGAGTCTTATTTTCAGACGCGTACTTCGGAGGACACCAATCGCCCAAGCCTTGGTAGACAATCGACTGGGTATTCATGTCGTAGCCCTTTTTTCTTTCGTTGTCTTTAGCCAAAGAATTTACATACAAGGTCCATTGTTTCATCTGGGGGTAATAGTCTGATAGAAGCTGCTTGTTTCCGTAATAGACATAAATCCACCAGGGTAGTTGAACCTGTACGGTACCCCAATCGGGAGAAGCCACCCCACACAATCTTTTTCCCGGCGCAATCATATAGGGTATACCGGAAGGTTTGTGAGTGAAGTAAAACGTGTTGTTGTATCTTTCGTGAAAGAGCGTATTCTCTTCTTCCCTTATTGCCCCGGAGCGGATATCTTCAAGATATTTGTGCCAAAAGTTTTCCATTTGGAAGTTAACATTCGCCATTTTTACATATGCATGCACATCTCCCAACCACCCGCATTTTTCCCGGATAGGACAATCCGTTGGAATGCCATGCAAGTTGTTCTTTACAGTTCGTATAGCCAGTTCATGTAGTTTGTTAATCTGTTCGTCGGCGCAGGTAAATTGTCCCGTGTTGTTCACATCTGAGTGTACCACGATTAATTTCAATGTTTCAATGTCAGGTTTTTCAGTCAGCCCCGACAGTTCAGCATAACGATAGCCGTGATAGGTAAAACGAGGAGACCATGTTTCTACACCTTCGCCTTTACATATATATTGATCCTGGAAAATGGCTCCGTGATGAATCCATCCCGAGGATCTGAAATCAAGTCCATTCGACTTGTCAATGCCTTCTGCAAAACGAATGATCACTGTTGTACCCTTGGGTTGCTTAACCTTTAACAATGGGATGCCTGCCACGTTTACCCCAAAATCATATACCCAGTTACCCAATGAGTCTTGCCAGATATTTTTTGCGGTGAGCGTTTCTTTTTTCCTGATGGGAGGAATCATTTGAGGTACCAAACGGGGTGGTGTGTTTGCGGTAGCCAATTGTGCTTTTTCCCAACCGTCGGATGATGACCCTGGCATGTTCCAGTTTTTGATTTCACAATTGGCATCGTAACTCTCCCCCAGGTAAATGTTACTTTTTCGGATGGGACCTTCTGCCCATTCCCATTCTTCGTCGCTACCTACCTGCATAAAGGTGCCATCGGTGTATGAAATCTTCAGTTGCAGCCGGAACATGGGATCTCCGTAGGAGAAGTCTGCGCCACCCCATGCATCGTTCTGAGAAAACCAACCGTCACCCAGCATAACCCCGACAGTATTCTCTCCCTGCTTGATCAGGTCTGTCACATCAAAAGTACTGTAAAGGGCATACTGTTCGTAATTGGTCTGGGCCGGATCCAAGAATCGTGTCAGATCCACAGGCTGGCCGTTTACATACAGTTCACCTGCTCCCAAACCACAGAAATAGACCAATGCTTTTTCCACACGTTTTCCCTGATCAGAAAGAATTTTTTTCCTGAAATAGGGGAGTGCCCCTTCTCCGGCATTTGGACAGGTGATCCATTTGGCTTGCCACGATGCTTCTTTCAGCAGACCCACAGAAAAACTGGCCGGTTCACTCCAACGGGACATCTGGTCGTTGTGATCCCATATCCGGACTCTCCAGAAGTAAGAAGATCCTTCGCTGAAGTTCGTTGCAGGCTGGATGTCAAATTGATCGGCTGAGAGTTTTTTACCTGATCTCCAAACGTCTGCAGCTCCTCTTTCGAGCATCTTCCTGGTTGAGGCTATCTCAATTTCCCAAGCTGTCTGGAACGTCCCAGGCTGTGACGATTTGATCTTCCAACTTAAGAGTGGAGCATCGATTCCTTCGGGATTAATCATGTTTCTACATTGTAAATCCTCTGCTAATGCAGCACGATTCCCATGCTGACATGCAGAGAGAAGTAGAAAGCACACAACAGGAAAAATGATCGTGTACCTGAATTTAAAATTGGGCAATTGGGTTGTTACTCTTTCCATAACTGCGAACTTGTAAAATTACAAACAATATATACTTGATGTAGAGAGGATTACTTTGTTTTTTTTGATTGACGGTATGTGAGATCCAGCCATTTACCGGAGAGTGTTTTGTCGATGTGAAACTTGAGGTTCCCTGCTTCAATTTTGCTCCGAACAGTGTGTTTCCCATTCTTCAGTAATGATTGAGTTGCACCCACGGGTACCGGCAGAGTGATCTCTCCCTCTCCGGAGATACGGAGAATGTATTGGTTTGATTGATCCGTTGTGGGGAGATAATCAATATTGACCGGATGAAGTGCAAACCTGTAGTGAACCTGGTCCAGAGTAATCTCCGTGCATTCATTTCCGATAAAGGCAATCAACCGTTTGTTTCTGTCGGTTCGGAAGGCGACATTCAGCTTTCCCTGGTAGGAAATTTCATGTCCGTTCACTTTCAGGTTTTGTATGTCCAACAAGTCTGCAGGCATCGGATTGACGGCGAGTGCTGCGGAATCTGCTGCTTCGTTCCTCGAAAAGCCCCCCTCCCAGTTTTCCCGGTGTGTACGGTAGTGTTTCACAATTGCTGTGGTTCCATTGGGAAATGTAGTGGTAAGAAAGTCGCTCGTGCGCGACACATAGGTTGGATTGTCGTTCACAGGAAAGTTGCCGCTTGGTGGATAGGCATTGATGGCATTCAGAATTTCGAAGAGGGTTCGGGATTCATAACCCAGGCTAGCGGATTGGTCATCGCGGGGGCGGAAACCACAATAGTAGACAAATCCTTTTCCCTTCTTCATTTTAGTCCCCACAATCATTTCCTCTACTTTTGAAACCACTTCAACGGAGGGAGAGGCAGGGGTTACCGGGTAAATACGGTCCACCAGAAAGTCAGTCAGGATAGTTTGATCTTCAAGATTTTCAAAAGAACGGTGGAAAGTAATTTTTTTCCCGGAGGCGATCTCCCCCATGTATTCATCAAACTGATAATCCACCCCAAACAACTTTTGCCAGCTCTTGCTGCAGTCTGATCCTTTGCTGTCGAGCAGGGGAGGAGTGCTAAACCAGATCACGTTGCCCCCCTTTTCTGTCATTTGATCCATCATCTCCAGTAGTCCTACCTGGGGGAGAGGCTCAAACATCGCAACCACTGTTCGGTATTTCTTTTCCGCTACCTGAACTGATCCATCGTCCAGTACTTTTCCCATCTCTACAAACTTGTCTGCTGTCAGGTAATTGGCATAACCATATTGAGTCATCCAACTGCCAAACCTCTCTTCCACTGCGACCAGACTCATGGGATAAAGAATCAACACTTCAATGTCGCGATGTACATTTGCCGTCAGGGTCCGCATGGGACGGGAGGGTTGTGCTCCGTAGGCCTCGTTGAGTGTGTTTTTCCAGTGAAGAGCTTCTTTGGGGAATCCCCAGGCAGCTGCATACGCATTGGAATATTTGTTGACCACCCCAATTGATGTCCCCATGGCTGCACCGTAGTAGTTACGATCACCCCAGCCTGTTTCTGCAAAATCATTGCCAGTGGGCTGCAGGTATTCGCCCCACTTGAAATAGTCGTAGCAGGCAGCAGAGGCCTGATGCACCGTATTCCCCCACACAAAATTTGAGGTATATTCATATTTATAGGCATTGCTGTGCAGTTTTTCCATATCCCAGTAATCAATGGTAGGGCTTTCTGCCCATGAAGCATGAGCGCTGGTCGGCATTTCGCGTTTATAGATCTTTTCTGCGTAATCTTTCGCATTTTTAAAGAGGTCGACCACTCCGTGGTTTAGCATCTTGTAGTAGCGGTCTTTGAGGAGAAAGGTCCGGTGTATCTCTTCAGGTGTTTCTCCCATTACGTATTGTACATTCCGGACTGCCTTTGCCGTTGCCTGGTAGTAAGGTGCCCCGTAGACAAAATAGAGCATGTATTTATCGTCGAACGGCTGATTGTATTTTTGCCGGTATTTTTGTGAAAAGCCTTCGGTAAGGAAGCGGGTGTTGAATTGCCCTCCTTCATGGTGGGAAAAATAAGCCCAGTCCTGTTGTATGTGCATCTCATCCGAGTAAAAAGAGGTTAGGTTTACGTTGTTTTCTTTGTACTTGTCAATAAGTTGTTGCAGGAACAACGGTGCACGGTCGCTGAAATAATCCATTTCTGGCGTTTCATACTCCAGAAGGACCATCACACGGTTATACCCCTCCATCTTTTGCTTTCCGTCGCGGTAAACTCTTAGTTTCCTGATCGGGAATATCATCTCTTCCGGCGAATTCTTGAGCCCGTATTCGCCACCCTCCACATCCACAGTATCTCCTCCTTCCCATCGCACATCTTTAATTTCTACGATTTCATCGGGACGGACGGCGATGAAGTGAGACGACTTAACCGGTTTTTCTTTAAATGCATAGGCTTTTATGTTTTTCAGCTTAATCTGAAACTTGCCTTTGTTGTTAGTCCAATACATTTGTTGCCACATGGATAATGAGAAAGCACCGTCAGTAGCATTCATCATGCCTACTTTGTATCCCAGCCATCTGCCTGCCTGATTTGTCTGGTTCTTGTATGCCGGACCCAGTTCAAGCGGAGAAAGTAAACTCAGGCAGATACCCATGTCGTATTTTTTTGCAAAATCGCTGATGAATTTAATCATTTTGACATATTCATCCATGTCAGGGGTCAATCGCCTTTCCGTACCTGCTTGAGGCCGGTACTGTCTGAAAAATTCGTCAAAAGCGATGGTCAGTTCTTTGTCTCCCCTGCGTTTGGCTGCCTCACAGACTTCACGCAGGCTCATGAATGTACTGTTGTACCCCAGGGAAATGTCAATTTTCTTGTCCGGATCCATCAGGTCATACAGTTGTTGGTCACTGGTTAATATGATTACTGCCGAATGTAACGACGGCATACATAAAAGCGAGCAGAGAGCGACCACAACAATTTTCTTTACATGTTTCATAGTGTTGACTTTTTTTCTTGAATCGGATTAATTTAGTTTTTCTTGAAAAGCATCAATATTGCATCGGACTCCACGGGTGAATGATATTCCAAAACACCGTCGTGCTGTTCGGGAGAAGCTTTTAAAAATTTATTGTTGGCGGTATCAAACCATTTGGCCCCATACGTATTTGCCTGGGAAATATTCAGTTTGACGGCCTCCTGTATCGGAAGATAAACTAGAATGACCGCTTTGTTATCAGAAGCAAGTACTGACTGCCAGCGGGCGTGGTTTAATAAACCGGGTTGCTCTTTTAATAGATGATTTGCCGGAAATAACTTCCACCAATCAATATTCCTGAAAAAGGATGCCAAATATCCTCTCTGGATGCTCCCTTCGTGGAAAAGGGCGTCGTACCAGGTGATGGGTGACGGCTCTTTTTCTCCATGATTGATGGGTTTATCTCCTTTTCGGAGCCAGGGCCATATGGTATGTGATCCGTACGAAACACCGGCAACCGGTGCGGCGAAAATGCTCCAGTATGCACTTTTTCTCACTTCGTCGGCATTGTTGCCGTTTTCGTAAACGGGCTCCGTGTCAATTATCGGCCTGGGTGAAAGGTCCATCCAGGTAGTCGCCACCGGCCCCTGCGTCTTCCATCGGATCACTTCCCGGCTGTTAGTATGACCTGTCTGATAAGATATTATATCGAGCCACTTTTCATGATTATATACGCTACCGTACCAGGAAAGACCGCGGGGGTGGAGCGTTACCAATCGTTGATGATTGTTTTTACCAAACACTTCTCTTCCGATTTTCTTCCATCTTTTTTCATGTTCATCCAAATAATTGCCATCACCTCCAAGGTTCCAAATGACGTGATTGGCATCGTAACGAGCCAATATGTACTCTGCCAATTTGATCGCTGCTCTTTCAGGTAAGCATACCCCGGGACTCATGTCCCCCAATGCCCATAACATAACGGGAGCAGCCACCAACCCGTACGCGTTTATCCGGTCGATCCGTTCATCCATCCGCTTAAAAAAGGAGGGGTTGACCATGATACATTCGGTGCCTGTAAAAGCTGTTTCATTCTCCGCATTGTGTAAAGCTCCCCGCCATTGTGTCGTGACCAGTTGAATGACAGAATAGCCGTGCTTTTTCCGGTTGGAAAGATAAAGGTCCCACTCTTCGGGAGTTGAGTATAATCCTCCATTCCAGGCCGTACAACCGATGTAAAGAAAGGGTGTCCCGTCATTGTGCTCCAGGTGGTATGATCCCTCAGGATGCAGTAACGCTCCCCCTTGATAAATATCATGTGTGCTGCGGTTCCGGATGCATTGAAAAGAGCCTTCGATCTGGTTAAGTGAAAGGTTAGAGTCATCGGAGCAGATTGTCGTGAACCTCCATTTTCCGGTCTGATTCGGCATAAAACGCACTTTCCAGGTATTTTCCCCGTCCCAGAAACCTCTTGAGACAAATCTTTCTCC
>DHTF01000043.1 GCA_002411515.1 Proteiniphilum sp. UBA5267 | reverse complement strand
TTGGCCGAACAAAGTGGCAAGGAATATTACGAACGTTGGGAAATTATGAATGCATATTCCGGATGCATGCTTGGTAACCCGGCTCTATCGGTGCTTGCGGATGCGTATGTGAAAGGAATACGAACTTTTGATGTAGCAAAAGCATACGAATATGCTAAAAACACTTCCCGCCTGTTTGGTAATGACGAATTGGGTTATACTCCGTCCGAAAACAGTATTTCGCATACATTGGAATATGCCTATACCGACTGGTGTATTTCACAGTTAGCCACTGCAATGGGCAAGGACGAAGATGCAGCAGTATACGCTCAGAAATCTCAGGCTTACAGGAATATTTTTGATAAGGAAAAAGGCTGGTTCCGTCCTCGCAAAGCAGACGGCTCATGGCAGGACTGGCCGGAAAATGCCCGTACAACCGAATGGTACGGGTGTGTGGAATCAAATCCCTACCAGCAAGGCTGGTTTGTTCCTCACGATGTAGCGGGAATGGTAGAACTTATGGGTGGCAGAAAAGCAGTATTGGCAGACCTGTACAATTTTTTTGAAAAAACACCCGATAATCTTTTGTGGAATGACTACTACAACCACGCCAACGAGCCGGTTCACTTCGTACCATTCCTGTTCAACAAGTTGGGCGAACCATGGATCACCCAAAAATGGAGTAGGCATATTTGTAAGAACGCATATCGTAACGAAGTAGAAGGAATGGTAGGTAACGAAGATGCCGGGCAGATGTCTGCATGGTATGTATTGACAGCATCGGGCCTTCATGCTTCCTGCCCCGGAGATACAAGATTAGAGATTACCAGTCCGGTGTTCGACAAGATAGAATTTAGGCTCGATCATGATTACGCCCCCGGAGAGAAGTTTACAATCATAACTCACGACAATTGTTCGGAAAATATATATATCCAGAAGGCAGTACTGAACGGAGAAGAGCATAACAAATGCTATCTTGATTTTTCTGATATTGCGCAAGGAGGTGTTTTGGAATTATATATGGGAAGTAGTCCCAATAAGGAGTGGGGTAGATGATTATTTTAAACATAGTTAATCAGAAATAAGTGTAGCATTTTTAACTAAATTATTTATGAAAATGAAAAGAAAACAGAGAACGGATGCACTAGGTGTGTTTCCCAAAATTATTGAATTGATGTTGGTGTTGGCGCTGCTACTTTGTGGCGGAGTTGAGGCGAAAGCATCTTCAAACCTCCTTTCACAACAAATTGAAAGAACTATTTCTGGAGTAGTAACGGATGAGAACGGTGATACTGTAATTGGTGCGACTGTTGTTGTGAAAGGAACGACAATAGGTACCACCACCAATATCGACGGCGCATTCTCTTTAAGAATACCTTCAAATGCTCAAACGCTGCAGATATCGTATGTGGGTATGGTGACCGTTGAGATAACCATCGGTGATAAATCACAGTACAATGTGGTGATGAAATCGGATGCTGTTCTGATGGAAGATCTGGTAGTAATCGGATATGGAACCCGCTCAAAAAAAGATATGTCCATCGCTGTGAGTTCTGTAAAAAGTGATGAATTGAACGAACGCCCGTCTGCCTTTAACATTATGCAAGGCATAGCCGGAAAAGTGGCAGGGGTAACAAACGTATCAATGTCAGGGAGGCCAGGTGGTTCCTCTTCCCTCCGCGTTCGTGGAATGGGTTCCATCAATGCAGGTAAAGACCCTATCTATGTACTCGATGGCGTAATTGGCGTTGATCCCAATATCATCAACTCAGCGAATATTGCATCGATAGACATTCTTAAGGATGCAGCTGCAACAGCTATGTATGGTGCTCAAGGGTCAAACGGAGTTGTGCTTATTACCACCAAGAAAGGTGAAAAAGGCAAAGGCTCCATTACCTATGATGGTAAGATGGGATTCGGCTTTATGAATCGTAAACTCGGTATGTTGGATGCCGATGAATATATGGAAGTACAACGCCGCAGCTACGCTTACAGCGGACAAACTATGCCTCATCTTTCCACAGCCGACGAAAAGCTCTTCTTCTATGCTAAGGATGCTTCCGGCAACTACCAGTATGATGAAAATGGGCTGCTTATTGCTTCGCCCAAATATAACACAGACTGGCAGAAGGAAATGACTCGCATGGCTATTACCAATGACCACATTGTATCTTTTTCTTCGGGCAACGAGGACACAAGTGTTTATTCGAGTGTTGCTTACCAGAACTATGAAGGAGTGATGAAAAGTTCTGAGTACGAGCGTTTCTCGGGCACTGTGAATGTAAACAGCCGGATAAAGGACTGGCTCCGCGTTCAGGTTGTAGGAACCATCGGTAGTCAGAAGGGCAACAACAACGATATGGAGAATTCTTTTGGTCAGGGTGCGGTCCGTAATATGATAGAGATGCCACCCATTGTACCCGTCAAGTACGAAGACGGCACCTGGGGGCGAAAGGGAGACTATAAATTTTCAGAAGAAGGAGAGAATCCACTGCTGCTGCTACAGGACAGAAGGGACGAATGGAAATCCAACTTCTCCGTGTTCAGCATCAATTCCGTTCTCGACTTAACCAGGAATCTAACGTTGACTGTTCAGGGAGACTATCAGCAGAGTAACAGAAAGGGGATGAGTTATGCCAAAGCAGGACTTCTGGATGTAAGCGAAAACAATGGAGGCTACGCGGATATCAGTAATTCCGATAATCAGAAACTCACCAGCGAAAACTACTTTACCTATACCGATGCGTATTTCGAAGGACAACTCAATTCTAACTTTGTGCTGGGTGCCAGTTGGTATTATAATCGCAATGAAAGTTCATCCTCGGGTTCCGAACAATATTTCGATGACTCGTTTGATTATCACAACCTTTCGGCAGGAACAACATGGCACGAACCCAAATCGGGGATGAATCAGAATACGATGAATTCATACTATTTCCGGATGAATCACAGCTTTCGCGACAGGTATTTGTTGGGTGTTACATTCCGTGCTGATGGTGCTTCAAACTTTGGTATGAACAACAAGTACGGATACTTCCCGTCTGTATCTGCCGGATGGCGTATTTCGGAAGAACGTTTTTTCCAACCTCTCCTCAATGTGGTAAGCCAGGCCAAACTGAGAACAAGTTACGGTGTAGTTGGTAACGCCTCCATACCTAATTACAGAACCATTTCACAATACGGAAACGGATCTACCATTTTCAACAAGGAGCTCACGTCGTATGTAACGCTGAGCAATTTGGGTAACAAAGATCTCAAGTGGGAATCATCACGACAGTTTAATGTTGGATTAGATCTCAGTTTCTTCAACAATCGGTTAGAAGTAATCATGGATTATTATACCAAGTCAACCCGAGATCTGTTGTTTGAGAAACAGATACCCATTACGACCGGATATGCCACTACATGGTCGAATCTTGGAGAGATTCAGAACAATGGTTTTGAAGCCACTATCACGTCACGAAACATTCATACAAAAGATTTTATGTGGGTGACAGATCTTGTGTACTCCACGAACAAAGTGAAAACAATAGATATAAACGGAGAAACCATTGATACAGGGAATAATACCATCGCACGTGAGGGCATAGATTGGGCATCGTATAGCATCTATAAAAGACTGGGTACATGGAGTCTTGCAGAGACAGAGGAAGCAGCCAAGTATGGTAAAAAACCCGGTGATATCAAGTACGAAGATGTGAACGGAGACTATAAGATCGACGAAGAAGATCGTCAGTTAATGGGAACCGGTAGGCCGAAAGGAAACCTCACCATGGTGAATACGTTTACCTACAAGGGTTTATCGTTGATGGTTGACCTGAATTATGTATATGGCTTCAAGATTATGAGTATTACCCACTCCATGGGTGAAAACCGACCGTTGTACAGCAACAGTGTGAAAGATATACTTAAAGCATGGACACCCGAGAATCAAAATACGATGGTTGCCGCTCTACGTTTACCGTCTGATCCCTTCTTCGGAGAAAACGAAAAAGATTCGTATATGCTTCATAAAGGGGACTTCC
The DNA here is from genome assembly GCA_002411515.1 of Proteiniphilum sp. UBA5267. Taxonomy (GTDB): domain Bacteria; phylum Bacteroidota; class Bacteroidia; order Bacteroidales; family Dysgonomonadaceae; genus Proteiniphilum. The sequence continues at coordinate 4,948 of DHTF01000043.1, read as the reverse complement.
TCCGAATCAGAAACGTTGTACTTTCCTATGCACTCAATCCTAAAATGCTTAACTGGCTTGGTGAAGTAAACAACCTCTCTTTGGGAGTATCTGTTGAAAACCTCGCATTGTTAACCAAGTACCCCGGATACGACACAGAAATGGGAGCATTTAGTACAGACAACGGACAGAGTATCGACTTCTACTCATATCCTCGTCCCACAACCGTTACTGCTAATATAAAGATTACATTTTAAGTAATTAGAAAATAAATATTTAAATCAAATGAAAAAAATATATTCAAATATAAGCTGGCTCATTGTCCTGGCGGTCATCATCACTTCCTGTGACTCTTTTCTGGAAGAAAAGCCAAAGACATTTCTGAATCCCGATTCGTATTACCAGAACGATAAACAGGTCTTGGCTGCGGTGAACGGTATATATACCTTTGTTGACGATATTATGGACTCGGATATTGAGCCCGGTTCACAAAGTTTCATCTTTATGGAATTCATGCACGGATACGGTGAACGTATGCGCGGATCAGGTACACAAGACCTCTCCCAGGCCAATAGCCTGCTTATTGCGGACAACAACAGTTATGTGCAGAGATTCTGGGAAACAGCATACAGGGCCATCGAGAATTGCAACAGCATCATCGAAGGGATAGAAGGTATGCCGGAAGGGTCGATCAGTGAATCCAAAAAGAACCAGTACCTGGGCGAGACCTATTTCCTCCGTGGTTACTTTTACTTCAACCTTGTTAGACTCTATGGACCGGTGCCACTGAAGCTCACACCTACCAAAGATGTAATAAATACTGAAATTGAGTTATCATCCATAGAAGCCGTTTACACTCAGATTGATGCGGATATGACAAGAGCCGGAGAACTGATGGAAGAGCAGGAGTGGACAAGCACCAGTGGCCGTGTAACCAAAGGAACTGTGAAGTCTATGCACGCAAAGGTTTTACTTACCATGGCCGGATATCCTCTTCAAAAGGGAATCGAATACTACACCAAGGCTTATAATAAGGCAAAAGAGGTATATGAGAGTGGGAAATTTACACTGTTTGGCAGTTATGAAGAGTTGAGAACCGTTGAAAACGCCGGAGAAATTATATGGTCCATTCAGAGAGAGGCTGACAATGCAGGTAGTCCTCTCCATGGTGCCCTGTTGGCTTATCCGGCACCGGTAAAGGCCGTCTCTGCAAGTGCCGCCTACGGTGGGGCAATCACGGTTACCCAGATGTTCTTCGATACGTATCCCGAAAGTGATAAGCGCAGAGAAGAAAGAAAATTCTATTATACCCAGCAGGAAGCACTTGATCAATCGGGCATGGTTGATATGGGCAGGCTCTATATTTATAAGTACTGGGACCAGAATGCCGCTGAAGTTGGAAAATCAGGCGCCAACTTTACCCTCTTAAGATATGCTGATGTGCTGTTGATGATGGCAGAAGCAAAAGCACAGGCCGATGGAGGAACCACCACTGATGCTAATGCCATTGAAGCATACTACACCGTCAGAAAACGTGCATTACCTCAGGAAGTGAAACCCACATCCCTTACTGCAGATAAGGTGTTACAGGAACGTTTCTGGGAGCTTGCTTTCGAAAATCAGACCTGGTATGATATGGTGAGAACGCGAAAAGCTTTACATGCTGTCACCGGCCAGATGGTAAACATGATCGGATACCAGACCCCGAGTCATACAGCACCATTTACAGAAGCGAGTTTGCTATTGCCATACCCGATCAGGGAAAAGAGACTAAATCCTAATTTAAAGAGGGATTGATCATTTCATCACATCGAATTGTTAGTATGAAGTACAAGTATAAACATATGATTTTATTATCGTTCTTGTTTAGCTTTTTTCTTTCTTGTTCCGATAAAGATGATAGCATAAGGAAGAATCCCTTTGAACCTGATGGTGATCACACCTATATCAAGATTACCTCTACATTCAATGCAGATACACTACATCTGTCGTGGAAACTTACCAATACGGAAGTCAGTTTTGATAATTATCGTATTGAGTTGAGTAAACCTGCTACAGTGAAAACTGCTAAAAAAGGGGAAACGACAAGCTACTTCACCCATGTGCCTTATAATGAACCTGTATCGGTAATTATCTCATTGGTGAAAGGTGGCGAAGTTGTCAAAACCAACACTATCCAGGCAAAAATCGATGGTCTTGACAAGTCTATTGCCGGCATTATCATTCCCGACCAGGGAAGTGTAACCGCAGGTGATGGTATGTATTCCATCCCTTTGCCCGATGGCAGGAGTATCTTCCTGATGGGTGACTCTTATATAGGAACGGTTACGAATGGACAACGTCCGACATCCGACCGTATGTATCGCAATACCTATATTGTGTATGACAACGGCAAGGTGAGCGCCATTTACGGGTATGGCGGTAACAAGAATGCTTCAGCAGCAGTGCCTCCCGGATATCCCGGCGAGCAGAAATGGTACTGGCCCGGACATGGATTTGTGAATGGTGATAAGCTGTATATCTTTCAAACCCTGATGTATCAGGGAGGTGAAGGTATGTGGGGATTTATGTATGAGACCACCCATATATTGGAATATAATCTTCCCGGTTTAGAATTAAATAAGGTAACCCCCATACCGTTTAAAGGATCAGCAGATATTCATTACGGAATGGCTGCACTGAACGATGGTGATTATAACTATATCTACGCACAAGTAGATATACGAAACGATATGGACCCCATCACAGAAGTACGGGTTGCACGAACCCACAAGGGTAATCCAACCGATAACTGGCAATATTACAATGGATCGGGTTGGAGTGCAAATTCATCAGATGCTGCCAAGTTGGAAGGCTTATCCACCGTGCCCGTTTCGTCACAGTTCAATGTATTCAAACTGCGAGGCAAGTATGTATTGCTTACGCAGAAGAAGACTTTTAACTCCGGCGAAATATACACGTTCATAGCCGATAGCCCTACCGGGCCATGGAGGAACAAGCAACTCATATTTAAAACCTACGAACAGCATACGCCAAATTTATTTACGTACAATGCTATGGCACATCCGCAGTTTGAAAAAGATGAGATGATACTTGTCAGCTACAACGTGAATACCGAAGTATTTGCAGAGCAGTTCAGCGACGTGAGTACTTATCGCCCTCGATTCTTCTGGGTGGAAATAGATAAAATTATAAATTAAGAGGTATAAAATGAATATCTTGTAAATATAAAAAATAAAATGATGAGAAAATATGTATTAATAGTTACGGTAGTTTCGGTTTTACTTGCTCTCGCAAGCTGCGAAGACGATAACCGGACAAAAATGTCGTCGGATTATCCTGCTGACTTCGATATAAATTATGGGCTATTCCATGTTTATCAGTATGATGAGGTAAACATTAACGGGATTGACCTCGCTTCAAAGTTCGACTTCTTTAATACTTTCAGGCTGACGCTGCACTATACTGATAATGAGATTAGCGCAGTGACTTTCGATAACGGTGATGTACCCTTTTCACCCTATAACTATGAGATTCCATCTGGCAAGGTGGATGCGTATCTGGCTACGAACGTACTTCCCAATGAATTGCGCCTGAGAGATTCGGAAGAAGTTATAGCCTACTATGTAAATGGTGAGTTTAGCATCCCCTTCAAACTGGATTGCTCGTCACTGGATTATAAATATACGTTTAAAAGCATTCAACAATAAAATTGTAATCATATGAAATTCATAAGAAAATATAAATACTATTTATCATTGGTGACAGTCTTATTCCTTGTTTTCACCTGCATGACCATTGAAGAGATCATTCACCCCGATAATGCTCAGGTTGACAGTGATATCAACATAACAGTAAAGATAAAAATCGTTGCCGAAACAGATGGTAACAGTAAGTTGGCATTTGGTATATTAATGCCTAAAGTCTGGAATGTGAAAGACAATGCTACGTTAACTCTTACCACTGATGCGGCATTTTCCGAGAATAAGGTTATCAACGAACCCATGGTACTGATGAGTACCACAGACAAAAATCCAACGGACGGAATGTCGTGGGCATCTTCGTTCCAAAGCCGTATGGGCGTACTTGGCAACACGGGCCCGATGGAATGGGTCGTGTTTAAATCGGCTACCACTTTCAAGATCAATGATAAAATTCCAGACCAAAAAACTGTGGAGGGTACTGTGAACATAAAACTTCATACTGGTTCGCGCGCTGTGAAATTCTTTGCAGGATACACATTCTGTGGTGAAGCATTTGGATTCAATGGTGAGAAATATCCTGGTGAGGATGTGGTAGAAGCCAAAATTCTGGAAGTTACCGGAGGTGATGAACCCCAAATGGACTTCACTAGTGACCCTGCGATTTCTTTTGTTCCTGCTACTTTTGGTTTTGGAGATATATTCTCCATCCGTTATAACGAACCTAACTATGTAACCGAAGGAGGTTTAAAGGGAGGCGACGTTCATCTGTATGCAAAGGCACAGTATGTGGAAGATGGAGTTGAGAAAGAAAAAATTGTGAATGAGATTTCAGATAAAACACTGATGGAGTCCTTGGGAAATTTAGGCGCGGTGACTTCCTTCCAGAAGTACATTTACCCGAAAGAGTTCTTTGGTTTATCGGATGATGCCGATATAGTAGGCATTCAGGTTCATTTCACAAATAAAGAGAAAAGTATCACTATTTTGGATAACGAAACAGAAAGTGATTTTGTTATAATAGAAACCTGTGAGTAGATATTTTAGTCTGATTTAAAATTATCCAGTTCTTTGCACGTTCCTTTTTAAAAGGGAGTTCTCAAAGAACTGGATAATTTCTGTAATGGCATGAAATGTTTTTCATGTTCCTTTTTACTAGCTGGCAGTAAAATTGTCTAGGTATATTCAAATAAATGCAATCATGGAAGCGCTCTGAAAAGGTTTTATGGAAGCCATTTGATGAAAAGGATTCATCCAATAAGTTATTT
>DHTF01000017.1:11421-11555 GCA_002411515.1 Proteiniphilum sp. UBA5267 | reverse complement strand
AAAGCATATTTGTTGAATGCCACGACAACAGATTGTCCAAATGCAGCCAGATTGGCGAGATGTTTTTCCAAATTGGCAAGCCCTTTTATCAGTCCGTTGATGTCGGGCGCCTTGATATTTTTTTCAGGAGTGCC
>DHTF01000017.1:10939-11173 GCA_002411515.1 Proteiniphilum sp. UBA5267 | reverse complement strand
ATTAAAAAACTTTTCCGCTCCCAAGTCTGCACCAAAGCCAGCCTCAGTAACCACATAGTCACCGTAAGACATGGCCAACTTGGTCGCCAGCACCGAGTTACAGCCGTGTGCAATATTAGCAAACGGGCCACCGTGAACAAATGCCGGTGTATTTTCGGTAGTCTGCACCAGATTGGGATGAATGGCATCCTTCATCAGCACGGTGATGGCACCCGCCACACCCAGATCTTTTAC
>DHTF01000017.1:0-10808 GCA_002411515.1 Proteiniphilum sp. UBA5267 | reverse complement strand
AATGGCATCCTTCATCAGCACGGTGATGGCACCCGCCACACCCAGATCTTTTACGGTGAAAGGTTTGCCGTTTCGGGTATAACCCAACAGGATCTTTTCGATGCGACGGCGCAGGTCTTCTTCATTTTCAGCCAGACAAAGGATAGCCATCAGCTCCGACGCGGCAGTGATATCGAATCCTGCCTCCTGAGGCACGCCATTTCCGGGACCCAGCCCGGTAACAATATAACGCAAGCTGCGGTCGTTCACATCCAGCACCCGCTTCCAGAGCACCTCTTTGATATCTTCTCCCGTACCTTGTACCCGGAATATATAGTTGTCGAGCAATGCCGAGATGGTATTGTGTGCCGTGGTTACTGCATGAAAATCGCCGGTAAAGTGCAGGTTGATGTTCTCCATGGGGAGAACCTGGGCATAGCCGCCTCCCGCAGCTCCCCCCTTCATACCGAAGACCGGGCCCAATGAAGGTTCACGAAGGGCGACAATGGCGTTTTTCCCTATTTTGTTTAGTCCGAGTGCCAGTCCAATGGAAACGGTAGTTTTTCCAATACCGGCCTTTGTAGGAGTAATTGCGGTGACCAGGATAAGGTTACTTTGGTTTATCTTCTCAGGATTGACCAACCCGGCAGGTACTTTTGCCATGTGCCGGCCAAAGCTGATTACCTCATCGCGTGGTATCCCGATGTTTTCTGCAATATCTTTGATTCTTCTCAGGTGTGTCTCTCTTGCAATTTGAATGTCAGATTTCATTTTCAATAATTTACTGATTTATATGAACACATCATCCCATCATTTCAACATCTCCTCCAGCATCACCAGCTGATCGCGTAGCTGAGCGGCTTCCAGAAACTCCAGTTTCTTGGCTGCGGCCAGCATTGCCTTACGGGTCTGTTCAATTTTGGTCTTCAGGTCGTCGGTCGTGGCATAAGTTGTCAGCGGCTCTGCAGCCAATGCATAATAGTCCGGTTCAACATATGCTTTTGCTTCAATTGTGGAGGTATACTCCTTGTTGAGTGCGGAAGAACGATTTCTCTTGATTTGTTGGGGTGAGATGCCGTGTGCTTCGTTGTATTTCATCTGTTTTTCCCTTCGGCGATTGGTTTCGTCGATGGTCATCTGCATGCTGTTTGTGATCTTGTCGGCATAGAAGATTACCTTACCGTTCACATTGCGGGCAGCACGTCCCGCTGTCTGTGTAAGGGAACGATGGGAACGGAGGAAACCTTCCTTGTCGGCATCGAGTACGGCCACAAGCGATACTTCAGGCAGATCGAGGCCTTCGCGCAACAGGTTCACTCCGATCAGCACATCGAACAAGCCAGCACGCAGATCGTCCATGATCTTCACACGTTCAAGTGTTTCCACATCGGAATGTATGTAGTTGCACCGCACATTGTTGCCTGCCAGGTAGTAGGTCAGCTCCTCTGCCATGCGTTTGGTCAGGGTGGTCACCAGCACGCGTTCATCCTTCTCTACCCGCTGTTGAATCTCCTCCATGAGGTCATCAATCTGATTCAGGCTCGGACGTACGTCGATGGGGGGATCCAGCAATCCCGTAGGACGGATTAACTGATCCACTACTATACCTTCCGACTTCTCCAATTCATAGTCGGCCGGGGTAGCACTCACGAAGATGATCTCGGGCGAGAGAGCTTCAAATTCTTCAAACTTGAGGGGTCGGTTGTCGATTGCTGCAGGGAGGCGGAATCCGAATTCCACCAGGTTGATCTTGCGGGAATGGTCACCGCCGTACATGGCGCGTATTTGAGGAATGGTCACGTGGCTTTCGTCTATCACGGTGAGATAATCTTCCGGAAAGAAGTCAAGGAGGCAGAAAGGACGTGTTCCCGGCAGGCGTCCATCGAAATAGCGCGAATAGTTCTCAATGCCGGAACAGTATCCAATCTCCCTGATCATCTCCACATCATAGGTAACCCGTTCATAGAGTCTTTTAGCCTCCAGCGGTTTTCCTATTTCCTGAAAGAACTCTACCTGTTTTCCCAGGTCGAGCTGTATCTCGTCTATGGCCCTGTTAATGCGTTCCTGGGTGGTAACAAAGAGATTTGCGGGAAAGATGCGGTACGCATCCATTCGTTCCATGGTGATGCCGGTAAGGGGATCCACCGATTCCACGCTTTCTATCTCATCGCCCCAGAAGATTACCCGGATAATATAATCGTGGTATGCCAGAAAGACATCCACCGTATCGCCCTTCACCCGAAAGTGACCCCGATCGAAGTCGGCCGTTTCATTGCGCGAATATAGGCTGTTGACCAGCAACCGCAAGAGTTGATCCCGCTCAATGGTCTGCCCCACCCTTACCTCGATGGTTGTTTTTTGAAAGTCTTCCGGATTCCCAATACCATAGAGGCAGGAAACCGACGACACCACAATCACATCATTCCGTCCTGAGAGCAGTGAGGAGGTAGCAGCAAGCCGGAGTTTCTCGATCTCGTCGTTGATGGCAAGATCTTTTTCAATATAGGTATCGGTCGTGGGGATATATGCTTCGGGTTGATAATAATCGTAATAAGAGACAAAGTATTCCACCGCATTGTGCGGAAAGAACCCCTTAAACTCACTGTAGAGCTGAGCTGCCAGCGTCTTGTTGTGACTCAGCACCAGTGTGGGTTTGTTCATTTGAGCAATGACGTTGGCTACGGTAAAAGTTTTACCCGATCCGGTCACACCCAGCAGTGTCTGATAAGGAACCTGTTGTCGGAGTCCCTCAACCAGTGATTTAATGGCTTCAGGCTGATCACCGGTAGGCTTATATTCTGATGTAAGTTGGAATTGCATAGTCACTGTTTAAACAAACAACATTTTCATTTGTTTTGGAGGAAGAGTCGCTACCCTTCGGGGAATCTCTTTCTCTTCATTCAGGGTGCCCCAGGATGTGGTTTCGTTTCATAAATGGCGGTAATCTGAAACAGGGAGTTTAACTCCATGTGAACAATATAACCCGGCATGTACGTGGTGGCTTCCTCCTTCTCGAACAACTTTACAATGGGGACGTTTACCTTATAACCACCTTCCATTGTTTTTTCGTACTGCACCGCACTCTGATCCACGTCAAATTGTAATGTAGCATCCTGTGAGCGTGCTGCCGCAACCAGCAGTTCACCGGTAATTCGCTCACGGGAAGCCCTCCCCGATTCAAAAAAACGTTCCACCACGGGTGCCAGATAACGACTTATGCCATCGTAGTTGACGGAGGAGAGAGAATTGTAGAACCCCTCCACGGTTCGGCGAATGCTGTCCAGATCTGCCTCATTCACGGGATACGACTGGAACAGCATTGTGTAGCGATCATCAGCCAGCGTAAGATACTCACCCTTGAAGTCACCTCGCTGCACCTGTAACATATAATCGGAATAGGCTTCGGTACGATTTACCTTCAATGCTCCCATCCAGGAGAGTGAATCGAGTCGCATCTTCACCAGCGAACGATAGGGGCTCTCGGGATACTGTTGCAGGAAGTCGCGCAAGGCAGACAGGTTATCGGTCGTTTTGAGCATTTCCCAGTCCATTGCTTCTCCTTGCTTGAGGCTCATCAGCCTGGTTTGTGCTTCTCCAAAGCGGGCTGAAGTAGGATGTGACGCCATATAAGCAAGATATCCTTCCACAGAGTTTATTTTCAGCGCCTTGTCCCAGGCAGCGCGTTCAAGATTATTCTTTCGGATTGTTTCGTTGTACACTAAAAAAGCACCCGCCAAAATAACAGCGACCAGAACAAACCACAGAAAAGGTTTTCCTTTTTTCCTCTTTCGACTATCGAACTCCTGCGGTATCTCCTTGTGATCGTTGGCACGGCCAGATTCGTTGCGTATCTCATTCTCCGATTTTTCTTCCTGCTTTCTGACAATCGACTCCGTCTTCCCATTCAGGCGTTCAGGCAGTTCAAGCTCATAATCGGTGCGGATTTTCTTCGAACAATCTTCACAAAACAACGCTTCTGTCGCTTTATTCTTTCCACATAAGGGACATTGTAGAGACATATAATTATGGGTGTTTGGTGTGATTTCACCTTTTTACAAAGGTAGCAAACTTCACGCTTTTACGCCCCTCCGGTCAGATAATATTTCAATCAATCTGTCTGATATGGCAATATTGAGCTATCAGAAAGCGAAACTGAAAACACGGTCCCTTCAGCGATACTTTTGAAGGGACAAACTATTTTTGTAATTTTGAATGTTCATGTCACCATATATATATGACCTACTTGCATAAAAGAATAAAATCTTTCCGGCATGCTTTTGCGGGGTTACACACTTTGCTGCGGACAACACCGAATGCACTGATCCAGCTCATGGCTGCCATAGCAGCCATGTTTCTGGGTTTTGTACTACATGTCTCGAGCACGGAATGGCTCGCCCTGATTATAGTCATTGGCCTGGTGCTTGGTATGGAGGCGATAAACAGTGCGCTCGAGGCACTTGCAGATTATGTCTGTAACAAGGAAATTCATCCGACCATTAAAAAAGCGAAAGACCTTGCAGCGGCCGGTGTGCTGATTGCTGCGCTGGCCGCATTGGCGGTGGGCATCGTAATATTTCTTCCGAAAATCATTCAAGCCTTATCATGAACAGCCCAGCACCCCATAAAGAGGAAATAGATGCCTGCAGAGCTACATCCGTAGCGTCAAATAAGGGAACCCTGTTGTCTTCCGGCAGGATTCGAGTAAAATTGTTGAAAACAGATCCTGAGAAAGACCTGCTGCATTGTGTGACCGTGGACGCCTCCCACCATGAAATCATTGTAAAACAGGAAATCACACGGGAGAAGAACGGTCCTACGCAATGGATCGAAATATTCCGGGAAGGGGTTCAATTAAACCTGATCGATTGCGATGTGGATAAAAATGGACAGTACATTCCAAAACTGATTGTCCTGGAACCCGATTACCTCATCGACGCATCAGCAATCGCAGAATGCTTTCAGGATTATGAAGTCACGCCGCTGCACTATTTCCGCAACAGACTAGAGGAGAAAGAAAATCGTTCCTATCTGCTACTGGGTAACCTGGCCAACTTTTTTCTCGATGAGCTGGTTTATGCCGGAAACACCGAGTCAGTTTCTTTCAACGATGTCTTTTTGCGTTCTTTCAAACAATCGCCTTTTGAATATACCAGTTGTGAGGAGATACGATCCGATGGCGACTTTCGCACGTTCATGCTGAAAGCGAAAGATCAGTTTGAACAGATCAAGCGGGTCATTCGGGACGATTTCCAAAAAAATGGGATCGATGTGCACTATTGTACGCTGGAGCCTTCGTTCTTCAGTGAACATTTCGGCTTCCAGGGAAGGCTCGATTTGCTGTACCTGCCACCGGAGGGTAAGGAGGCGAAGATCGTGGAGCTAAAATCGGGAAGACTGCCCTTTCCGGCATACGATCCCACTAGAATTGCGTCCAACCACGAAGTGCAGACCACCGTCTACCGGATGATGGTGGAGGGTGTATTTGGAAAAGAAACCCGCCATGTGGATGCGGCCATTCTCTATTCGGCAGCTGACAGGCCGGGTGAGGACCTGCGGTTTGCGGCCGCTTCCGATGAACTGATAAAAAAGATCATCCAGCTCAGGAACCAGATTGTGGCCATAGAACAAGGTATCATCCATGGAGACAACAGCCGGGTGGCAACACTTTTTGAAGCCTTGTTATCGGTCGATTCATCCCAAAGAGTTCCTGGTTTCTACCTGCAGAAGATTGAACAGATCCGCAGTCTGCTAACGCAATGCAGCGAACTAGAGCAAGCTTGGCTATACCGCTACATCCGTTTTATTTCGGAAGAGCTTTACCTGCAAAAGCTAGGTACCGATGATAGCAATGCCCCCAATGGTCTTGCTTCCCTTTGGAACACGAATTTTGCAGAACGCAGTGCATCGCTGGATGTACTTTCCAACCTCTCCATCCGGGAGATAGATGACGTTGGAAATGAAAGAACAATCTTTTTCAACCGCAGTGAAGCCGACAGCGATATTGTGAACTTTCGCGAGGGGGAGATCTGCATTGTGTATCCCAGAAGCAATGACAACGATACGGTACTAAACCGGCAGATTCTCAAGGGTACCATCGTACAAATAACCCGGGAGCAGGTGGAGGTGCGTTTTCGGTATAAGCAAAAAAACCGACACTTTTATGATAATCACTCGCTGTGGGCCATTGAGCACGATAGCCTAGATAGCTCCTGCAACAACATGTTCAAAAGTATTTTTTCGTTCCTTAAAGCATCGAAACAGAAGAGAGAACTCCTTCTGGGACTGAAGCCGCCCGGCATGAAGAAGTTGCCAGATGAGGAGCGCACAAACACCACAAACGATGAGATCATCGACAAAGCGATGCATGCGGAAGATTATTTTCTCATTGTGGGGCCACCGGGAACGGGGAAAACTTCCATTTTTGCCCGTCGGCTAATTGAAGAATTACACAACAAACCCGGCTGTAACATCCTGGTACTGGCCTACACCAATCGGGCAGTAGATGAGCTTTGCGATGCCATCAACGCGGCCTTTGGCTGTAGTAATGGTTCCTGTGACACCTACATCAGGATTGGAAGCGAACTCTCTTGTGCCGAACCATACCGACACCGGTTGCTGCAAAAGATTTCGGAGAAAGCTACAAGCAGGGCGTCGTTGTACAGGGAAATAGAACAAACACGCATCTATGTCTCCACGCTGGCGTCCATCACGGGAAAGATGGAGCTTTTCTCGCTCAAACATTTTCATGTAGCCATCATCGACGAAGCATCTCAAATTCTGGAACCACAGATTATCGGATTGTTGCCCCGCTTCGATCGATTCATCATGATTGGCGACCACAATCAACTTGCCACCATTGTACTGCAAACGCCTCTACGCTCTGAAATTGCGGAGCCTTCTCTGCGAAACGTGGGAATGCTCGATTGCCGTGATTCACTTTTCGAGCGACTGTTGCGCCGGTGTAAAGAGAAAGGGTGGCACCATGCCTACGTACAACTTACCCGGCAGGGCCGAATGCACGAAGATATCGCCCGATTCCCGGCAACCTTTTTCTACTCCGAGGGCCTCTTTCCCGCATGCGAATGGCAATCCTCTGATTGGAATTTGAGTTGTTCTTCCAATCACGTAATTGACCATTGTGTAGCGACCCGGCGAACCGCTTTTTTTTCCACAGAGCAGATCAATACCCCCTCCTCTTCGTCCGATAAACTCAACGAAACAGAAGCAGCAGTAATTGTGGAACTGTTGCAATCGATGCAGAAAATCTATGCGGAAAACAACATCCCATTCGATCCCGCTTGTATAGGTATCATTGCACCTTTTCGGAATCAAATTGCGCTGATCAAACACAAGCTTTCGGAATCAGGGTTGAAGGACACTGAAAAAATCATGATTGACACCGTGGAACGGTTTCAGGGCAGTCAGCGTGATGTGATCATACTTTCTTTTTGCGTAAACAAAACCAGTCAGCTGACCTATCTTTCTAATCTGAATCACGACGGTACGGTGGACAGAAAACTGAATGTGGCCATCACACGGGCAAGGCAGCAGTTGTTTCTTGTCGGGAATGGTTACATACTGCGGCAGCACCCGGTATATGCCACCTTACTCGATTTCTACTTTGACAAACAGATTTTACTCGAGAAAAACCGGAAGAATTGCATAAAATATCCAGTTTCCTCATGAAAATTTTTTGGTTGTCACATTTTTTTGTATTTTTGCAGTCTCAAACAGACATTGTCTTATGGTGTAATGGTAGCACAACAGATTCTGGGCCTGTTTGTCTAGGTTCGAATCCTAGTAAGACAACCAATTTACTCTAAATCAATAGCTTGCTTAACACAAAAGAATGTCGGACTGATTAATCATTGGTCCGACATTGCTTTATCCAGACAATTCCTCAACCCTTTACTTCCATCCAAAAATCACAGGAAAGAGGAACGTGACCAAAAGCGTCCATGCGGTATAGAGCGGCAGGTATTTGACAATGGTCTGTTCCACAATTTTCATCTTCTTTCCTTTCCTTACAACCTTGAAAAGATCGATCGTGATCAGCACAAGATGTACAAATATCAGGAGATTGGAGCCGAGCACTGCAGTCCGGTTGGGTGTAAATCCGAACTCTCCCACTCTGTAGATGATGGCAGAAAGCGCCACTAGATCAACCACCAGTGTCAGGAGAGATAGCATAAAAAGTATCCATTCATTGAAACGTTGCTTTTCATGGGTCGACGTGCCTGTAACCGAAAAAACAACAATTGCCATCACTCCAAGCAGCATCAGGTTGAATATCAACAGAAAATCCCGGTCGTTATAGGGATCTTTTCCTATCACAATCATAAATATCAAATAGATTAAGAGCGTGACCAACACCAGCGGGCTGAAGATACGGGCAATAATCGGTGCAAGTTTGTCGGTAATTGCAGGGAAGTTCCTGATAATATAAGTGGCTACAATGGGTGATGCAACCAATCCAACGATGGCAATATTCTCCATATAGAATTTTTCGATATTCAGGTCGATTGCTGAAAACAAACCAATGGTCACTGCTGTGAGAACCCCTCCCCCAATCAGAATCAGGAGAGTCAGGATGGCCAGATCTCCGTTGTATTTGAGATAATCTATTCTTTTCGATCGCTCTTTCAGGTCAAAATTGATAAAAACCACGCCATAGAGGCACCACAAGAACAGAGGCAGGTGTATGTAAGCCAAAATAACTGAATCGCTACCCTTAGCTGTCGGAAGCAGGTTGACGTACAAAGCCGCTAACACATATACCAACAGCGTGATGATTAAATTTAGAAGGTTGAGACGACTTTTTGTAAAAAAAGCGTACGTCGACAATCCCAGGAAAACAATGATTCCGGTATTTCTCATGTAGAAGGCATACGTCTCCGGATCAAAACCAAACCATAGGGGAATTTTCATGAATAGAGCGGCCAACAGACAGGAGACAATCAGATAAAAAATCTCCTTCCTGTCGACCTTCCACTTTGCGTTATTAGGGTCATTGTATGCCAGTCTTGCTTTCCAGATGTCGGCTATGGGAAGATCGGCAATATCAGGATAGATGGCAAAGAACGATTTCTCAAAACTTTTTTTGTCGGAACGGTAAAGTTTTTCCAGTTCACCGGGATGATTTAGATTCTCTCTTATTGCTGTTTCCATATCCCATAAATAAAAATGTGTGATAAATAAGCTGACAAAATTGTGCATAATATGATCAAGGAGAAGCGACCTTACTGAAGAAGCTTCTCTATCGCGCCGATATGTTTCCGAAATGCCATTTTACCCTTGGCTGTGGCAGCGTAGGTGGTGTTTGGTTTGCGGACCAGAAATGATTTGCTAAAGGAGACGTATTCGCTTTTTTCCAATGATTTAAGGTGACTTGCCAGATTGCCATCAGTGACTCCCAGCAGATCCTTCAACGTATTAAAATCCAATTGATCGTTCACCATCAGTGCCGACATGATACCCAACCGGATTTTGTTTTCAAATGCCTTATCCAAATCTTTTAGAAAATCTTTCACCACTTATTATTTCCACTGAATCAACAAACCATAAATAGACTGTAGCACGCCGAAGCCCAACATCCACAGGAAAAGACTCTGTTCAATAAAGAGGAACGCAAAAAGACCCAACACGATATCCGCAATTCCCAGTAACCGGATATGACTCAGTGTGAAATGGCTTCCGTTTAGCAGTGCCAGTCCGTAAAAGATCAGTGTCAATCCGGGAAGAAAGCCCACATACCCTCTCAATAAAAGTATCAGACAGAGGATTCCGCCGGCTAACAATGGAATCAGCAAATTAGTCAGGAGTCGCTTCGCCTGATTATCCCATGCACACCGGTTTTCCTTTCTGCTCTTTCTACCGGTGAACCAGAGGGCACTGAAAACCGATAACAACAGCGTTCCCAAGGCCACCAGTAACAAATTGCTTAAATTGTCCGCATCGATGGGTACCGCTTCATAAACCAGATAATCGTGATGTCTGAAAACCAGTTGACGGGCCAGCAACGCTCCCGCCAGTGCAATGAATCCTGTCGACACACCCGAAAGGCCACTGAGGGAAATAAACCGGGAACTGCGACTCATCATCTTTCGAATCTCATCTAGATCGATTATGTATTTTTCTTTTTCCATTTGAAAGTACTTTGTTCTGCAAAGTAACATCAAAATAAAATAGCTTGCAAGTCTTTACCCAAAAATATTCAATCTCAAACGTGATATTTCTATTTCAAAGTAGCTGGGAAAAACTCATCTTAACTGAATGAGCATGAAAAAAAAAGAGTGTATTTCGGTCTTTTAAATTATGTACTTTTTATTTCGCCTTTTATAAAAAAATCAGGTATCTTTAGCCAACAAAAAGAGATATTTTATGAATAATAGAAAAGCGACTCAAATTGTAAGAGGTCAACATGCGGTAGATGGTGCCGGTGTTCGTTTACGCAGGGTATTGGGGGCAGAAACCATTCCCGATTTCGATCCATTTCTCATGCTCGACGGATTTGATTCCACAGATCCAAAGGATTACATCAAAGGTTTCCCCTGGCACCCGCACAGAGGCATCGAAACGATCACCTACCTCGTGAAAGGCAGAATTGAACATGGCGACAGTCTGGGCAACAAGGGGACCATCTATGACCAGGAGTGCCAGTGGATGACGGCCGGATCGGGAATCATTCATCAGGAGATGCCGAAAGCGTCGGAGAGGATGCTGGGATGCCAGCTTTGGGTCAACCTGCCGGCAAAAGATAAGATGACCGAACCCGCCTATGGTGATATCACGCAGGACAAGATTGTTGTTACAACGGAAGAAAATGCGGT
>DHTF01000009.1:575-2898 GCA_002411515.1 Proteiniphilum sp. UBA5267 | reverse complement strand
GAGAAATACGGGGTACGGGTGCCTGTCAGCCATATGATCTCTCAGATCCAGGAATTGAAAAAGCTGGAGGAGGAGATCGATTACCCCATGGTGATCAAGGGTCGCTATTATGATGCCTACATCGCCTCATCCTTTGAACAGGCTTCTTCCTATTTTTACAAGATCGTCGCCAAATGGGGTTATCCGGTCATCGTGCAGGAGTTTGTCACCGGTACAGAAGTAAATGTCACCGCACTGGGCAACGGGAAAGGCACCTGTATTGGCGCCGTGCCGATGAGGAAACTCTATATCACCGACAAGGGCAAGGCTTGGTCGGGTATCTCGCTGGAGGACGACAAGCTGATGGAGATCTCCCGCCATATCGTGGAGAAAAGCCAGTGGCGGGGTGGTTGCGAGCTGGAGTTTATCAAGACCCGAAAAGAGGAGTATTATCTCATTGAGATGAATCCCCGTTTTCCGGCATGGGTATACCTGGCCAACGGCTGCGGGCAGAATCATGCAGAAGCACTGGTGAAGATGGCGCTGGGTGAAGAAGTGGAGCCGTTCACACAGTACAAAAGCGGAAAAATGTTTATCCGTTACTCCTACGATATGATTGTCGACATTTCTGAATTCGAGAAAATCTCCACTACCGGCGAGAAATAGCCGTTTGTGCAATACCGATAGCGGATTCCGGTGACGGCATGCCGCGATAATTAAGACAGAACCTGAAACTGGAATAAACATAAGAAAAATGAAACCTGACTATGAACGGCCCGTGATCCAGAAGCTGAACGCGGGTTTACTGAATAAATTCGGCAGCAGAACAGAACAGAGGCCGGTGAAACAGATCGAGGGAGTGGCGGTCGGTGACCTGATGCAACAGTATGGCTCACCCCTGTTTGTCCTCAGTGAGAAAAAGATCCGCCAGACCTACCGCCGGGCATTGAAAGCCTTCACCATGCGTTATCCGAAGGTGCAGTTTGCCTGGAGTTACAAGACCAACTACCTCGATGCAGTCTGCCGTGTCTTTCATCAGGAGGGGAGCTGGGCCGAGGTGGTTTCCGGCTTTGAATACCGGAAAGCCCTGAGAAACGGCGTACCCGGCAACCTGATCATCTTCAACGGACCCGATAAATCGACGGAGGATCTGCAGATGGCGGTCGACAACCGCTCACTGATCCATATCGATCACTTCGACGAGCTGTACGCGCTGATAGAACTCCTGGAAGGTACAGAAAAAAGAGCACGTGTGGCCATCCGCGTGAATATGGACACAGGCGTTTATCCGCAATGGGACCGGTTTGGGTTCAACTATGAATCGGGTGAGGCCTGGAATGCCATCATGAAAATCGTTACCCAAAAAAACCTCGATCTGGAAGGCCTTCACTGCCATATCGGCACCTATATGCTTACGCCCGGGGCCTACAGCGTGGCCACGCAGAAGATGTGCGAACTGGCACAGGCTACGGCAAACCGGACCGGCGTAAAGGTGAAATATATCGATATGGGCGGTGGCTTCTGTTCCTCGAACACGCTCAAGGGTTCTTATCTGCAGGGTGTGGACGTAATCCCCACCTTCGACGATTATGCGGAGGCCATCGTGAACACAATCATGCATTTCGGCTTCAGGCCGGATGAGCTGCCGCTGCTGATCCTCGAGACAGGACGCGCACTGATCGACGAAGCCGGATCCCTGCTAGGTACGGTGTTGGCAGCCAAACGCCTCTCCGACGGCCGGCGCGCCACCATACTCGATATCGGTGTGAACATCCTCTTCACCTCTTTCTGGTACAATCACCGCATCTCACCGGCACAGGAGTTCACACAGCATGCCGAAGAGATGGCGCTCTACGGCCCTCTCTGCATGAATATCGACTGCATCCGCGAGAGTGTGAGCCTGCCGCTCCTGAAGAGAGGCGACAGGGTGGTGATCCACGAGGTGGGTGCCTACAATATGACGCAATGGATGCAGTTCATCACGCTACGGCCCAATGTAGTAATGATTGATACGAATGGGAAGGTGCATCTGATCAGAAAGAACGAGACGATGGAGAGCATCGTGGAACAGGAATGCCTGCCCGATCATCTGAAGGATTTTACACTTTGAACAAGAATTTAAAAGCTGCTAAGAAACAGATATGGGATTGCAGATTCAATCCATCGGGAAATTACATCTGAACGGCGTCATCCACAGTTATGGCCAGATCTTTTTTTCCCAGCACAATGCATATGGTATTTTGCTGCTGCTCCTGAGCATGCTCGATATTCGACTTGGAGCAGGTGGAGTTGCTGCGGTGGTGCTGACAAACCTGCTGGCACATCTGCTTGGCTTCTCCAAAGC
>DHTF01000009.1:0-425 GCA_002411515.1 Proteiniphilum sp. UBA5267 | reverse complement strand
CTTGGCTTCTCCAAAGCGAAAATTGATTCCGGACTGTATGGTTTCAATGCCGTCTTCATCGGGATCAGCATGGTATTCAAGTTTCATTTCAATCTTCCCTTCGGTATTCTTTTTATTCTAGCAGTTATCCTCGGATTCATGCTGACCATCTGGTTTGAAACCCTGTTCTCGAAACATCAGATACCCATACTTACCCTTCCGTTTGTATTCACGCTCGCCCTGGTTGATCTCTCCTTCAACACATTCACCCACATCATGCCCATTCTGCCATTCGATCGATTTACGGTGCTGCTGGCGGAACAGATGCAAATACCCTGGTACAATGCTGTACACATCTTCGATCATCTGCAGTTGCCACAAATGATCTACTTCTACCTGAAAACCATGGCGTCCATCTTCTTTACAGACAGTATCCTCGTGGGAGC
>DHTF01000025.1:1997-2961 GCA_002411515.1 Proteiniphilum sp. UBA5267 | reverse complement strand
GGATGGGCTCATCGGGCAACATCAGGTTGCTGAAGGAAACCTATCCTGCCGAAGCAAGAAGGATAAGCGAATGGCGCAAGGAGTTTATAAAACCCTTGCGGAGCGATGAATACGCTTTGCTGCAAAAGATCTCGAAAGCGATCGATGCCCTCTTGCTCGAACATTATGAGATGCAGAAAAATATCTCACTGATCACGGAAGCCAATAACGATTTCTTCGGCAACCCCAACAGACAGAAAGGATTGGATTTCGAGGGATACAGTTACACACAAAAACAGTCCTTTGCCGACAGCCGGTTGAAGTCCAATGCTCCCTATTATAAACTGAAACAGATCATGGACTACTGGTGTGCACTTTGGTTCTGGGATGTGCGCGATGCTGCCGAGCTACCCACCCGCCAGGAGTGGTACACCGATCTGGTGCAAATACTGAATATCGACCTGGAGCAAGCCACAACGCTTGTTGCAGAAGATGATGACGCGGTGCGTGATTACCGGAGAGATAAAAAACAGATTGAGAAGCAGCTCACCGAGGCATTGAGAAAATCAGCTGCTTCACTCTTTGAGAACGAAAGGGCAGATTTGGTGCGGCGGTACAGCGAACAATACCGTTTCTTCCACTACGAACTGGAATTTATCGAAGTGTTCAGGGAGAAGAACGGTTTTGACCTGGCAGTGGGAAATCCACCCTGGATCAAAGTTGCCTTTGAAGAAAAAGGGTTGATTTCCGAATTGTTCCCTGAAGTGGAGATTCGCAAAACCACTGCACCTCAGGTGCGAAGAATGCAGGTCGATTACTTGGACGATGAATCGAGAAGAGAAAGCTACTTCGATGAGCAGATTGAGAGCGACGTGTCGGCGCTCTTTATGAATGCAGTACAGAATTACCCGTTGTTGAAAGGACAGCAGACCAATCTTTACAAATGTATACTGGAGAACGGGTTGCTTTGGATTAATCCGCAAGG
>DHTF01000025.1:587-1723 GCA_002411515.1 Proteiniphilum sp. UBA5267 | reverse complement strand
TACCATTTTCAGTTTCAGAATGCATTTAACCTTTTTGCAGAGGTAGCTCATCGTGAAAAATATGGCATTCATATCTATTCTGGTACAAAAGATAGCGTATTCTTTTATTCTATCAGCAATTTATTTCACCCTTCTACCATTGATGGCTGCTTTATTAAACAGCTTACTGTTGAATCTGTTGAAGGGTTAAAAACAAAAAATGAACAGACGGGAAGGTTTGAATGGAATATCAAGCCGCACCCTTCGAGGGTGGTTCGGATAGATGAAGAGACGTTGAAAATATTTGCCCGGACTTTTGAAAACAGTGACAACTGGGAGGGTGCCAAGTTGGTATCCATTCATGCCAGGGAGATCATTGATGTGATTCAAAAGATAGGGATGTTTCCAAGTACGGTGGAAAATACAGACAATATTATCTCTGAATGTTGGCATGAAACAAATGATGTGAATGCAGGCAATATCAAAAGAGAAACCAGGTTTCCCAACATTGATCAGTTTGAGATGATTTATTCAGGCCCTCATCTTTTTGTGGGTAACCCGATGTATAAAACACCAAAATCGATATGTGTGGAAAAAGCGGATTATGATATCATTGATTTCTCAAAGATCGACGAGAACTACCTGCCCCGCACCAATTATATTCCACTCAATGTAACGGCCGGATATGCTTCTACCATCAAAGGATTTCAAAAAGCCAATGGCAGTTATGACAATTGGTTGGACTATTATAAAGTGGCATTTAGAGCAATGTTAAGTCAGGCAGGAGAGAGGACTCTTTCTGGTGCAATTATTCCCCCAAAAACTACACATATACACGGTGTTAAATCAATAACTTTTAAAAACACGTCAGACTTGATTGAGTTTTCAGCGATTTCATCATCATTAGTAATTGACTTTTATGTTAAAACGATGGGAAAAGCTGGTCTTTATGACAATACTCAATTATATACAATGCCATTAAATTTTCCTGAAAGATTTAAACCGGCTTTATTTGTCCGTACTTTGCTTCTAAACTGCCTCAACAAATACTATGCGCCACTGTGGGAGGAGAGCTGGCAGGATGCATTCGCCGAAGAGTATTGGTCGGTGAATGATGAGCGGTTGAAACCCTTTTCGAGCCTTACCAAAGAGTGGTC
>DHTF01000025.1:0-393 GCA_002411515.1 Proteiniphilum sp. UBA5267 | reverse complement strand
TTGGTGGAGATCGATGTGATTACCGCCATGGCATTGGGGCTTACCCTGGAAGAGTTGATTCTAATGTACAATATACAGTTCCCGGTGTTGCAACAGAACGAGGATGACACCTGGTATGATACCCGTGGCAATATCGTGTTCACCTGCAGCAAAGGATTGGTGGGTGTGGGACTTGACCGGCCGGAGTGGGAGCAAATAAGGGATATGCAGTCGGGTGAAACCTACGAGCATATCATCACCAAATCAGAATTGTATAATGGCGATAAGGTAATCTACCATGCACCATTTCAAAAGTGCGACCGAGTGGAGGATTACAAGCGAGTGGGGAGGTTTTTCGAGGAAAAGTTTAAATAGAATCCATTATGCTGAGCCTGCAACAAGCCATCGAGATAA
>DHTF01000016.1 GCA_002411515.1 Proteiniphilum sp. UBA5267 | reverse complement strand
GGATTGAGCTGCCCGTTGGTAATAGCTCCCACCACGGTGAAATTCCCCAGATGCAGATCAACCTCTGCGCCTATTTCGGTAGCAAACTCATCCATGATATGGTTTTCCATAAATGGATTGTAGAAGGTAAGGCCACCGTCGGAACGACGGAAATGTGCATCACCATAGTTCACATCAAACTGCCCAACTTTAATGGTGGTAATCTCCATGAGTTCGTCGACAAAATCCCAGGGCAGAAACGGTAGTTTCTCCATTTGGAGGAAACCGCCTTTTACCCAGGTTTCATTGTGATGTCGAGAAGCCAGGTAAAGCTCAAAATTCAGGTAAATCCCATCAGATAGATTTGATTTGATAAACAGGTTGGCTTGCGGCAGACCGAAGTTATTCGTCAGTGGAACCAAAGTCAGCGGATTGTCACTCACATATTCTCCATGTGCGTTGCTATGATCGAGTGCGGAATAAGGGAGTGTCAGTGCACCGCCGATCTTCACTTTCAATCCATCAAATTCTGTATCTGTTTTCGGTGTTTCAAAAACGTTGATACCATCCTTGTTCGTAGGACGTAATTGAGCAAACGCAACACAAGCTGTTAGAATTGCGACTATCGTAAGGAGACTTCTTTTTTTCATTTCGTTCATTCTTTGTTATATGGTAAATAATCAGTTGTTCTGTGTATATGCTGTTGAATTAAAATCAATCACTGCTCCTTCAAAAGTCACCTTATAATTCACTGTTACCTGGTCTTTTGTTTTCATGGTACCCAGCATGGCAGTGGGTGCTTTCATCCCATAGTCGCTCATCTTTATAGGTAACGCTCCCTGAAATGTATATACACCGGGGCTCACTTCTTTTCCATCTGCTTTTAGCGTTACTTTATTGGTGGCTCCCTTCAGCGAAAGATCCCCTGTGACTGTCACAGCGATTTGATCACCGTTCACCTGAACAGACTTTAATTCGGTCATCTGAAAAAGGATTTTCGGGTTCTTCGGCTCATTAAATGCTTCGTGTGTCTTCTTGTCCATCAGCTTTTCTCCGCTGATTAGAGAGCGGACGGGTATTTCCACTGTCAGTGTCTGTGGACGATTGTTGGCCACGGTCATTTTGCCGTTCACCTCGGTCGCTTTTATTGCAAAATCGTGATTCACATTTGTCTCTCCATTAATGGTTACCGTAGAAGATTTGATGGCAAGAGTTTGGGCATGAACCAGCATGCCTGCCGTGAAAAACATGCACATGAGCACCAATGCAGTTCGTCTGTTCAATAAAATCGTTTTCATAATTAAATGTAAATAGTTTATTAATAATCTTAGTATTCCTATATTTTTGCTGGGATTATAGCTTATGCTACATGAAAAATGGAAAGAATGATCCGGTTTGGTACATATTCAATCAAACTCCCCTTCATATTGTAAGTTAGTCAAACTACTAACTATAACAAAATATCTATACTATAGTTTTAATAGGATTGCGTACAAAAAAAAACTAATCACACAATGCACAATCTTCTTTCGTTTCCTGCATAATCTGTTCCAGATTCCTACCAGCAAGCATTTCAACAAATTGCTTGTGAAAAAGTTTCCAGTAAAGATTTGCTTTGCAACACAGCGTTGATCGTTCGCAAAAAGATTCATCTGAAATACATTGTACCACGAGAATAGATTCAAATGCCGTATAAATATCCAGCATGGTAATCTGCTCAGCGGGCCGGGCGAGTACGTAACCGCTTCCTCTTCCACCTACATTTCTTATCAGTCCCTTCAGTTTAAGAGCACTGATAATATAATCGAGATATTTGACCGAGATCTGTTGATTCTGCGAGATATCTTTTTGAAGGATACCTTCAGAACTCTGACAATCGGCAATCTCAATCATTGTCCTTAGCCCGTATCGTATTTTGGTGTTAATTTTCATTCCCTTTTACCCAGCAAACAAAGATAGCATAAAAATAAAAATTGATGCCATAGTTAAACCGTATTCTACGGTTCGGCCGGAGAAAAAACAGCATTTTCCACACTGTCCATTATGGCAAACAATTCCTCGATTGACGCCGCCTTCAACATGGCAATGCGGGTCGGTTTGAAATCAGGTATACCCTTAAAAAGGGGTGTTGCCGCTATATGACGACGCATATGCAGGATGCCACGTACTTCGTCCAGCCGATTTACGCTTTCCTGTACCTGTTTTTTTAATACGTCGAGATACCAGCCAAACGATTCCTTCGGGGCATGCTTTCCGGTTTCCAAAAAATGTTTCACCTCCCGGAATATCCAGGGCTGCCCAATGCTGCCGCGACCAATCATTACTGCATCCACTCCTGTCTCTTCAAACCGTTGTTTTGTCATCTCAGGGGTGGTTACATCACCGTTGCCAATGATGGGGATATGCATCCGGGGATTGTTCTTCACAGCTCCAATCAGTGACCAGTCGGCTTCCCCTTTATACATCTGTGCGCGGGTGCGACCATGCAGGGTAAGTGCTGCAATACCACAATCCTGTAGCTGCTCAGCCAGCTCCACGATGATCTTCGAGTTATCGTCCCATCCCAGTCGGGTCTTCACTGTCACCGGCTTCTTCACCGCTTTTACCACTTTCCGGGTAATATCCAGCATCACATCGGGCGTACGCATCATGCCAGACCCCGCTCCCTTGCCGGCTATTTTCCTCACAGGGCATCCGAAGTTGATGTCGATCAGATCGGGATCGGCCTCTTCACAGATTCTGGCAGCTTCTACCATCGCATCGGGATCACTGCCATATATCTGAGTGCCGATAGGGCGCTCCTCCTCACTAAAAAATATTTTCCGCTTAGTCTTTTTGATATCGCGAATAAGAGCATCGCTGGAAATGAATTCAGTATAGACCATATCGGCCCCGAACTGCCTGCAAAGCAGCCTGAAACCAATATCAGTCACATCTTCCATCGGGGCAAGAAATACCGGCCTTTCCGGAAATTCAATATGGGCAATTTTCATTCGATTCTGTTTAAATCAATTACTCCACGATAACCTCGACTGCTGACGATCAGCCAAGCTTCTCCATCCACTCTTTCTCGTTGAAACCTACCAGCACAAAGTCATCTGCCACAACGATGGGTCTTTTCACCACCATTCCATTTGAGGCCAACAGATCGAGCAGTTCATTATCGGATGCACTCTTTACCTTCTCTTTCAAGTTCTGGTCCTTGTATATCATGCCGGAAGAATTGAAAAAACGGCTGATGGGCAGGCCACTCTTATTGATCCATTCGGAGAGTTCTTCTTTTTTGGGATTCTCCTCTACAATGTGCCTTGCCGAAACCTCAACTCCGTGAACTTCCAGCCATTTGGCCGCCTTGCGGCAAGTGCTACACTTTGGATAATGTATAAAAAGTGGTTTCATTGACAGTCAGTTTATTGCATGGCTCCTTCATAGACATTCAGGAAGCCGTTATGCTGTGATTTTAGGGTGCAAAGATACACAAAGAGATACAAAAAATAAAATTGTGAAAACTAACAAGTGTAAACAGGTTAGTGTATCTCTACCTGCAGGTTATGCAGCCGCATGGGTGAAACATGGGAGGATGCATCACCGGCACGTAGCGAAACAGCATG
>DHTF01000011.1 GCA_002411515.1 Proteiniphilum sp. UBA5267 | reverse complement strand
TCCTGGGGACGGGGCGACTGGGTGCCGGTAAAGTCGCACTCAAATCTGCAACTGACTTCTTCGGTTTATTTTTTCGTAGATGCTACCATTCTGGCGCGGGCAGCAAAGTTGTTCGGCAAAGAGACTGATCACCTGCATTACACAGCACTGGCTGAAAAGATCAAAAATGCAATCAACGAAAAATTTCTGAATCGAGAGACAGGTATCTATGCCAGTGGAACACAAACTGAGCTGAGTGTCCCGCTTCAATGGAAGGTAGTTCCAGAAGAGATGATTGCCAAAGTCGCTTCAAACCTGGCCAAAAAAGTAGAAGAGAACGGTTTTCACCTCGACGTGGGAGTGTTAGGAGCCAAGGCACTGCTGAATGCCCTAAGCGAAAATGGCTACCCCGAGGTGGCCTACAAAGTGGCGGTACAAGACACGTATCCTTCATGGGGCTGGTGGATCGTAAACGGAGCCACCACTTTGCTGGAAAATTGGGACTTGAATGCCAAGCGAGATATTTCGGATAACCACATGATGTTTGGCGAGATCGGCGCTTGGTTCTTCAAGGGCTTGGGTGGCATTTATCCCGACGTAGAACAACCGGGTTTCAGGCACATCATTCTGAGACCCCATTTTGAGAAAAATCTGGAACATTTCAGTGCAGCATACAAATCGCCCTATGGTTTGATTAAATCGAGCTGGAAATGGGAAAATAATCGGGTGATCTATCAGTTGGTCATTCCAGCAAATAGCCATGCAACCTTCTTTCTGCCAGAAAATGCAGAGATCGTCTCGGATCCATTGATAGAAAGATCAGCACACAAAAGAAGTAAAAAAATCCAGCTACAGTCTGGGAAGCATACCTTCGTGATTAATCAGCAATGATGTAGGCAAAATCAATAAAAAAGATCATGAAATTCAACAAACTCTGGAACTGGCTTTGCACGGGAATGATCATTCTGTTCAATGTGAGCGGCACATTAAGCGATCGGATGATTGTGAGTGATTTACAGTGTGAGAATCTGTATGACCCGCTGGCGGTGAACACCATTCATCCCCGTTTCAGTTGGAAAAATAGCAGTGATCGGCAGGGGGCATCACAAACAGCATACCAGATTGTTGTGGCAACTGAACCGGACAGGCTATCAGAAAAAAAAGCAGATCGGTGGGACTCAGGGAAAATATCCTCTTCGGAGAGCATTCTCATCAAATATGCTGGTGATAAACTCGAGACTGGTCAACTTTTATACTGGAAAATAAGGGTTTGGGATGAAGATGATCGGGTCTCAGACTGGAGCAAACCAGCAAAATTTGGTATAGGTCTGTTACAACCAACTGACTGGTCGGCCTCCTTTATTGGTTGTCCAGAAGAGACAGACAGGCAAAACGACAACGGTTTTCAGGTGTGCCCCCAATTCAAAAAAGCGTTTCGGGTTGAAAAAATGAATAAAGGAGAGACTTTCCTGTTGCACATCAACTCTCTGGGTTATCATGAAGTATATGTGAATGGCCTGAAAGTGGGCAATCAGGTGTTGGCTCCTGCTGTCTCACAATTCAACAAACGCTCTCTCATAAACACGTACGATGTAACTGATTTTATTGAAAAAGGACCAAATAATCTGATCATCTGGCTAGGCAGTGGTTGGTACACCGAAGGATTGCCGGGTGTGGCTGGAAACGGGCCTGTATGCAAAGCACAACTGGAAAAAGTGTTCAGAGGCAGCTCCAACATCGTCTGTGTAACAGATGAATCATGGACTACCCGCAAGAGTGAATATGAACGCATCGACAACTGGAGATCGAACCACTACGGGGGGGAGACTGTCACCGGTAATCTGGAAACAAGAAACCAGGTTCTCAAAGCACCCGATGAATTCCAATGGCGCACTGCATCCATCGTGGAGATCCCCCCTCATGCCGTAAGCTCCCAAATGGTTGAGCCCAATCGAATAAAAGAAACCATCAACCCGATTTTGATAGATAAGCTGAATGACTCCACCCTATTGATTGACATGGGAAAAACAATCACCGGATGGTTTGAAATAACTTTTCCTTCCCTGAAGAAGGGACAGGAGATTGTGATGAGATACGCCGACCATCTGAAGGATGATGGCACAATAGCAGATCAGGGGCAGATAGACCGATATATCGCTTCAGGACATGGCACGGAGCTTTTTATCAATAAATTTAACTATCACGGATTCAGATACGTCAAAATTTCAAACCTGAGACAGAAACCACTAATCAACAAGGTAAAGGCGCACTTTATCCACACAAATTTTAAAACCACCTCCACCTTTGTCTCGTCCGATGATGATCTCAATCGTATTCACGACATGATTTCCTATACGCTACGGAATGTAGCCATTGGAGGATATTTAGTTGATTGTCCACAACTTGAAAGACTGGGGTACGGTGGTGATGGCAACGCATCAACAGTAACCGCTCAGACCATGTTCAACCTGGCACCGCTTTATGCAAACTGGCTGCAGGCATGGGGTGATGTGATCCGTGAAGACGGGGGGATGCCCCATACGGCACCTAATCCCTACAAGGCAGGAGGAGGACCCTATTGGTGTGGTTTCCTCATTTCAGCCTCCTGGAACAGCTATCAACAGTATGGTGACATTCGTTTGCTGGAACAATATTATCCGGTGATGCAGCAATGGCTAGGATACGTGGAAAAGCACAGCGTTGAAGGGTTACTAAAAAAATGGCCCGACACCGATTACCGAAACTGGTATTTGGGAGACTGGGCAACACCAGAGGGTGTGGGAGACCCCAACCACGAAGACGAACGATCGGTCGATCTGGTCAGCAACTGCTACATATCGGTTTGCCTTGGCCAGATGGCAGATATTGCAGCTGTGTTGGGAAAGCAGGAAGATCAAAAAAAATATACTGAACTCAGAACCCAGCTTAACAACAAAATTCATCACATCTTTTATAACGAAGCAAAGGGCTACTACGCTACCGGATCACAGATAGATATGATCTTTCCGATGCTGGCCGGAGTGACGCCTGTACCTCTTCGGCATGACCTTACAAAAAGGTTGATAGAAAAAACAGAAAAGGAGTTTGACGGACATCTGAATACCGGACTTGTGGGTATCCCGGTGATGATGGAATGGGCGGCCACGGCAAATCAACCCGATTTTATCTACTCCATGCTCAAAAAAGAAACCTATCCCGGTTATCTTCACATGCTGAAAAATGGAGCCACCACCACCTGGGAACATTGGAACGGAGACAGGAGCAGGATTCACAACTGTTATAACGGAGTGGGACAGTGGTTCTATCAGGTTGTTGGAGGGATCAGGACAATTAAAGGGGAACCGGCATATAGAAAATTCATTATACAACCGCAAATTCCGGACGGAGTAACCTGGGCAAGGACATCACAGGATACTCCTTACGGAAAGATTGAAGTGAACTGGGAACTTCATGACGGAAAAATGAAAATGGACGTCAGTGTGCCTGTCGGCTCAACAGCAATCCTGCAAAATCCGGTGGGTACAAAAGAAATGGTGATTAACGGGGAAGTGATGTCCGCAACAATCCATCAGAAAGAACTAAAAAGCGGAAAATATGATGTGGAGTTTCTGATCAGTTCAGGAAGTCTGCAAGAACAACTGAACAGCCTCGAGCAGTTAAAAGAAGAGACATTTAAAAAGCCTGAGATTGTTTGTTATCCAGAGACATGGTTTCATTTTATCGGTGGAAATGTTTCGAAAGAGGGAATTACAGCCGATCTGGAAGCTATATCCCAAGCTGGATTTTCCGGCATTCACCTATTTCACGGACAATTTGGCGGAGAATGGCCGGGTGTTACACTTCAAATTAAAGCATTGAGTGAATCGTGGGATGAACTTATTCTCTGGACTGCGAAAGAGTGTAAACGATTGGGCCTCCGTTATTATATGCAAAACTGTCCCGGATGGTCCTATGCCGGTGGCCCATGGATTGAACCTGAAAACTCAATGCGTCACCTAACCTACTCACGCACAGACATTTTAGGCGGACAGGCAGTTCGTTTGAGGCTGGAAAAACCGAAGAATACAAACGATGAGTGGCGCAACTATAAAGACCTGTTCGTCATCGCATTTCCCACGCCTAAAGGTGACACAGGAGAAAGATTCATACCTGAAAATGTCACCAGTAATCTGAAGGGGTCTGCAATCAGAGATTGTCTGATCAGTCAAAAAAAAGTGTTGCTACCCCCTTCCCCATCTGCGCCAACAACCATCGATGTACGTTTTTCGAAGAAAGTTACAATACGTACCGTGGAATTTCCTCCTGTTGAATCTTTTTCCCACGCCTGGTGCTATTCACCAGATGTTACTGTATCTGTTTATGCAATCACACCGGACAACAAAGAGGTTATTGCACGTATAAATATGCCTCCTGGAAGCTGGCAGGACGACCGGTCTGTAACCATTGCATGCAAAGAGGCTACAACAGATAACTATCAGATTGAGATAAGTAACCTACATGAAATGGCACTTTCTTATATCAACTTCTATACAGCCGCCAGGCAACAGAACTGGGAATCTGAAGCAGCATGGACTTTGCGTAGAATCATGAGAGAGGATTATCCTGATCAGTCGAAAGAGTCATGGGTGGATCCCTCAAAAATTGTGAACATTACTGGGCATATGGATCCCTCGGGATTGCTAACCTGGAAAGTACCAGAAGGCGACTGGACGGTATTGAGGATCGGAGATGTGAATACCGGCATGAAAAACGGTCCTGCCCCACCTGAAGCAACTGGCTGGGAGTCTACCAAACTTAGTACTTCTGGGATCAGGGCCAATTTTGATGGTTATATTGGCAGGTTGATCAACGGAGATGGTGTGCTCAAGGATAATATGCTGGATGGCATACTGCTTGACAGCTGGGAGTGTAAAACACAAACCTGGACAGGCGGGCTCGATAAAATATTTCAGGATAAATGGGGTTACTCAATTTTCAGCATCTTCCCTGCACTGTTTGGATACGTAGTAGATAACCCTGAAAGCACATCATTGTTTCTGCGGGATTGGCGTGTAACGCTTAACGATCTGCTTGTGAAGAATTTCTTTGGTGAAATGAACCATTTAGCTAAAAAAAACGATTTAAGACTCTCTTTTGAAACAGCTTCAGGTGATATCTTTCCGGGTGATATACTGGAGTACTATAAATACGCCGACATACCGATGTGTGAGTACTGGCACCCCAGAAGTGAGTCGTTTGTTGGCAGCCTTGAATTCAAACCGGTTAAACCGGCTGTTTCTGCAGCCCACATGTATGGTAAAAAAAGAGTAGCCGCAGAAGCATTTACCTCATTCGATTTAACGTGGAATGAGCATCCTGCTTATCTGAAAGATATTGCCGATATACATTATGCCGAAGGAGTTACTCATCCTGTTTTCCATACTTATACGCATAATCCCAGAACAGATTTCCTGCCACCCGGTTCCTCATTTGGGGCTAAGATAGGAACTCCTTTTTTACGTTTACAAACATGGTGGCAGCATATGCCACTCTTTACCGATTATCTGGCCAGGTGTACCTATATGCTTGAGTGTGGCCGCCCTATTTCGGATGTTTTGATGTATCTGGGTGATGAACAGAATCATAAACCGGATCAATTACTCGATTTCCCTGATGGATTCAGATATGATTATTGCAATCCGGACGTGTTGTTGAACAGGCTATCTGTAAAAGATGGGCTATTGATCACACCTGAAGGCATCACATACCGGGTACTATGGCTGCATGATTGCAAGCGAATGGTGCCGGAAACCCTGGAGAAGATTCTCTCCCTGGTCAAGGATGGAGCAATTGTTACAGGTGCCCCCCCTCTGAATATTGCAACACTGAGTGGTGGAGAATCCTCTAAAGCACGTTTTCAGGAATTGGTACAAGAACTATGGGGTGATGGCTCACAAAGGGTACGGAGTATCGGTAAAGGGAAGGTATATATTGCTGATATCGAACATGTTCTTATTTCTGAAAACATTACACATGATATCGAGGTTGAATCGCATGATTTACGCTGGTACCACCGTCAGACCTACGATGCTGATCTCTATTTTATATCCATGCCTCCTGAAAAAGGTTTTCAGGGAAATATAAAATTCCGTAGCAATAAGAAATATGCTGAGATATGGGATCCCATAACGGGAAACATCCGTGAGATAAAACAGGGTATTAAAACAAAAAAAGAGACAAACCTGTCCATGAATATATCGGCAGGCAGTTCCTTGTTCGTGGTATTCAAAAATAGTAGTTCAGAAAGAAAGAGTGAGTATTTTTGCAAAACCGAAAAGAGAGAGATTACGCAACCATGGCTCATAAATTTCCCCAAAGGCTGGGGAGTTGACACAATGTCTATTAAAATGGATAAATTGACTTCATGGAAAAACATGCCTTTTTCAGATGAAGGTGTATCGTTTTCAGGAACAGCATCTTATTCGAACAACATTCATTTACGTGAAAAACAATCGGGTATGCAGTATATGTTGGATCTGGGCCGAGTGGAGATGATTGCAAAAGTTTATCTTAACGGAGAATATGTAGATACAAAATGGTGTTACCCTTATCAGGTGGACATTAGCAGGCATATCAAAGAAGGCAGCAACCATCTTGAGGTGGAGGTGACAAGTACCTGGTTCAACAGACTGTCATATGATGCCAGTTTACCTGAAAATGAAAGAAAAACTTGGACCATCAGTGCTCCCGCAGCAGGTTCAACGTTCAAAGAATATGGTTTATTAGGACCGGTCTATATTTATTCCGCTCATGAATCATCCCCAAAAAATGATTGAATGTAACACCCTCAGTCTATTTTGAAAAGGAGTTGAGATATTACACACACTCTTAAAATATAAATTATATGACCAAACAGCCCTATTTAATATTCATGCTTTTTTTTGCCATATGTCTGAGAACAAACGGACAACAAATACTTCCTCATCAAAGAGTACATGATGTACTTTACCCATCATCCAATGTAGAGATTAATGATTATGTGGGTGAAAAATTGGATGCTTCCTACAACAATCGCATCCTTGCACAAAATGTGGAAAGGCTCGTTGAGCCATTTACAGTACGGGATGAACACAGCTGTTGGCAGGGTGAGTTTTGGGGAAAATGGTTCACTTCTGCAGCACTTGCATACCAATACAACCCCTCTCCCTCGCTTCGAACAAAGCTAAAAAGCGCCGCAGAGGGGCTGATGGCAACCCAAACACCCGACGGTTATATTGGAAACTACGCGCCGGAAAGCCGGTTGAAAGCATGGGATATCTGGGGCAGAAAATACTGCATGCTCGGCTTGATCGCCTACTATGACCTCACAAAAGATAAAAAAGCACTGGAGGCAGCCACCAAAGAAGCCGACTTCCTCATTCAGGAACTCGGGGAGCAACATGCCCACATAGTCCAGATGGGAAACCATCGGGGTATGGCTGCCTCATCGGTGTTGGAGCCTATTTGTCAGCTCTACAACCGAACAGAAAATCAAAAGTATCTGGCGTTCGCCGAAGAGATTGTCCGGCAATGGGAAACACCGGAGGGCCCTCAATTAATATCCAAGGCTGCTGTTCCTGTGGGAAAACGCTTTCCCAAACCAGAAAAAAACTGGTACGGATGGGAGCAGGGACAGAAAGCCTACGAAATGATGTCCTGCTATGAGGGACTGTTAGAGTTGTACCGGATAACAGGAAAAAAGGAGTATAAAACGGCGGCCGAACAAACATGGCAAAGCATAGCAGAGAGTGAAATAAATATTGCCGGCTCCGGCTCCGCGATGGAAGCCTGGTTTTCGGGAAAAAAGAAGCAAACCATGCCCATCGCACATTATCAGGAAACCTGTGTCACCGTCACCTGGATCAAATTCAACCAGCAGCTGCTACGCCTGACAGGGGAAGCGAAGTATGCCGATGCGATTGAACAAACCCTTTATAATGCACTATTGGGGGCTATGCGCCCCGATGGCTCCGACTGGGCTAAATATACCCCCCTTGCCGGACAGCGGTTGGAAGGATCGGAGCAGTGTGGCATGGGCCTCAACTGCTGCAATGCAAGTGGGCCGAGGGGACTTTTCACAATCCCCCACACCTGTGTGATGCAGTCAGAACAGGGTATCTCGCTCAATTTTTATATTGATGGCACTTACCAGCTCCAAACCCCTGGCGAACAAACTATCCGGGTAGTCCAGAAAACCGACTATCCGCAGTCGGGCAAGATCGATATTAAACTGGAGTTGCTCAAAAATGAGCAAATGGAGATTGCCTTACGGATTCCTGCATGGAGTAGCTCCTCCATCGTATCTGTAAACGGGATGACACCAGAAAAGGTAACACCGGGCGACTACCTGAGATTGACCCGTGACTGGAAAAACAACGACCTGATTTCAGTGGAATTTGAAATGAAGGGGAAGTTACACAGAATGGGTGACCAGCCACAATTTGTAGCCGTCACACGAGGACCAATCCTGCTAGCCAGGGATGAGAGGCTTGGTGATCCTGCGCTTGAAGCGATCCTGGCTCCGGTACTGAATGAAGACGGGACTATTGATGTGATGTCCCGGAAACCATCTGACCCAAACATGTGGATGCTTTTTTCCGCCGATTTTATTCCCGAATCTTACACAGAACAAGGAGCCAAACAAGTAACGATAGATTTTTGCGATTATGCATCGGCTGGAAACACAAGAAACGGATTTCCCTTCTTCAGGGTATGGATGCCCCAATTATACAACCCTAAAAATTAATTAATGACAATGAGAACAAGAACAACAAGCATCCTGTGTATGCTGATCATCTCCGCTACTCTTTGTGCAATTACACAGGGCAACACCGAAGCCTGCAGCATTGCGCCGATAGAACTCACCTGTGAGTATCTGACCCGTCCCACCGGGCTGGATGTGAAAGCACCCCGTTTTAGTTGGAAACTGCAAGCAACAAATGAGGCTGCCCATGGTCAGCGCCAAACAGCTTATCGGATTCTGGTCGCCGACTCACGGCAGCAACTCGACAGCCATCGCGGCGATATGTGGGACTCAGGCTGGATACCGTCGGATGCCATGCAGCTAATCAAATATAACGGTAAACCGTTGCAATCTGATCGTCGATACTACTGGAAGGTGTCGGTAAAAGATGAAAAGGAATATGAATCAGGTTCCAGCGAGGCAGCTGAGTGGAGTACCGGTCTTTTTTCACAGGATGAGTGGACGGCGAAGTGGATTGGCACGGGAGAAGCATATAATCCAGCGAAAGGAGCCAACAAGATGTCCGACCCCTGGTTCAGGAAGACAGTCCACTTAAACGAGAAGCCGGCAAAAGCAACCCTCTTTGTGGCATCGGTGGGTTATCACGAGGTCTATGTAAACGGACAGAAAATAGGTAATCACCTGTTTGCACCTGCCGTCACCGATCATACCAAACGGGCTCGTTACATCGCCTATGATATTGCCCCGGCAATGCAGCGTGGAGAGAATGTCATCGCGCTCTGGCTGGGAACAGCCTGGTCCATTTATGCGCCCTACGCTACCCCTGATAAGCCGCGCACACCCATCGTCATCGCACAAGCTGATCTCTGGAATGAAAAAGGAGAAAGAATAAACCGCATCGTCACTGACGAAAGTTGGAGAACCCACCCCAGTCCCAATATGCTGATAGGCAACTGGGGATTTGGTGTAGGCGGCTACGGAGGAGAGATATGGGATGCAAATAAGGAAGTGATAGAGTGGAATCTGACCGGGTTCGACGACCGCACCTGGCAACACGCCACATCCTTTACACCTGCTCTCACCTTATCGGCCCAACAGGTTGAAACCAATAGGATGATGGACGAAATCAAACCGGTCGACATAGAAAGTCGGCCCGATGGTTCCTATCGCGTGGACATGGGTGTTAACTTTGCCGGAATAACAGCAATCAGGGTGAAGGGCAATCCCGGGGATACTATCCGTTTTCGATATTCCGAAAGAGCGCAGGAAGAGATGACCTTCAACCTGCAGAGTGCCTATGTGATGGGGCCTTCGGGGGAAGGTCTTTTTCAGAACCGGTTTAACTACATGTCGGGCCGGTGGATTACCATCAAAGGTGTGTCATCTCCTCCGCGCAAAGAGGATATCAAAGGGTGGATGGTTCGCACTGGTTTTGGTGATGCAACTACTTTTGCATGCTCCGATTCACTGCAGAACTGGATCTATAACACCGTAAAATGGACCTTTGAGAATTTGTCGCTCGGTGGATATATCGTCGACTGCCCTCAGCGGGAGCGATTTGGTTATGGAGGCGATGCACATGCCACCTCTGAAACCGGGTTGCTCAACTACAAGCTGGGTGCTTTTTACAGCAAGTGGCTGGAGGACTGGCGCGATGTTCAGGGCACCGAGCCGATGGTGGGCAACATGAACGATCCCAACTGGGCACGCAAACAGGAAGGCAGTGGCCGTCATCTGGGTGGAGGCATCCTGCCGCAGACAGCCCCCACATATCACGGTGGCGGGGGACCTGCTTGGGGCGGCATCGTAGTCACGCTTCCCTGGTTTATGTATCAATATCACGGCGATAAGGATGTGCTAAAAGAGAATTTTGACATGATCAGAGGTTGGTTGGCTTTTCTGGATTCGCACGTTGAAAACAACATGCTGAAACGGTATGGCGGACAATGGGATTTTCTGGGTGACTGGCTTTGGCCGGGTGCAACCGCCGCAGGAATGAACAATTACTCCGATGAAAACCTCTTTTTTAATAACTGTTACTGGGTCTATAATCTGAAAACAGCTGCTCAGATCGCCAGGATAATCGGGAAAGATGCAGAAGCAAAGCACTGGACACTGCAAGCAGAAAAAGCTGCAAAAGCCATTCACGCAAAATATTTCCACGAAGAAGAAGCCAACTATGCTGATCAGTCCATGCGAAGTTTGGCTGCAGCACTTTACGGCGACATCATGCCAGCAGCAGTGCGCCCACGGGTGATGAAGAGTCTGGAAAATGAAATACGCATCCAGCGGGAGGGACACATCGATGTGGGCATTACCGGGGGAACCATGCTCTTTAAAGTGTTGCGGGAAGAGGGTCGTGATGACCTGATCTACGACATGACCTCTCAATCTACCTATCCCAGTTGGGGTTATATGCGGGAGCAGGGTGCTACCACCATGTGGGAGATGTGGGAAAAAGATCTCCCGGGACACTCCCTCCTGCACAGTTCCTACCTCTATCCCGGGGCATGGTATGTGGATGGGGTGGCAGGTATCAGGCAAGCTACCGGGACATCGGGATACCGGAATTTTCACATCCGGATACCCCAACTGACCGAATCGCAGGTTTCGTGGGCCCGTGCCGACTTCGACTCACCGGCGGGTGTTATCCGCTCCTCGTGGGAACGCACCAACGGGAGATTGACAATGAAGGTAACCGTCCCCCCCAACTGCCGCGCTACGGTCTGGTTTCCCGATGAAGCAGGTAAAAAGGTGAAGGAGGATTCCGGTCTGTCAAGACGGAAGGATAAAAAGAAAGGATATATTTTGTTTGAGATTGATGCAGGAACTTATCAATTTTCAAATTGAAAACCGTTTTCCTTACAGCATAATTTATTCAATCACAATAATTCAGGTACTATAAAAGAAAAACAGCGTAAACAATAAAAAAAAATCGTATGAAGAACATTTACTTATTAATCGGCTTCCTGTTTGTCGTGATGATGGCAGGATGCGGGAATGCACAAACAGAAGTAACCTCCCTGAGAGTGGAAATGCAGGAAAATCCGAATGGCGTGGCTATCACCCATCCACGCTTCTCATGGCAGATCAGATCAGCATTGTCCGATGTGGTGCAGCAAAGCTACCAGATTCAGGTTGCGGGTTCTGAAAATGATCTGAAAAAAGAACAGAACCTGCTGTGGAACTCCGGTATTATCGAAAGCGACCTGTCGGTTCTTATACCTTATGCCGGTGAGGAACTTCAATCGCGCAAATCCTTCTTCTGGCGTGTGAAAGTGACCACCAACAAGGGAGAAACAGCCTGGAGTGAAACCGGATACTGGAGCATGGCCATCCTAGACAATGCAGAGTGGCAAGCACAATGGATCGGTGAGGATTCACTCTCCAACCAGGATGAGACAATGAAAGGAAACACAAGGCTGGCTGCCAGGTACCTGCGAAAGCCCTTCTCTGCAGATAAGCAGGTAAAACGAGCCATGCTCTACATTTCCGGCCTCGGCAATTATAAAGCTTACCTGAACGGAGAGAAAGTGTCTGACGACGTTTTTGCGCCTACTGTTTCCTGGTATCCGGAAAGGGTTTACTACAATGTGTACGATGTCACATCGCTGGCAAAAAAAGGCGATAACTTGCTCGCCGTGAAGCTGGGCAACGGACGCTATTTCGGTATGAGGGAGTCGGTCACACAGGTCTTTGGACTTCCACGTCTGCTGGCGCAGTTGGAGCTAGAGTATGGCGACGGCACAACGGAGCTCATTTTGAGCGATGCATCCTGGAAGATAACTTCCAAAGGTCCCATCATTGCCAACAATGAGTTCGATGGGGAAGAGTATGATGCACGCCTGGAAATGGACAATTGGAACAAGGTAAAATTCGACGACAGCCAGTGGCAGCCAGTCGATCTGATGACAGAGCCCGGAGGTTTGCTCACAGCACAGCCCAATCCCAATATCAGGGTCATGGAAGAGATCAAACCTGTGGGGATCACTGAACTTGCCGACGGAAGGTACATCCTCGACATGGGACAGAACATGGTGGGCTGGCTGCATACAGCCAACCTAAAGGGAAAAAAAGATCAACCCGTCAGCTTCCGCTTTGCGGAACTGCTAAACCCCGACAGCACTCTTTATCTCGCCAACTTACGCGGTGCAAAGGTGACTGACCGGTACATTCCCTCCGCAGACGGAACCTTTGATTGGGAACCGTCGTTTGTTTACCATGGTTTCCGCTTCGTGGAGATCAGTGGGTTAACAGAAAAACCAGAATTGCAGTACTTTACCGGAAAAGTTATTTACGACCAAATGGAGACAACTGGTCAGTTTGAAACGAACGACACCATCATTAACCAGACATTTAAAAACGCTTATTGGGGTATTCGTGGTAACTACCGGGGTATGCCTACCGACTGCCCCCAGCGCGACGAACGACAGGGATGGCTGGGCGACCGTGCTACAGGATGCTTCGGCGAAGCATTTGTCTTTAACAATGCTCATCTCTATGCAAAATGGCTGCAGGATATTGAAGATTCACAAAGTCCAGAGGGAAGCATCTCGGTGGTCTCGCCCCGATACTGGACTATATACAACGACGATGTGACCTGGCCGGCAGCGTGGTTCTACGGAGCTAAGATGTTGTGGCACCAGTATGGTAACACAACACCCATCTTTCGGCATTATGCAGCGATGAAACATTATCTGGAGCGAATTCAGCAGGTGTCAATGCAGGATTACATCCTCACGAAAGATACCTACGGCGACTGGTGTATGCCACCCGAATCACAAGAACTAATTCACTCCCAGGATCCGTCGCGTAAGACCGCAGGAGCGGTGCTGAGTACCACCATGTATTACAGTCTGCTGAACCTGATGGTTGAATTTGCAGAGCTCACTGGTAACCAAGACGACATAGCGGGATACCAGGATTTGGCCGGAAAAATCAAGGATGCCTACAACCGTACTTATTTCAATGCAGATTCTGCCCGATACGATAACAACACCGTGACTGCTAACATCCTCTCGCTGCAGTTGGGACTGGTACCGGAAGGATATGAAAAAGCCCTTTTTGAAAATATAGTACAAAAGACAGAGGTCGATTTCAGTGGCCATGTCAGCACCGGCGTGCTAGGCATCCAGCAGCTGATGCGAGGCCTCACCCAACACGGCAATGTGGATCTGGCATATAAAATTGCCACAAACACCACCTACCCCAGCTGGGGCTATATGATTGAAAAAGGTGCCACCACCATTTGGGAACTCTGGAATGGCGACACGGCAGATCCCGCCATGAACTCGGCGAATCACGTGATGCTGCTCGGAGACCTACTTATCTGGTATTACGAAGATTTGGCCGGCATTAAAAACCATCCTGGTAGTGTGGCTTACAAGAAGCTATTGATGGAACCCCGTTTTCCAGAAGGACTATCGCATGTAAAAGCATCCTATAACTCCGTGTATGGAGAGATAAAAAGTGAATGGTCCAAAAAAAATGATACCTTTGACTGGGAAATATCCATTCCCGCCAACACGTCAGCCATCGTCAGACTGCCCCAGGAAATGCACATCACCACACCAGAAGGTGAAGGTGTGAGAAGCGTCACCCAAGCGGATACCTGCACTGAGATTGAATTGGGATCGGGAACATACCGTTTACTCGGAAAACTCTGATTTTCAGTATTCTTCAGTCACACATCCTTGAGAGGCATCCTTTACCAGTTTAGCATACTTGTAGAGGATGCCTTTTTTCGTGCAGCGAGGGCTTTATCTAGGAAGCGTGTTGCCGTGAAATCACTTCGTTACTTATTTTCACGTCGATGCTGTTGTTCTCCGCATCAATCATAATAAGATTGTCATCCTCCACCAGTATATCAATCCCCCAAATGCTTCCGGGTTGATATGCGCCACCACAAACTCATGGTTACCGCCACTGAAACGGCCCGTCAGTCAATAGGCGACCGAGCTACCCTACCCCGCAACAAAGATGGTAGAAGTAGGTAATCCTCATTCCTGATCACCACCACATCGCCCGCTCTGACACCGTCATTTGCAATCCCGTCCGGTTGGTTTTAGCGACTTTTCAAGTGAATGAATGATATCCTGCCCCTCAAAATCGAGATTGGGAATAGCCGTTAGATTTTAGGTGATAGCTTGCCCGGTAACCGTCATGCATTTAACGTGTAACATCCCTTTTTCCAACAAATATCTCATCACCGCCAGTGCCCAGCCCTTTTTGTGCAGATCTTCCACCTTGTGAAATAATTATATTTCCGAAGAACTTTATTTGCATTAAATACAAATTAACAAAATAAACTGATTTTTTTAAATACTTTATATTAAATAGATTGCTTCTTAATTTTTATTTATCAAATTTTGCATAATCCGATTGACGCCGTCACCGAAATTGGTGTAAATTGGTGATTTTGTCACAAATGTATCGGCATGCAACGCGCGTAATGTGAAGGAAGACATTCTGTTTGATTGTCAATTTTTGTTATACCATTTCATTATTTGAAATCCCACTAACTGTCCAAGCAGAATCATCGGGAAAGTTTTTATTCTTTATTTTTCTTTTAATAAAATAATTATCAGCATGATAAAACATCTTTTTTTAATTTTGCCGCTAATCTGTCTCTTCTTTTTAGCGTGCGAAGGAGAAACCATTAACCCAGCTCGGGCAACCAAAATCATCAAAGTGACAGCAGATATTGAAGAAATGAAGACACGTCTTTCGGGATCCACATGGGAGAAAGGAGATGGCATTGGCATTTATATGATCAAGTCAGGTGTACCCCTTAACAGCACAGCACTGGCTAAGAACGTGCATTATCGGTATGATGAAACCGGTATTTTTACACCCAAAAACGAACCGCAGACAATTTATCTGCCGTTTAACGGTTCAGACGTCGATTTCATCGCCTATTATCCCTACAGAGAGGAGTTAACCGACTTTACCTTCCCAATTGATCTCACTGTGCAATGGAATCAGGCTGCTCTCGATCTCATGTATGCAGACAATGTGACTGTCACAAACATGACCAATCCTAGTGTGAACATGATTTTCTCACACCAGCTCTCGAAAATTATGCTACAAATTGCACATTATCAAAACATTGATCTAAGTGAGCTCTCGGTTATTCTCACCAACGTACCCACCAAAGCATCATTCAACCTAGTGAACGGCACCCTTACCAGTTCTCCGGAAACCGAAGACATCGCTTTGGGTATCAACAGTGACGGCACGGTGGCAGAAGTGATTTTGTTACCGGGGAGCGACCTGTCTGATAGTAAATTGTGGTTTGTGGTCGGCGACAATGAACAGGTCTATCACTCGTCGCTGCCAGAAAATATCACAGCGAACCCATTAGCATCATCCACCCTGTACAACCTGAATGCTACACTCTATACTGAGGAGGAAGAGGAGGCGAAAGCCAATATTGAACCCGGTGACATCATTCCCTGGATCACACCACCTACCGAAACGTTCACTGCCTATCGTACTAAGACTGCTCCTCCAGCAATAAAAGGGTCGATCAGCAATCCCTACACCGTAGCACAGGCAATTGAGGCACAGGGGAAAAACGATGTATGGGTAAAAGGATACATAGTGGGTGCTTTCAATAAATCAATCAATAAGTTTGTGAACGATACCACCGGCCAGGTCAAAACCAATATTGCCCTGGCCGACAAAATGAACGAGACAGTGATCAGTAATATGATTCCGGTGAATTTTACTGCAACTGCGATGAAAAAGGCCCTAAACATCGCAGATAACCCCACGAACATCAATAGGCATGTCTATATCCGAGGCGATCTGACTACTTACTATTCCGTGGCGGGACTGAAAAATGCAGACGCTTACCGATTTTTGGAGTAAACCGCTATTTACCGGTTTTCCCTATCATCAGAGCTCGTGCGATGGCTTTCTCCACGATGGGCCCCATGATCGCATAACCTGCGAGGTTGGGATGTACGCCGTCTTCAGATAGTTCTTTGGGGAGGCCATCACGCTCGTCTGCCATGGCGGTAAAGAAATCGCAATAAACTGCTCCGTGTGTGTCGGCATACTGCTTAAAGCGTTTGTTCAATTCCACAATCTTCGGCGCTGGCTCCAGTCCGGTACGCCAGGGATAGTCGTATGCCGGCAATATCGAGCAAAGCACTACCTGAATGCCGTGAGCCTGTGCCAGCTCTGTCATAGAGTAAATATTGTCTTCGATCATCTCCAGGGTAGAGGGACCTGTATTGCCTGCAATGTCATTTGTGCCGGCCAGGATCACCACTACCTTCGGTTGGAGTTGGATGACATCCTGCCTGAAACGAAGCATCATCTGGGGTGTGGTCTGGCCACCTATACCCCTGTTGATATAGGGTCGGTTGGCAAAAAAATCGGGCACACGGTTGATCCACCCCTGGGTGATGGAATTGCCCATAAAGACCACCCTGTCTTCGTTTGCCCCGGCTGGGGCAAGTTTCTTATTGTCCTCTCTGAAACGATTCAGATTAGCCCAATCCTGGGCTTCAGCGAAAGTTATCCAGCACATAAGGGTTGCGATCAATAGTGATAGTTTTCTTACATCCATCGTTATTTTATGATTAAATTAATTATTATCAAAGGTATCACAGAACTCGTTTTATCATGTTCTTATTTGTGATTATGATGCTCGTTTCATTGATTAAATTGAATCGTAAAATTAGTTATTAAAATCATTCTCTCAGCCCTGTTCGTCGGTTATTTTGTACGATTTGTCGATAAGTAACCCTAAAAAACCTAAAATAGACTAACATAACTCCGTTCGGTCGGTTTTAAATCGTTAAATTTGGGCAAATTTGTTTCATCGACATGACTAAAAAGAGCAAAATCATTGTTATTGGCTCCATCGCCCTGTTGATTCTGGGAATGGCTTTCTTCCCCAGGATCAAGGAGCTGTTTGCTTCAGGCGACTCCGATGGTGCTTCTGTTCAGCGTGCCCCGACCGAAGGAACCAACAGGTTGGAGCTGGTAGTCAACGCCACCATTCTGCAACCCCAGACACTGAATAACCTGTTTCGAATCACGGGTGTCCTGCTCCCCGATGAGGAGGTGGATCTGACGTTTGAGTCGTCGGGAAAGATCACCCATATTTATTTCCAGGAAGGGACCTATGTACAGCAGGACGACCTGTTGGCCAAAGTAAACGATGCCCCCCTGCAGGCTGAACTCCGGAAGCTGGAGGCACAACTCCCGCTGGCTG
This sequence comes from Proteiniphilum sp. UBA5267, assembly GCA_002411515.1. Classification (GTDB taxonomy): domain Bacteria; phylum Bacteroidota; class Bacteroidia; order Bacteroidales; family Dysgonomonadaceae; genus Proteiniphilum. The sequence goes on along the minus strand of DHTF01000011.1, from coordinate 10,158 downwards.
AAGATCGTCTGTTCAGGCAGCAGACCCTGCTCGAAAAAGATGCCATCAGCCAGGAAACCTATCAATCAGTGTTCACCCAGCTGGAGACATTAAAAGCCGATATGGAGCTGGTAAAGTCGCGCATACGGCAGACAGAGTTGCGAGCGCCCTTCAGTGGCATGATCGGCTTGCGACAGGTGAGCGAGGGAGCCTATGCCTCACCCAATGTGGTAGTTGCCAACTTAACAAAAATATCCCCCCTGAAGATTGAGTTCTCCCTCACCCAGAACTTCGTGAACAGGATCAAACCAGGTACGGAGATCGCCTTCACGGTGGAGAACGACCTGGAAGTATACAACGCATCGGTCTACGCAGTGGAGACGCGCCTCGATGTACGGACACTCAGTCTCTTTGCCAGGGCACGATATGCAAATGCCGACGGCAGGATCAAGCCGGGTCAGTCTGCTTCAATCCGCATCAAGCTCGATCAGATCGATAACGCCATCGTGATTCCCTCCATCTCCACCGTGAAGGAGATGGGCCGCGACATCACCTATGTCTATGAAAATGGAAAAGCCAGGGAGGTGGAGATTATCACCGGCATGCGCACCTCCTCCTCTGTGGAGGTCGTCAGTGGCCTCTCCGTGGGAGACACCCTGCTGACTACCGGTGTGATGCAGCTTCGCAGCGGTATGCCGGTAAGAATAGACCGAATGGTTCCAAACAGCGCAGAATGATAAAAAAATGAACTTTTCCGAACTGAGCATCAAACGACCGGTATTGGCCACAGTGATGGTGTTGATCATCATCATCTTTGGGCTGATCGGCTATACAAACCTGCCGGTACGCGAGTACCCCAGCGTGGACAACCCCATCATCACGGTACAAGTCTCCTACCCCGGCGCAAACGCCGAGGTCATTGAAAACCAAATCACCGAGCCCTTGGAGCAAAATATCAACGGCATACCCGGTATCCGCTCGCTCGTGAGCCGCAGTAGCCAGGGAAGTTCTCGTATCACCGTAGAGTTTGAGCTGAGCGTCGATATGGAGACGGCAGCAAACGACGTGAGAGACAAGGTATCCATAGCACAGCGCTATCTGCCACGCGATGCCGACCCACCAACAGTTTCAAAGGCCGATGCCGACTCCGACCCGATCATGCAGATTACCGTGCAGAGTCCCCTCAGGTCTTTGCTGGAGCTTTCAGAGATTGCCGACCTCACCGTCAAGGAACGCCTACAGACCATCTCCAACGTAAGTGCAGTAGAGATATGGGGTGAATACCGCTACGCCATGAGGCTTTGGCTCGATCCCTTGCGCATGGCTGCCTACAATATTACACCCATGGACATCAAGAGTGCCCTGGACCGCGAAAATGTGGAGCTCCCTGCCGGTAGCATCGAGGGCGACCACATAGAGCAATCGATCCGCACCATGGGACTGATGCAAACACCCGAAGATTTCAACAACCTGATTCTCATTGAAGACAACTTCCGTATCGTACGTTTCCGGGATGTGGGTTATGCTGAGTTGGACGCAGCCAACAGGCAGAACATCCTCCGCAGGAATGGTGTGCCCATGGCAGCCTGTGTGATCATTCCGCAGCCAGGTGCCAACCACATCAACATTGCCGATGAGGTGCGGTTGCGTATGGAACAGATGAAAAAAGACCTACCAGAAGATGTAATTCTTGATGTGGCTTTCGACAACACCAAGTTTATCAGGGCTTCCATCAACGAGGTCAAATCCACCGTCGTAGTTGCCTTTCTGTTGGTTGTTTTCATCATCTTTGCATTCCTGCGAAACTGGCGAGTGACCCTAATCCCGACGTTAGTAATTCCAATTTCTCTCATCGGTATCTTCTTTGTGATGTACCTCGCCGGTTTTTCCATCAACGTGTTGTCGATGCTCGCTGTAGTACTTGCTGTAGGACTCGTCGTGGACGATGCGATCGTGGTGACAGAGAACATCTTTCAAAAAGTTGAGTCGGGCATGGACCCCGAAGAGGCCTCCATCATCGGCTCCAAGGAGATTTTCTTCGCTGTGGTATCCACCACAATCACGCTGGTGGCTATCTTCTTTCCGATCGTTTTCCTGGAAGGCATGACCGGCCGACTGTTTCGCGAGTTCAGCATAGTGATATCGGGTGCAGTAATCATCTCCTCCTTTGTAGCCCTCTCCTTCGTTCCCATGCTCTCCTCCAAGCTGTTGAAAAGAAAAAGGAAGAGAAGCGGTTTCTATGAAAAAACTGAAGTGTTCTTTACAAGGATGAACCGCTTTTATGAAAAATGGCTCCACACATTCCTCAATCATAAATGGTATGTCCTTCCCATCCTGATCATCTCCACTGTGTTGATTGTTTATTTCTGGAGAATCATCCCTGCCGAAATGGCACCGCTGGAAGACCGTTCTCAGGTAACGATCCGCAGTACAGCACCAGAGGGAGCCACTTTTGAATTTGTACGGGATTACACTGACCGCATCGCAGCCATTGCCGACTCAATCGCACCCGAGAGGGAGTCGAACATCGTATTTACACGCAGTGGCTTTGGCATGGTGCGTCTGGTGCTGCCTGACATGACCGAACGTGAACGGACGCAGATGGAAATTGCCGCAGATATTACCCGCGGTGTGCGTAATGAAACGGCTGCGCGTGCATTCGTGCAGCAGCAGTCCACTTTCGGCGGACGCCGTGCGGGCATGCCCATACAGTATGTGTTGCAAGCGCCCAACATTGAGAAGCTGCAGGAGTTTATACCACCGCTCATGGAGAAGGTAAACCAGAGCCCCTACTTCCAGATGGCCGACGTGGATCTGAAATTCACAAAACCTGAAACCAGAATCATCATCGACCGTGATAAAGCAGCCATGCTGGGTGTCAGCACACGCGATATCGGACAGACACTGCAATATGCTCTCAGTGGACAGCGCATGGGCTACTTCTATATGAATGGAAAACAGTACCAGATTCTGGGAGAGATAAACCGGCAACAACGAAATACCCCTGTCGACCTAAAAACCATCTACATCAAAAATAACAACGGGCAAATGATCCAAATGGACAACCTGGTGAAGTTGGAAGAGTCCGTGGCCCCACCCCAGCTCTATCGCTACAACCGTTTCAATTCGGCTACCATATCGGCCGGGCTGGCACCGGATTACTCCCTGGGTGAAGGACTGGAAGAGATGGACCGCATAGCGGCTGAGGTGCTCGATCACAGTTTCAGAACTGCGTTGGAAGGGGAATCGAGAAACTTTAGAGAAAGCTCTTCGAGCCTGCTGTTTGCCTTTGGATTGGCCATTATTTTGATTTTCCTGATAATGGCGGCGCAGTTTGAAAGCTTCAAGGACCCATTTGTGATCATGTTCTCCGTGCCCATGGCACTCTTCGGAGCACTGTTGTTCATGTGGATGTTTGGGGTAACCATGAATATTTATAGCCAGATCGGACTCATCATGCTGATTGGACTGGTGACCAAGAACGGGATTCTGATTGTAGAGTTTGCCAACCAGCGTCAACAGGCAGGTCTCAACAAGCTGAAAGCCATCATCGAAGCTTCCCAGCTACGGTTGCGGCCGATTCTCATGACAAGCATCTCAACCATCCTGGGGTTGTTGCCGCTAGCGCTGGCGACCGGCGAAGGTGCCAACGGCCGCATCGCCATGGGTACAGCCGTGGTGGGGGGCCTGCTGATCTCCACACTACTCACCTTGTTTGTGGTGCCGGTAATGTATATTTATCTCTCCACCGACCAGGAAATGAAAGAAAAGAAGAAAAAAGAAGATAAATTGCGCAATGTATAAACGAATCATCATCACGGTGTTGTTCACCTCTCTGCTGCTCTCTCCCCTTTTGCTTTCACAGGAGGTGATGACCCTGCAAGATTGCCTGCGGAAAGGGTTACAAAACAATTACGACTTACAGATCACTCGCAACGAAGCATTGATTTCCGCGAACAATGTTACACTAGGCAATGCCGGATTTCTACCGGAAGTGTCGCTCGATGGCGGGTACAGTCTGCGCAACAGCAACAGCGACCAGTTTGCGGCCGATAGCGGTAAAAAGGTACAGACACGCGATGCCTCCACCAGCACCACCGACGTGGGAGTAAACCTCAACTGGACGCTCTTTGAGGGATTCCGCGTACAGACCAATTACAAAAGGCTGCAGGAGTTACAAACTATTGGTGAACTGAATAGCCGACTGGCAGTAGAAAACTTTGTCGCAAACCTCACGGCTGAATATTATAACTATGTGCAGCAGCAATTGAGACTGGGCAACCTCAAATATGCAGTGGCTCTATCCCGGGAACGGTTGCGCATCGTGGAAGCCCGATACCAGGTGGGCTCACTCTCGCGACTCGACCTGCAACAGGCCCGGGTCTACTTCAATGCCGACAGCTCGCTGCTGATCCAGCAATATGAAATACTACATCGCTCACGCATCTTGTTAAACGAGATGATGGGCGGAGATGTGGATCGCCTCTTTTCCGCACAAGATACCACCATCCTGTTCGATGCGTCCCTCTCGAAAGAACAGTTGCTCGATGCCACACTGAATCACAACACCGGTCTGCTACTCACTGAGAAAAACAAACGGCTGAGCGAACTGGAACTCAAAAACCTGCAGAGTCGCAACTATCCTTACCTACGACTCAATGGGGGATACGGTTTTACGCATTACAGCTACAACAGCGGGGCACTCGACCGCCAACGGAACTGGGGCCCTACACTGGGTGTGACACTGGGATATACCTTCTTCGACGGATTCAATCGCAAAAGGGAACAACAGAATGCGAAAATATCCATTCAAAACAGGGAGCTGGAGGTAGAACAGCGCAAACTGGCTCTGCAAAGTGACTTTGCTAATATGTGGATTGCCTACCAAAACAACATGGAACTGACCAGTCTGGAGATAGAAAGTCTCGATAACGCAGAACTCAATTACGAGATTGCTATGGAGCGCTATAAGATAGGTGACCTCTCCGGCCTGGAACTACGTGAAGCACAAAACAGCTTATTAGAAGCTGAACAACGTCTCCTCACAGCGCAATACAACACCAAGCTGTATGAAATATCACTGCTTCAGATCAGTGGAAAAATAGGAAAATACCTAGAATAAATGAAGTATCATTGACTCCAACCACTGAAATGATAACTAACTCCTTAAGAACTGACTGTTGATAGCTCACAAATTCAAGGCGCTCTTTGCCCAGTATGTCTGCATCAATCCCCGCGCCAAAAGATAAAGGATAAAGGAGAGCCAGAGACCGTTGTTTCCCCATACAGGCACCATCGTGAAGTAGCAGGCAAAGAAAACAAACGCTGAAAGAATCATGGCATTGCGCATCTCCTTCGAAGCGGTCGCTCCGATAAAGATACCGTCCCACAGGAATGCAGCAAAGCCGGTGAAAGGAATGAGCAACGTCCAGAACATATAGGTTTTGGCGCTTTCAATGATGATGCTGTCATTGGTAAGTATCCGCAGGATCTGCTCCGGGAAGATCAGGTAAACGACCATGGCTGTAATGCTGACACAGGTTCCCCAGAAAAAGATTCGTCTGATCATCGCCTTCAGATAAAAAGGATTTTTTGCACCCACATATCTGCCTGTGAGAGCTTCGCCGGCATAAGCAAAACCATCCATGAAATAGGAGAACAGCATAAAGAATTGCATCAATAGGGCGTTCACAGCAAGTATGGTCTCCCCCATGCCTGAGGAGGCAAAGGTGAAAAAAGTGGTGACAAGCGTCAACAGAAAAGTACGCACGAATACATCGGCATTCACTTTAAAATATAACCGAATCGACCGCCTGTTCCATATCGTTTCCCTGTGGATATATTTTCGCAGCCGCCGGTAATAGCACCACCACAAGGCGGCGGTAACAAGCAGTGAGATGATCTGTGACAACACTGTACCCAATGCAATGCCTATTATCTTCATCCCGAAGCCAAAGACAAACATCACACTCAGCAGAATATTCAACACATTGTTCAGGATGGCTACGATCATGGGTAACTTAGCATTCTGCATCCCGATAAACCATCCCTTAAAAGCGTACAAACCCAGTACAGCCGGTGCCCCCCATATCACAATGCGAAAGTAAGTCTCCACATGATGAACCGACTCCGTTCCCGACTGTATCAGCGACAAAGCAAGCTTGCCGATGGGGAATTGCAGCATCACAATCACTACTCCTATTCCCAGACCGAGTATGAGAGATCGGATAAAAACATTCATCACCTCCTGCATGTTGCGCGCACCATAGGCCTGGGCAGCAAAACCTCCGGAACTCATCCGCAGAAATCCGAAGTTCCAATAGATCATATTAAAAATATTGGCACCCAGTGCAATGGCACCAATATAGACGGCGGACCCCAGTCGTCCTGCCACAGCAATATCAATCATGCCCAACAGGGGAACAGTGATGTTTGTGATGATATTGGGAAGTGCCAGCCTGAAAATTTTTCTGTCCATTGCCATGGGTGCAAAAATAATGCAAAAAAAGGAGATAACGACCCAAACGTAATTCTCGCTTGGAGCAGATGCAAGGCGAAACATTTTACTTTTTGAAACAGATAAAAGGAAAAGATATACATTCTTTTTTGTAACTTTGTCTATATTTTTGACTGCCTTCCAAATCAGTGAGGTAGTATGCGAGCACTTCGAGACAAAGAGCTTTAAAATGTAATCCCGAAACTTAAAATATTACAACATACTATGGACAAAATTCAGGAACTCACCTCCAAGCTCTATTCTGAGGGTGTGGAAAAAGGCAGGGAGGAAGCCGACAAAATTGTAGCAGCAGCTCATGCCCAAAGGGAGAAAATATTGAATGAGGCAAAAGCAAAAGCTGAAGAGATCATCGCAGTGGCAGAAAAAGAAGCCGCAGAAATAAAGAAACACACTGAGGCAGAATTAAAACTTTACGCCTCCCAATCATCGGCAGCACTCAAATCGGAAATTATCAACCTGGTGACCGACAAGCTGGCAACCATGAACGTGAAGGCAGCCACTGCCGACAAGTTTTTCATGCAACAACTCATCGTAGAGCTGGTAAAAAACTGGGCTGAGAAAGGTAATTTAACTGTGGGCATCGTTGATGCCGCAGCGTTGGAATCCTACATCGCATCTAATGCCAAACAACTGCTGGATGGCGGCTTACGGATTGAATCGGTGAACGGCCTGGAGACCGAGTTCACCCTTTCTCCCGCTGATGGTTCTTACAAAGTAAAATTCGGGGAGGCGGAGTTCATCGCCTACTTCAAAGAGTTTCTACGCCCTGCTATCCAAAAACTGCTTTTTCAGGTTTAACATATGCTTTTCAAGAACCAATACTACTATTTTATTGCCGGGCTGCCCGACTTCTCATTCGACAGCATGAAGCTCCCCTTTACGGTGGAGGAGGTCAGAGGTATGCTGGATGAGGTATTGAAGCGAAACGACAGGAATCTGCTACACAAATACTTCCTGAAATACGACAACGACAACCTGCTGAGCCTGCTGAAAGACAAGAATGGAACCCTCAATCTGATGGGCAGACTCTCGCGGGAGGAGGTCCTCGAGGTAGTTTCAAAGGTGAAAGAAGAACTACCGCTCAAGAATACAAAGATACCTCCCTACTTCGAAGCCTATATCAAAAGATGGTTGAGTGAAGAGAATCCACACGAAGGTGGTCACCTGTGGGAAGATCTGCTTTCTTCCCTCTATATGGATTATGGTCTGGAGGTAAAGAATAGCCTTATGTCGGGTTGGTTTGAGTTCAACCTGAATATAGGCAACGTGCTAACGGCTATCTACGCCCGCAAGTATGGCATGGAAGTGACACAATATATCGTGGGCAACAACAAGCCTGCCCGCCTGATCAGGGAGAATGCCAATGTCCGCGACTTTGGCCTGGGTCGCGAGTTGGAGTATTTCGACACCCTGCTACGCATCTCAGAAGAGTCCGATATATACGATCGGGAACGCAAACTCGATAAACTCCGCTGGGACTGGCTCGAGGAAAACACCGTTTTCGACTACTTCAACATCGAGTACCTCTTTGCCTACCTCTGCAAACTGCAGATACTGGAGCGCTGGGTAAGCCTCAATGCAGAAGAGGGAGAACGCGTTTTCCGGGAACTGATTAGCAATCTGAAAAATGAGACAAAACTGCCGGAAGATTTTTAACAAGCACAATCGGTCACACATCTTTCTTGTGAAGCTCCGTTTCTGCACACCGGCAGTTGCAACAGATAAGACCAATTATAGCGATAGAATAAAAAAATACATATGTTAACAAAAGGAACAGTAAAAGGGATCATATCCAACCTGGTGATCGTGGAGGTGGATGGGCCTGTTGCACAAAATGAGATCGCATACATCAACCTGGGTGGCACCAGGCTGATGGCAGAAGTAATCAAGGTGGTGGGTCGGAATGTCAACATCCAGGTATTTGAAAGTACCCGGGGACTGACCGTGGGAGCAGAAGTAGAGTTTCAGGGTCACATGCTTGAGGTGATCCTCGGCCCGGGTCTTCTGCAGCGCAACCTCGACGGTCTGGAAAATGATCTCGACAAGATGGAGGGGGTCTTCCTGAAAAGAGGGAATTATACTTTCCCACTCGATGAGGAAAAATTGTGGCATTTCAAACCGCTCGCAAAGGTGGGAGACCGTGTTACGGCAGGGTCCTGGCTGGGTGAGGTGGATGAAAACTTTCAGCCCCACAAGATCATGGTTCCCTTTGTGATGAAGGGCGATTATACTATCAAAAGCATCGTCGGAGAAGGCGATTACAATATATATACAACCGTGGCCGTAGTGACAGACCACGAAGGCACGGAGACTGCTATCAATATGATACAGCGCTGGCCGGTGAAGGTAGCCATCACCGAATACAAAGAGAAGCCCCGACCCTTCAAGCTGTTGGAGACCGGTGTACGTTCCATCGACACGCTGAATCCTATCGTGGAAGGAGGGACCGGTTTTATTCCAGGTGCTTTCGGAACAGGGAAGACAGTGTTACAACATGCCATCTCCAAACAGGCGGAGGCCGATATCGTGATCATCGCTGCCTGTGGAGAGCGGGCCAATGAAGTGGTCGAGATCTTCACCGAGTTTCCGGAGCTGGTAGACCCCCACACCGGACGCAAGTTAATGGAGCGTACCATCATCGTAGCCAACACCTCCAACATGCCGGTCGCCGCCCGTGAAGCATCGGTTTATACAGCGATGACCATCGGTGAATATTATCGATCCATGGGACTGAAAGTACTGCTCATGGCCGACTCCACATCACGTTGGGCACAGGCGTTGCGTGAGATGAGTAACAGACTGGAAGAGTTGCCAGGACCCGATGCCTTCCCAATGGACCTCTCAGCAACTATCTCCAACTTTTATGGTCGTGCTGGACATGTAACGCTAAATAACGGCGCAGAGGGTTCCATCACGTTCATCGGCACGGTATCACCAGCCGGAGGAAACCTCAAGGAACCGGTGACGGAAAACACCAAAAAAGTGGCCCGTTGTTTCTACGCACTGGAACAAGAGCGGGCCGACAAGAAGCGCTATCCCGCTATCAATCCGATAGAATCATACTCCAAGTATTTCGAATATCCCGAGTTTGAAAAATATATTTCGGATCACATTGCCAACGACTGGACAGAGAAGGTAAGTGAGATAAAAACACGCCTGCTGCGTGGCAAGGAGATCGCCGAACAGATCAACATCCTGGGCGATGACGGTGTACCAGTGGAATATCACATCACATTCTGGAAATCGGAGCTAATCGATTTCATTGTATTGCAGCAGGACGCTTTCGACGATGTGGATGCGGTCACTCCGATAGAACGCCAGAAAAATATTCTGGATCTGGTTGTGGATGTCTGCCGCACCGATTTTGAATTCGATAATTTCAATCAGGTTGCCGACTTTTTCAAGAAGCTCATCAATATAGGCCGCCAGATGAACTATGCAAAGTTTAGATCTGACAAATTCAACCAATATCAAACACAATTGAGGGAACTTGTAAAACAAAATTCAGTAGTTATTCAATAGTTATTCAGTGGCGACGCGCGAAGATCGAATAATGCAAGAGCAGCGAATAAATAACGGCGAAGCCTAATAACGCGAACGAAATGAATATATTACGAGAATCGAATAACGTGAACTAATTAAAATCAAGGTATAATGGCAAA
>DHTF01000105.1:4092-4839 GCA_002411515.1 Proteiniphilum sp. UBA5267 | reverse complement strand
CCCAATTTCACTTCAGAAGCAGGCAATATCCTCCCCCTGGACATCGTGAAGTTGCAAATCGATGGCGATAGCGGATCTTCAACCCCCATTCCCATTCCGGCCCAGTCCACTGCCATTCTGCAAGGCAATTCCAGCGGGGGCGAACTCCGTCATTTCGATATCTCCTACTTTACCGAAGGAGGTGACGAGAAGTTGTTTAATATACCCACTGAACTATATAGTACACAGCTGATGTTTGAAATCACCACACGATAGGAATGTCTCCAGCAAAGATCGCAAAACGCTTTATCCTGCACTTTCTTTTGATATTTTTCCTGATGACGGCAGGAGCTCTTCAGCTTTTTCCCGCATCGGTGGAACTGGAGTTGAGAAGCGCTCAAGTGAACGGTCAATTGGTGAGCCACATACTCATGGTAACCAATCGCACTGCGGAATCATTTCGTGGTCAGATCATTGTGAATGCACCACAGGGTGTACGCCCGCTGTCACAGGAAGGTCGCATGCTCGATCTGGCTCCTGGCGACAGCTGCTTCATCGCATACAGACTTCAGATGACCAGGGATATTGAGGCAGGGGAGAAGGTGATATATTATACCCTGCAGGATGAAGGGGAAAATGAAATAGATGACACATCTGTTGTGATTGCTGTGCCCAGGAGGGAAAGACTTACCCTGATGACCGACAACCGGCCATATATACTCACCAATCCAGACGACTCAGTGCGCATCAGCGTCACCATCAATAACA
>DHTF01000105.1:2146-3774 GCA_002411515.1 Proteiniphilum sp. UBA5267 | reverse complement strand
GGGATGAAAGGCAGAGAGAAGAAACTATTCGACAGTAAAAGCATCACGGTGCAGAGTGTCATCACCCAACGAAGCTACAATCCCTTTGATCGTGATCAACTTTTAAACACCGGCAACGGATCAACCGACAATGGTGTGGCCCTCAGCTATCGCCAATACAGCAATACTTCTTCCATGTTACAGCTACAAGGAGGTAGCTACATTGACCTGCCTGCGGGTTATCTGCACCTGAAAGGAAATCTTTATCAGTACGATTCCCAGCGAAGCCCTATTCTTACCAATACCTCCCTTACCTACCGGATCAACGAGAGTGAAGTGATCCTGGGAAATGTAAGTCAGCAGGCTGAATTGTCGCTCTTTGGCAGGGGCACTAAACTGGTATTCTCCGACAAAATGGGACTGCGTAGTGTCACACTGGGGGCCATTGACCAGAACTACAACCTGATCGGATCACAACCCTGGTTCAGCGAATACTACTCTTTTTTTGTGAATGGTGAGATCGGAACCGAGAAGGATCGTGTAAAAAGCGGTGCAACCTACATCTACCAGCATAATCCCTATGAAAAAGCCGACTACCACCTGAGTAGCCTCGATGGGAGATATGCACCCAACGCTAACTGGCAGCTGGAAATGAAGGTTCACGGTGCAATGGGACGGTATGAAGAGATGGATGGTAACCGCTACAGCGGGGCAGGTGAAATGAGATACTCCGGAAAACTCTTTGAGAAGATGTCACTCAATGGCTCAGCCTACTACAGCGATCCCTATTTTCCGGGAAGCCGGAAAGGTACTCTCTCACTCTCTCAGGGAGCGGGTTTGCGTTTATCGGACTACATCGGGATCAATGGCTCCTTCAGTTATAACCGTACCGAACCCCGATCTTATCGATACGATTACAACTACCGCTCTGAGAATAATTATGGGAATTTCTCCCTTTCACTGCCTCCATTCTCAAATTTCAGCTCCTCCCTTTTCTACCAGTTCCAGCAAGAAAGCTCGCCTTCCTATTCCCGCTCTATGGGAACAGGCTATGAAGGGATGATCCTGACCATGACCTCCCATCGTGCAGGTATACAGTGGCGCTGGCAAAACGGCAAGGCCAAGCATTCCCTCTTCGGGAGCCTCGAAGGGGGCTCTTTTCTGGATCCCATTGTTTCCCAATGGACTGAACAGGGTAAGGTCTCGTTGAATTATGCCTTCGGCGAGTTCACTTCCGGTATATCTTGGCAGCAGGGAGCCTATTATCTCTATGAACAAGTGATGGCGCAACAACAACAGCGTCCTTTTACCCGATTGACCTTGTCGGCGGCGATCAATCATGATTTCTCGAAGAAGTTTACACTCTCTTCGGGATTTAACTTCATCCGTGATATCAATCAGGGAGAGGTGCCTTCGGCCACTATAAATGCACGCTATATTCCCCGTATCAATCTCTCGTTTTTTCTCAACGGTTACTGGTATAAATACCCCTACATGCAAAACAAGGATATCATCAACGTGGAGATGGGATTGCAATACAACTTCAAAAAAGGAGAGCCGTTGAAAGGCAGAAAGAGCGCGTTGATTGCAAAAGTATACTACGATCAAAATGCGAACAATCGCTTTGACAAAGGCGATGAGCTGGCAAA
>DHTF01000105.1:0-1911 GCA_002411515.1 Proteiniphilum sp. UBA5267 | reverse complement strand
CGCTATACATCGGTACCCTTTGGAACCTATACCGTGAAACCCGTCCGGACCGGCCAATGGACCTTTGACCAAAAAGAAATTGAGATGAAAAGCTTCAAAACAAACGTAGAGATACCGTTACGCCAAAGCGGTACCCTGCGGGGAAGCATCCGTTACGAGTCAGGAGAGAACAGTGTGGAGATTTCGCCCCGTTATGAAGGATTTCGTTTGATCATCACCGGCAGCGATGAGAAAGTAGTACAGACGGTGGTCACCGACGGAAGTGGCTCTTTCATTACCTTCCTCCCTGTTGGAGAATACAAAATCACCCTAGATAAAAACACCCTGATGGAACATACCCAATGCAAAGAACTGCAACGATCGTTTCGCATTGAAGCAGGAAAGGTGAACCGGTTCGATCCCTTTGTGATTGAAGTAAAGACACGAAAGGTGAATGTGCGCAAGTTCTTTCAGGCAAATAGATAAAGAAGAGGGCAAGCCAGCGGAGCGATCTGAATAGAGGAACATACGGCTTCGTGCAACAATGAAATCAACTTTGTTAAATTGTTGATAAAGTTGTGGCTAAATCCATAAATGACTACATTTGCCTCGTGATCTGATTATTCCATGCAAAAAGATATGCCTGACTATAACAGAAACGAAGACCATGCCCTGTTTATCTTATTAAAAAAAAGGGATAAGGAGGCTTTTTCTGCTATTTACAAGAAATATCACCGTTACTTGTATGCACTCGCCTTCAAGTATCTGAAAAATTTCGGCATGGCAGAAGATGTGATCCAGCATGTCTTTGTGAAACTATGGGAGAGCACCGCAGACATCCAATAACGGGCCATATGGGATTAGGGCCGCAAGGCTCTCGAGGTCAATCATGGTGGGGTGCAGCTGCAAACGATAAAATTGCATGGGAGATGTACTCCTCCAAATTTACCTTTATCCAGAACGGCGTACAGCTCAAAATAGTGAAAAACGGGAATGAGGGTTACGGACGAAAAGCCAGTGCAGCCAGCGTGGGCGGATTCACCGTGCATGCGACCTCTGGTGACGATGCAATGTTCACCTACAGCGGAGGAGATTATACTTTCTCCATCGATGAGTCGGGAGAGTACCCCATCATCACCCTGGGAGGCAATGCCTACATGGGATATTATTGCGGAAGTCAGCAGTATGAGGTCATCTATCAGACCGACAAGGTGATGGCACTGAGAGTGAACAATACGGTAGAGAGTCAGGATTGGGTATTTGTCTACTGCCTCGAAGAGTTGAATGTGGAAGCGCCACCTGCTCCGAAAGAGTTGAAAGCGATTCCGCTTTTTGAAGACTTTGAGGGGAGTGAGATACTGGCCTTCAATCTGGATGATATGGGTGGAGCCGTTAAAAGTGCAGTAATCGGTAATCCTGTGCCACTACCGATCAATGAGTCGACGAAAGTATACCGCTATTGGAAATCGACCGGTTTCTACAGCAACCTCTCCTTCACCGCACCCGATTACAAGTTCGACCTTACCACCCAAAATAAAGTCAGGGTAAAGGTGTTTATCCCCTCTTTTAACGACTACACTACTGAATATGCAGTTGCCGGTGATTGGATTGCCAACAAAAAATTACAACCGCAACTGGCTGTGAAGCTACAGGATGGCGAGCATCCTATGCCGTGGGAAGGACAGACCGAAATTGTGAAAGCCAACCTCGAGAAGGACAAATGGTTGGAGTTGGAGTTCGACTTCTCCAGTGTGGCAGGGCGAGAGGATTACGACCGGATTGTAATCCAGTTCGGTGCCGAAGGACATGCCGGACCAGGATTCTTCTACCTGGACGATTTTGAATTTGGTGAATAAAAATCAATTAAGCGTGACAAGAGGCTGCCGATTTAATTATCGGCAGCTTTCTTCAAAAAAAAATGAGAAGAATGAA
>DHTF01000040.1:38608-38797 GCA_002411515.1 Proteiniphilum sp. UBA5267 | reverse complement strand
GCCGACAACAGCACTGCTGCCGGAAGAGCCGAAAACCGCCGCGTGGAGGTTTATATCGTGCCCAATGCCAAAATGATTGAAGACGCCAAACAGCAGGCTCAATAAACATAACAATTATACAAGATTAAACGCGTCGCTTGGGCGACGCGTTTTTTTCATCCTACTGTCATGGCTGAAGATTTATTTATT
>DHTF01000040.1:38209-38355 GCA_002411515.1 Proteiniphilum sp. UBA5267 | reverse complement strand
CGGGATGAGCCCGATCAGATTGCTAATATGGCCAATGTTGCTGCAGCGTTGAACGATGTTTTCGATTTTTTCTGGGTAGGTTTTTACCGCGTTGTGGATGATATACTTGTGCTGGGACCGTTTCAAGGACCGATAGCATGCACACG
>DHTF01000040.1:37669-37897 GCA_002411515.1 Proteiniphilum sp. UBA5267 | reverse complement strand
AAGGCGGTTCTGGATGTGGACAGCGAAAAATTGGACAGTTTCGATGAAACGGATGCTCATTTTCTGGAAAAGATTGTTGCCTTGATCAATTTTTAGTTTGTTTTTTTTGAATTTTAAAAACAAAACGCTATCTTTGTTGCCGCAATTCCAGATACACTGTGAATGCAATGCCGAAAGGTCTGCGAAAGTAGCTTGGTCGGTTTTTTATTGCGAAAGTAGCTCAGTTGG
>DHTF01000040.1:28830-37432 GCA_002411515.1 Proteiniphilum sp. UBA5267 | reverse complement strand
TAGCTCAGTTGGTAGAGCACGACCTTGCCAAGGTCGGGGTCGCGGGTTCGAGTCCCGTCTTTCGCTCAAAATGTAGAAAACGCTCTTCTGAAAAGAAGAGCGTTTTTGCGTTTTGCTGTGACTCTTTTTCTGATGTATCATGTTGCCATGAAAACCTTCCCTTGGCAATGAGAAACCGATATTTTTGTACTATATTTGCACAAAAAGTTTAGAACGAATATAATTAATGAACAATATATTTCTTCTGCTTATCCTTTTATTTTGTGTTACGCAGAATGTTTTCTCCTCTGATCGACCAGCCACTGAAGTAAGGGCTGTGTGGCTGACAACGAACTATGGATTGGATTGGCCACGAAGCAGAACCAGTCAGGAAGAGCAAAAAAAAGAACTGATTTCCATCCTGGATGATCTCAAGAAAAATAATTTTAATACTGTGATTTTCCAGGCGAGGACACGAGGCGAGGTTTTTTATCATTCCCGGATAGAGCCCATGTCGTCTCTGGTGCAAACCGCCTTGGGGACGCCACAATTCGATCCGCTGGCATTTGTCATCGACGAGTGTCACAAGCGTGGTCTGGAATGTCATGCCTGGATCGTAACGTACCCTCTGGGTAATGATAAGCATGTAAAGAGCTTGGGTGCTTCATCTGTCACAAAGAAGAACCCTTCCCTGGCTAAGAAATTCAAAGGGGAGTGGTTTCTTGATCCTGGCAATCCGAGAACGGATGACTATCTGCTCTCCATCGTGGAGGAGATCGTCACCCAGTACGATGTGGATGGTATCCACTTCGATTATATCCGTTATCCGGATAACCGGGGACAATTTCCCGACGACGGGATGTACCGGCTTTATGGGAAAGGTAAATCACGCGCCGACTGGCGAAGGGACAATATTACCCGTTTCGTGAAAAAAGTCTACGACAAAGTGAAACAACAAAAGCCATGGGTGCAGGTGAGCAGTTCACCACTGGGCCGCTATAGAACTTTGGGAAATATCGGTCATGGGTGGACAGCCTTTGAAACTGTGTATCAGGATGCTGGAAAGTGGATGAAGAGTGGCATACACGATGCTATCTACCCGATGATGTACTATAAGGACCAGCTTTTTTATCCATATGTTGACGATTGGTTGAGTCTTGGAAACGGACGGATTGTCGTTCCAGGACTGGGCGCTTATCAGATGATTGAGTTGGGATGGTCGAGTCAGGATATCATCAATCAGCTGAATTACTCACGTCAGAAAAATACATCGGGTCAGGCATTTTTTCGCACCGACAATTTGCTTTCCAACACCAAAGGTATACTGCATGACTTGCAGGCATGCTACCTCCATCCGGCAAAACTTCCTGCCATGAGCTGGCTTTCCGATACGATTCCGGCAAAACCATACGATCTCAGAGCTGAAAAATTACCAGACGGTCTTTTTCAGTTGAACTGGGAAGTGAAAAACAGTGAAGAGAGGGTCACATACAATGTTTACAGGAGCGCATCGGATGATCTAACCACAGAGGATGCTGAAAATATTGTGGCTGTGGGGTTACGTGAGCCTGCGTTAAAAATCTTAGTACCGGATGATGACAGCGCTTTTTATTATTATATCACTGTTTCGGACTCTTACCATAATGAAAGTGAAGTCAGTGTTCCGGCCTTTTTTTATCACTCCAAAACAGTGAAGTAAAGTTCATTAAATCAGATCGTTTTGTTTTTATCGCATCAAAATAAAGAGATGATTGTTAGGTTAAATCAATAAATTGGAATAATTTTGTAACAATGGATGGGATTCAGAAATTAAAAAAACAAGTTCGGGATGAGTTTATGGAATATCTCACGATGCACAAGCATCGGAAAACACCCGAACGTTTTGCCATACTTGATCACATATACTCAACGAAAGGTCATTTTGACATGGACTCCCTCTATAAATCCATGATAGATGAGAACTTCCGGGTGAGCAGAGCCACTCTCTATAATACCATCGATTTGTTGTTGGATTGCGGTTTGGTGGTGAAGCATCAGTTTGGAGGGAATGTGTCGAAATATGAGCGGGCATACGGAAACGAAAACCACGATCATTTGATCTGTACCACATGCGGACAGGTATGGGAGACCCGAAACAGCGACTTGCTCACGCAGGCCCAGTTGAAGAAAATAAAAAAATTCACGGTAAATTATTATAGCATGTACATTTATGGCACCTGTAGCAAATGCAGTCATGTCAAAAAAATGGAGTTGAGGAAACTGGCTCGCAGCAAAAGTGACAAAACCGATAACAAATAAGATGAAATATGAAAGTTGATGTAATCTTGGGCCTTCAGTGGGGTGATGAAGGAAAAGGAAAAGTAGTGGACGTTCTTACCCCCAATTATGAAATTGTGGCACGTTTTCAGGGCGGTCCCAATGCCGGGCACACCCTTGAGTTTGAAGGACAGAAATATATCCTGAAATCAATCCCATCGGGGATCTTTCAGCCAGGAAAAATAAATGTCATTGGCAATGGTGTGGTCATTGACCCCGCCTTATTCAAACAGGAGGTGGAAGCACTGGAAGCTTCCGGTCACATGCTCACCGACAGGCTTTATATCTCCAAGAAAGCTCATTTGATCCTGCCCACGCACAGGCTGCTGGATGCAGCTTCGGAGAAGGCGATGGGCGATGCCAAGATCGGTACCACGGGAAGAGGAATAGGGCCGACTTACACCGACAAGGTTAGCCGGAGCGGACTGAGAGTGGGGGATCTGTTTCACAATTTTGAGGAAAAATACCGGCAAGCAGTACAGCGTCACAAGGAAAAACTTCAACCTTCCGATTGGGAAAGCGTGCTGCCCGGTCTCGAAGAGCAATGGTTCGCAGGAATAGAGAAAATGAAAACCTTCCAGATTATCGAAAGTGAGCATTTCATTAACAAGCATCTGGCAAAAGGGGGAAGAGTACTGGCCGAAGGAGCACAGGGTTCGATGCTCGACATCGATTTCGGGTCCTATCCTTTTGTTACCTCTTCCAATACCGTTTGTGCAGGTGCCTGCACAGGCCTGGGTATCGCTCCCCGGATGATTGGAGAGGTGTATGGTATATTCAAGGCATATTGTACGCGGGTAGGCAGCGGTCCTTTTCCTACCGAGTTGTTCGACGAAGATGGGCAACAACTGCGGGATCAGGGAAGGGAATATGGTTCGGTAACCGGCAGACCCCGCCGCTGTGGCTGGATCGACCTGGTGGCGCTCCGCTATACCGTGATGCTGAATGGGGTTACCAAGCTGGTGATGATGAAGAGCGACGTGCTGGATAATTTCGACACCATCAAGGCTTGTGTAGCTTACAACATCCACGGAGAAACAACTGAGGACCTGCCTTTCGATATTTCGGAGGGTATTGAGCCGGAGTATGTAGAGCTTCCCGGATGGAAAACCAACATGTCAACCATGCAGTCGGAGGACGAGTTTCCGGAAGAATTCAATAATTATATCTCCTTCCTCGAAGAGGAGCTGGGTGTGCCCATTGCAATTGTTTCACTCGGCCCCGACAGGGCACAGACAATAATCCGTTAAACCGGAGGTAACGTCTATCCACACCGCATAAAGCATTCCTTTTGGATACTTTGTGCGGTGTTGTCTTTTCTCTTCATGTGAATGAGGTTTAAAAAACCAAACCTTGAAAAAATCGATGAATCGTCTGTTTTTGTAGACATACTTGTAAAATTACACATTCAAACTCTCTTTTTTCTCTTTGAAATTTATTTCCTAAAAATATAAATTATTGTAAATCAATAAATAATAAATTCCATTTTTCAAAATTACCGTTTAAATTTGTCTTTGGAATTTTATATAACATGTAAAAATGAAAAAAATAGAAGCAGGAAAGAATCTCTATTGCATCATGCGGGGGCTTCATCGTGATATTGGTTTTTTAACCCTGGGATTGACGTTGGTGTATGTATTGAGTGGCGTGTTGCTCATTTACCGGAATACCGATTTTTTAAAAAAGGAGAAAACCTCCGAGCTCCAATTACAACAAAATCTATCAGAAGAGGATCTGGCAAAGCAGTTGGCTGTTAGAAATTTTCGGGTAGAGAAAAAGGAAGGAGATGTGTTTTATTTTAAAGAAGGATTCTACAATGCCACGACAGGTGCGGCCAAAATCAGCCGGAAAGATTATCCACCGATCATAAAAAAGCTTGTCAGTTTGCATAAGATCACAGGAGCCAATCGTTTGTCATTGCTGAATACCATCTACGGTATTTTACTTCTGTTTCTCGCAGTGTCTTCCCTTTTTATGTTTAAATTTGGCACAGGAAAGAGCAAAAGGGGGCTTGCATTCACCAGCCTGGGAGTCATACTTACAATCCTTTTTTTGGTTTTGCTATAAAATGGCGTGAAAAGATTGCATTCTGTCGCTTCTTTTTCAGTGAGTTATTCATTGGTATGGTTTTTGCCTATTCATACGTTGAATCGCATTCATTTTGCGGACAAGCGAACTTTTGAAACAGTGATATGTTAAACAGATATACAACATAAATTTATGGCACTCATTTGGATTATATTTATTGGGATAGCCCTGGCAGGATGGGCTGTGCAGGCTATGCTGCAGAACAAGTTTAAGAAATATTCAAGAATTCCGTTACGCAACGGAATGACAGGTAAGGACGTAGCAGAAAAGATGCTGCATGAAAACGGTATTTACGATGTGCAGGTCATCTCCGTCGGAGGCCGTCTGACCGATCATTACAACCCGCTTAACAAAACCATCAATCTCAGTGAGGCGGTATATGGAAGTTACAGCGTGGCAGCAGCTGCTGTCGCCGCGCATGAGACTGGCCATGCATTGCAGCATGCAAAAGGGTATGCCCCGCTGAAAATGCGTTCGGCATTGGTACCGGTCATCTCTTCGACCTCCAAATGGGTGATGTGGGTTCTGCTTTTGGGAATCCTCCTGATACAGACTTTCCCCATGTTGCTTTGGTTCGGTATAGCGATGTTCGCACTTACCACACTCTTCAGCTTCATCACGTTGCCGGTGGAGAAGAATGCCACCAACCGGGCCTTGCGTTGGCTGAGCAGTGCCGGAATCACCGATTCGAGCAACCACTTCCAGGCCGAAGACGCCCTCCGCTGGGCTGGATATACCTATGTGGTGGCAGCCCTCAGTTCACTCGCCACGCTCCTCTATTATGTCATGATCGCTATGAGCGGCAGCAGACGATGAACAAACCAGTCGGGTTGTTTGTTTCCCATCAATAAAATCAATAGAAAGGACTTTATTATGAAAACAATTTATCACCCTGCTGCGAGCCGGGGATATGCCGATCATGGCTGGCTGAAGAGTAACCATACATTCAGTTTTGCCAATTACCACAACCGTGACCGAATGAATTTCGGGGTATTGCGAGTCATCAACGACGATCAAGTGGCAGGTGGCGAAGGTTTTGGGACTCATCCGCACAACGACATGGAGATCATCTCTATTCCGCTCGAAGGTGATTTGGAACACCGGGACAGCATGGGAAACGGCGGCATCATCCGCAAAGGAGACATCCAGGTAATGTCAGCCGGAACCGGCGTGACGCACAGTGAGTTCAACGCGAATGCCGACCGACCGATAAAATTCCTGCAGATATGGGTTTTCCCACGGGAAAAAGGGGTGGAGCCCCGCTATGGACAGATGCATATAGCTGATTACGCAAAACCGGGTGACTTTCAGCAAATTGTATCTCCTTATCCCGAAGATGCAGGCATGTGGATAAACCAGGACAGCTGGTTTCATCTGGCCGATTTTGGTGCAGGAGTGAAGAAAACCTATGCACTAAAAAAGCCGGGCAACGGCGTTTATCTTTTCCTGATTAGTGGTGAGGCCAAGGTAGGTGATCAGATTCTTCATCAACGCGATGGGTATGGAATCTGGAACACGGAGAGTTTCCTCCTCGAAGCAACGGAAAAAGCGGAGATCCTGCTGATGGAGGTACCCATGGAGTTGAGATAGGTACGTGTAATCCATCTTTATTTTTTTTGCAAAAGAGGGCAACAATCGCCCTCTTTATTTGTTTACCCATAAATCAATCGAGTGAAAATGAAGACAATCTTGGTGACCGGTGGATCCGGTATGATTGGGCGAAGGCTCTCGGAAATGCTCAGGGAAAACGGGTACAGTGTGATTTGGTTGAGCCGGGAAAGACATGTGAATGGTAATTATCCCCGATATCGTTGGAATTATCACAAAAATGAAGTAGAAAAGGAAGCCCTGGAACAGGCTGATATCATCATCCACATCGCGGGATCTAATTTGGGTGAAGGCACATGGACCCGACGAAAAAAGCAGGAGATTGTGGAAAGTCGTGTGCAGACGGCCGCTCTTCTGCTCGAAACAATTAAAACGCTGCCCAGAAAGCCTGAAGCTTTTATCTCTGCTTCAGCGATAGGATTTTACGGAATGCATACCAGCGACAAGATATTCAACGAGAAGGACCAGCCTGCAAAAAACGATTTCCTTAGTCGCACCTGCAAGAAGTGGGAAGCGGTGGCAGGGGCTTTTCAAGAAGAACTGGGAATCCGTACTGTGGTGTTGCGCACCGCTTTTGTGTTATCCGAAAACAGCGAAGGATTTAAAAAGATGACGGTGCCTGTCCGCTTTGGACTGGGTGCCCCTTTGGGAAGTGGCAAACAATACATGCCCTGGATCCACCTCGATGATCTTTGTCGGATTTACGTAAAAGCGGTTGAAGATACTGCGATGCAAGGGGTCTATAATGCTGTCGCTCCCGAGTTTGTCACAAACGCACTCTTTATGAAGACGATGGCAAAGGAGATGAAACGCCCTTTTTTCTTTCCCAAAATACCCGCTTTTATGTTGCGCCTTATGATGGGTGAAGCGGCAGATATGCTCCTGGAAGGGAGTCGTGTCTCCTCTCAAAAGATTAGCGATGCCGGTTATCAGTTTTTATACCCTACTGTATCCGAGGCAATTCGTGCATCACTGTAATTGGTATGGTTTAAACCATTGTAAAAAACATTTTTTTTCAATACCTCACCGGATGGAAAAGCAAAAAACACTTCATAATGTCTATCAACACCCACTCTTGACGGATAAGGATCTTGCCGTAATCAACGCATTACACAAAAGAGTGGTGTACAATAAAGGAGACTTTTACCTGAGAAAGGGAGAGAACCCCCACAGCTACCTGATTCTACAAAAAGGATTGATGCGCTCTTTTGTGTTCGATTACGACGGCAATGAAATTACCACACATTTCTTTACGGAGCAGGAGGTGGTGATTGAAGTCCTGTCGCTCTTTAAGCATGCATCTTCTGAGGAGTCGATTCAGGCACTGACCGAATGTGTCTGCTGGGAAATAGATTTTGAAGCGTTCGAAAAACTTTTTCATACCATTCCAGGCTTGAGTGAATGGGGGCGTGCCTGGTTCTCGGAAGAGCTTTCGCGTTTTAAACAGCGTTCTGTGCAAATGATTACGCAGAGAGCGTCGGAACGTTATATGAAACTACTCAAAGAGAAGCCGCAGATAATTCGCCAGGCTCCCCTCAAACAGATCGCAACCTACCTGGGCATTACAGACACCTCACTGAGCCGGATACGAAAGGAACTCTCGAGAGGATGCTTTCCTGCGGCAAGGTAGCTTTTCCGATCCTGCGACGGCCGATACACTTTTTTTTTGATTCCATCTGTTTTCTTGTCATAGGGTAAGTTTTTTTAAACGGATCCGGTCTATATTTGCCATATAGAATCATTCTAAATAAATTGAATTATGGACAAATTGATCTATCCCTGTATATGGTGTAATAATAATGCACGCGAAATAGCTGAAAAATACCTCTCTGTTTTTCCGGAATCCGCCATAGTGGACGAAAATCAATGGGTGGTGGTCATCACCATCCACGGTCAACGCATCATGTTGTTGAATGGCGGGAACATGTTTCGCCCCAACCCCTCGCTTTCTATGATGTATCTTTCATCGAAGGCGAGTGAGACTGAGGCAGTATATACAGCGTTGATCGACGGAGGCAGAGAGTTGGTGCCGCTCGACTCCTATCCCTTCAGCAGCAAATATGCCTGGATAGAAGATCGCTTTGGTGTGTCGTGGCAACTCTATACCGGCAAAGAGAGTGATATTATTCAAAGGATTGTTCCCACGTTGATGTTCGTGGGTGAGCACAATGGAAAAGCGGAAAAGGCCATCGATTTCTATACTTCTGTTTTCCCCGACTCTGAAAAAAGAGGTATCCTCCGGTACACGGGTGATGAAGGGGAGACGGCAGGAAACGTGCAACACGCAGAGTTCAAAATAAACGGCTATCTACTCATGATCATGGATAGCTCCTATCCGCATGGATTTGGCTTTACAGATGGGATGTCACTGGTCGTGGAGTGTCACACACAGCAGGAGGTAGACCATTACTGGGAGAAGCTCACAGCTGATGGCGGTGAGGAGAGTATGTGCGGTTGGCTGCGGGACAAGTATGGCGTGAGCTGGCAAATTACACCCATTGTCATGAAAGAGCTTTTACCAAAATCACCCCGCGTAATGGAGGTCATGATGACCATGCGGAAGTTGGATATCCGGAGACTGCAGGAAGCGGCAGAATGACGGGAAGGAAGT
>DHTF01000040.1:21221-28587 GCA_002411515.1 Proteiniphilum sp. UBA5267 | reverse complement strand
TTCTTAATCAATTACAAGTTATGGCAAAATTAAATCCCTACCTCAACTTTGTGGGTACCTGTGAGGAAGCGTTCAATTTCTATAAGTCGGTTTTCGGAGGAGAGTTTAGTCATTTTTCCAGAATGGGAGACTACCCTGCAGCAGGAATGGAGCTCAAGGAAGAGGACCGCAATCGGGTGATGCACGTGAGCCTGCCGATTGGAGATGACATTCTGATGGGTTCCGATGTAACGTGTGATATGAAATCGTTGTTCAAGGCTGGTAACAATAATTACATCAGTCTGTCGCCCGATAGCCGCGAGGAAGCCGATCGGATATTCGACGAACTCTCCGCGGGAGGTGAAGTTGAGATGCCCATGGAAGAAATGTTCTGGGGCGATTATTTCGGAAGCTTCAAGGACCGTTATGGCATTTGTTGGATGATCAATTATCCCTTGGTAAAATCCTGATTCTTGTATGAATCAACTGCATTGGCAGTATGAAATAATAGCCCGGCAACCGATGGAGAATATAACCTCGGTTACCGGGCTTTTTTTTTAAAATTCAGGCCTGTGGGTTGAAGAAGGGATATTCTTTTACGGCAAGAAATTCCTGATCTAGCAATTTTTTTTCTTTTGTTGTAAGAGGTTTGCTGACAATCTCCTCGATATGATCCACGCAAAAGGCAAAGTTGCGGAAGTCGCCCGGTGGAACAATCACGTCAGCACCCGCTCTGAAGGTATATTTCAAAGCGGCAATACCCATCGCCTGATTACTCACATCAATGGGCTTCACCCACGATTTGGGATAACTTTTGCGTTCTTCTTCGTTCAGCCATTTGCGGTGTACCAATCCTTTCAAAGCAATTACGCCCATGCCCCTTTTTCTGGCATCTTTGGCAACGCCCGAGCCCCATTGGGCGAGCATATCCATCTGCCAGTTAATCGGAAACATCACCGTGTCGAAATCGTACATCGACATGGTGCGCAGTGCCTGTACCTGCGAATGAGCGGAGAATCCTACCTTGCGAATGCGTCCGCGCTGTTTTTCCTTTTCAATCATTTCCATCACACCACCGGGTGCAAATGCCTGGTCCACCTCTTCGGCTGTTGTGAGGCCGTGTAACTGGTAAAGATCGAAGTAGTCGGTATGCAGCAGGCGCAACGATTCTTCAAACTCCTTCTCTGCGCCTTCCCTCGAACGTTGTGCGGTTTTGCAGGCCAGATAATTGTCTTTTCGAAAAGGTTTCAGTGAAATGCCGAGCTTCTCCTGTGCATCAGCATATGAAGGAGCCACATCGAAATAATTGATTCCTCTGTCCAGTGCCCAGGCAACGTAATTGTCAGATGCGGCCTGCCCGTCTCTGCTTGAAACAATGCCACCGTATACCACCGGAAAAACCTCGAATCCGGTTTTGCCCAGCTTCCGTTTGATGCCTTTGTTCACCGACATGTTTTGTTCTTCTCCTGTTTCGGCTAATGCCGCAGATACTTTTCCCGTCGCACCGATGGCCACAGCACCGGCGACACTTCGTTTAATAAATTCGCGTTTATTCATGATTGACGATATTTTATTATTGTTTTGCAATCCGGTAGAGTCGTCCTTCGTCGGTCACTGCATAGAGTGCTCCATCCTTTCCATCAGCTACATCGCGAATGCGTTGTCCCTCTTCTTCCAGCAAACGTTCCTCACCTACCACCTTGCCCTCTTTGAAGACCAGTCGTGCGATGTGTCGGCTACTCAGTCCGCCAACAAAAAGATTGTTTTCCCATTCGGGGATCACATTGGAACTGTAAAAGGCCATGCCACTGGGCGACTGCACGGGATCCCAGTAGTAAACCGGTTGTTCCATCCCTTCTTTTTGGGTGATACCCTCGCCAATGGTGTTGCCATTATACTCGATGCCATAGGTGATGGTGGGCCAGCCATAATTCTTTCCAGCCTGAATGAGGTTAATCTCATCGCCTCCACGCGGGCCCATCTCGCTAAGCCATAGCTCACCTGTGACAGGGTGGATATCAAGCCCTTGCGGATTTCGATGGCCATAACTGTAAATCTCGGGCAATGCATCGGCGGTGTTGATAAACGGGTTACCCTCCACGGCATTACCGTCAGGGGTAATATGGACCGCTTTGCCATGGGCGGTGTTTAGCTTCTGGGCGTTGGGGCGCGTGGCCAGGTCCGACCGTTCACCGGTAGTGACAAAGATATTACCTTTTTTATCAAACACCAAACGACTGCCGAAGTGCATGCTATTGTCGTAATAGGGGATGGCACGGTAGATAATCTGAAAGTTCTCTATGGCTTTTTCATCGTCCGACAACCGTCCTTTGCCCACTGCAGTGAGAGAACCCTGCGGTGTGCGTTCGGCGAACGTGAAAAAGAGCATCCGGCTTGTGGGGAAGTCGGGTGCTGGCGCTACATCCATCAATCCGCCCTGTCGTCTGTCGTCCACTTCAGGGAATCCCGTAATCTTTTCGCTCACCTTGCCATCGGTCGTGGCGAGTCGCAAAGTACCCCCTTTCTCGGTAATCACCAGCCGCCCGTCGGGGAGGGAAGTGACACCCCATGGACTGGACAGCCCGCTCGCGATGATCGTTGCCGCATACTGGGTTGCGGTCTTTACCCCGGCAATGCGTGTCTGTCCCTCAAAAGCGGGACTGTAACTGGTATTGGGTTTCTGTGTCTCCACAGGTGGCAGGAGATCTGCAGGAGGTTCCTGGGCGTTCTCCTTCCGCTCATCACAGGAGGCGGACAGAACAAAGAATGTAAGAAGAAGAAATGCTGTGATTTGTAAACGCTTCATAGACTTTTTATTTAGGATATGTAAAATCAATTTTATTTACAACAACCTGCCATATACAATTGTTTTACAAGGAGGTAATATATGAAGGCCTTTTCAATGTTAAAACAAGCCGGTATACGCACCTGTAAATTCAAATCTTCAACCAAATCAAGAGGCTGTCTCAAAATAATTGTTGAGATGGTCTCTTTTTAGTTTAAAATTTTCCGTAGAAGGAGGTACTACCCGAGGATATCCTTCCCGACATTCGCGGCATGGGTGCACGCGATGCGGTGTACCTCCTGGAGAAAATGACCTGAAACATGGAAGAAACAACGTCCTGTACGGGTAATGGAAGGGTAATACACGGGTATTGGGTCGCTATCTCCTTATACATATACGGAGGGATAAGGGAGGGATAAGGGAGGGATACCGAACAAGGTAGGGACCAGGTAGGGACCAGGTAGGAGCATGGTAGCAAGAAAGGCCGTCTCGTGTTTTATCATGAGACGGCCTCCATTTAAATCGTTCGCTGCGTCGTGAAGTTATTTGATCTCTTTTTCAATCCACTGAGACCGATCCGGGGGAGCGGGGGCAGTGATTTGCTTGGGGGGATTCTGCTGAAGCTCCTCCAACAGTACCTCCACCGCTTTCACGAGGGAGGGATCGTTGCCTTTGGCCAGTTCCTCGGGACGATCCACCACTTCGATATCGGGATAGACGCCGATTCCTTCAATAATCCATTGTCCATCTTCGTCGTAGATACCAAAGCGTGGCACAGAGATGTAACCGCCATCCACCAGGCGGGCGTTACCGGAGATGCCCACAAGGCCGCCCCAGGTGCGGGTGCCGATTAGTTTTCCCTCTCCGGTTTTGCGGAAGAAGTAGGGGAAGGCATCACCCCCGGAAGAGGAATAGCCGTTGATCAGCATTGCCTTGGGACCGTCGTGCGCGATACCGGGCGACTTCATGGGTTGCGGCAGGCCGTTGCGGTACCAGTACACCAAGGTGCGCCTGTTGAGCAGGTCGATCATTCTGTCGGGAATGAATCCGCCGCCATTATAGCGGTCGTCGATGATCAGCGCCTCCTTGTCATTGAAGGCAAGCATTCCTTTGAAGAGTTCCCGATTCCCCTCGATGGCGGTGTTGGGGACGTGAATATATCCGACCCGACCGCCTGAGAGTTTCTCTGCCAGCTCGCGGCGGCTTCTCACCCAGTCGAGATACCGTAGTTCGGTCTCACTGGTAATGGTTTTCACTGTGAATTTTTTTGCTCCCGCTGTGGTGGGGGTACTGTTGACTGTTATCTCCACATGGCGGTTGCCGAGGTTCTCTAACAACTCATAGGGATTTTGTGCGGTGGTAAGCTCCTCTCCGTTTATGCTTAGGAGGTAGTCTCCCTCTTTCACCTGGATACCACTTTCGGTGAGTGGAGAACGGCGGCTTTCATTCCAATTCTCCCCGGCGTATATCTTTCTGATGCGGTAACGTTTGGCAGCGAGGTCAGCTTCCAGCTCAGCTCCCAGCAAGCCTCCTTCTATCCGGTTCACCCGGTTGATGTCGCCCCAGTCCACATAGGAGTGACCGGTATTGGTTTCGCTGACCACCTCGTTGAGGATGTAGTCGAGGTCGAAACGACTCGGCACATGAGGCAGCAGTTCGCCGTAATTCTTTCGGATGGCTTCCCAGTCCACGCCATGCAGGTTATTCACGTAGAAGTAATCGCGGAAGATACGGAAAGCATCGGCGTAGATCTGCTTCCACTCGGCACGGGGGTCGATCTTCATCGTCATATGCTTCAGGTCGATCTTGTCGTTGCCGGCTTTTTGTCCCGGTTCTGTCTTGGCCACTGCATAATCCTTTCCTATGCGGTATATAAGCGATTTTCCGTTGGCAGCCAGGCTTCCGGTGCCAACACCGCCGATAATCTCTTCGGTTTTTTCCTCTTTGAGGTTGTAGCGCATGATTTTGTCCCCAGAAGAGTAGAGCAGTCCCTCTTCCGTCGTGCCGATAATGTGGTAGTTACCTGCTGGCATGGGAAGCTGCTCAATGCGATTGCCGATGTTGTCAAAATCAATTGTTACCTTCGCCGTTTTGGCGGTGGCTGAATCCTCATTGTCTTTGTTTTTACGCTCCTTCTTGTCATTCACCGCCTTGTCTCCGGAATCGTCTGTTACCTCGCCGGCAGTTTCGGCATCGTTCTGATAGGGTGCAAGCGTGGTACCGTCGTTGCGCAGCGGGATGGCATAAATGCGGGTGGCGTTGTTGTAAAGATAATCGAACTCAAAGCTGCTGAATGCAAGGTTGAAATCGCGGTTGGAAAGGAAGAAGATATATTTGCCGTCGCGGCTGAACACCGGGTTGCCATCGGAGAAGGTGGCATCGGTGAGCTGCTGCTTTTTGCCGGTCGACAGCTGGTAGAGCCAGAGTGCCGACTGGTAGTTGGGTGCCGGCTTGCTGTATGCTACCCAGTCGCCGTCGTAGGAAAACGTGTAGTCCCTAATCTCTTCGCCGGAAGCCTCATCGATGACGGTCTGCCTGCCTGTGGCAGCATCTACCAGCCACAGCTTCAAGGTGCGATCGCTATATACCAGATGCGAGCTGCGGGGCGACCATTCGGCATCATACTTCCAGGCGGCTGAGCCACTGGTAACCTGTCGCGGTTGCGCACCCTCCTTGTTTTCGAGGAGGTACAGCTCATACTCACCGGAGGCATCGGAGTAGTAAACAATCTGTTTGCCATCGGGAGACCAGGTGGGTGAAAGCTCCCGCACGCCCTGCGTGTTGGTGAGGTTTTTGATCTCCCCTTTTTCGGTGGGCAGGGAGAAGATGTCGCCCCGGGCTTCAAAGAGCGCTCTTTTTCCGGTGGGCGAGAGGCTGTAGCTGCCGACAAAATCGGCGACATTTCTGAAGTGGGGTTGCAGGTTGGGGTTGTCATAATTGATGGAGACCGTGATTTTTTCCGACTTGCCAGAGGTGAGCTCCAGCAGGTAGAGGTGGCCCCCATTTTCGTATACCAGCCTTCCCTTATCGCCCGAAGGCCACATCACATCGAAATGGGTGTGGCGGGTAATCTGCTCGTTTTCGCCGGTGACGGTATCATAGCGCCAGATGTTGAGGCGTGCATCACGGTCGGAAGCATAGAAGATTTGGTTGCCGTGCCATACGGGCCATTGGTCCGACGCGCTCCATTGGGTAATCTGCCGGGCGCTGTTGTTTTGCAGGTTGTAACTCCACAATTCGGTGGCACGCCCGCCCTTGTATCTTTTCCAGGTGCGGAACTCACGATCTACCGGGGTGAAACAGAGCTGAGACCCGTCGGGGGAGTAGGAGGCAAAGCCGCCGTTGACAATGGGAAGCGGCTCCTCGAGGCCTCCCTCCAGGGCGATGGTAAAGTAGCGGCCGTTGCGTTCACCAAACGCACTGCGGTTGCCCCTGAAGAGGATGCGGCGACTGTCGGGTGTCCAGTCGAGCACCACATGGTCGAATCCCCCCCGGGGAGGCATTTCCCCCACGGAGTTGTAAAAGGTAAGCTGCCGGGCCGTGCCCCCCTGTGAGGGCATTACCCATATCTGTCGGCTGCCTGAGTATTCTGCCGAGAAGGCGATCCACTGGCCGTCGGGTGAGATCTTG
This sequence comes from Proteiniphilum sp. UBA5267, assembly GCA_002411515.1. Classification (GTDB taxonomy): domain Bacteria; phylum Bacteroidota; class Bacteroidia; order Bacteroidales; family Dysgonomonadaceae; genus Proteiniphilum. The sequence goes on along the minus strand of DHTF01000040.1, from coordinate 22,193 downwards.
GGAAACAGTTCGATGCCGGGGTGGGAGGTGAGACGCCGGGCGTTACCGCCTCTGGCTTCCACGGTCCATATGTCGCCGGCATAAACAAAGGCAACAAGATTGCCATTGATATCGGGATAACGCAGCATGCGGGCGTCATCGATGGCTAAAGCCTGCATCACAAAGAGGCTTGTCAGGATGAGTGTGGTTATTTTTTGCATTATTTGGGTTTTAAAAAAACCAAATTTACAAAATCTTTCCATCACACCATGAACCAGCAGCCAGGAATTTTCAGGCATGGCTGTAGGAGGGGAAGCTGCTTATCAGAATCTCCCTGGCCACGTCGCCGGTCACGTTGCGGTTTTCGCCAAAGGCTACACCCCGTTCCTTGAAGCGGCGGGCAATGGCATCGATGGTTTCCTTTCCGATGCCTTCCTCCGACAGGCGGGTGGTTAGCCCCAGCGATCGGTAAAACGATTCCGTCATCTCGATGGCTTTCTCGGCGCGTTCTTCGTCTGAGCCCGCTGTGATGCCGAAAATACGCTCACCATATTGTAGCAGCTTCGCCTGCTTTTGTGGTTTCAACACCCGCAAAAGCCCCGGCATGACGATGGCCAGCGAGTGTCCGTGTGTGGTGCCATGGAGAGCCGTCAGCTCGTGCCCGATCTGGTGGGTTGCCCAGTCCTGCGTAACACCCATGCGGATGAAGTCGTTCAGTGCCAGCGTGGCTGCCAGCATATAGTCGGCCATGAGATCATAATCGCGGGGGTTCTCTTTGATTTTTGGTGCGATCTCCTTGATCGACAGCAGCACCCCTTCTGCCCAGCGATCCATGATGCGCGACTGTCCCGGTGTGGTCATATACTGCTCCAGCACATGGGTATATGCGTCGGCCAGGCCACAGGCAATCTGGTGTTCCGAGAGGGAATAGGTTACCTCGGGGTCGAGAATGGAGAAACGGGGATAATCACCACCGAAGGCATATTTCTCCTT
>DHTF01000040.1:20583-21005 GCA_002411515.1 Proteiniphilum sp. UBA5267 | reverse complement strand
ACCGTCATTACCGATGCAAAAGGTATCTGCTCTGTTGCAAAACCTTCCAGTACAATGTCCCATGCCTCTTTTTCCGATGCGATACCGGCCGCGATAAGCTTGGTTCCGTCGAGTACAGATCCGCCACCGACTGCCAGCAGGTAATTGATCTGATTATCCTTACCCAGTTGAATAGCTCTGCGCAACGTCTCCACGTGCGGATTGGGTTCAATGCCCCAGAATTCAATGTAGTTACGCCCCTTGAGCGCAGCTTTTACCTGGTCGTATACGCCGTTGCGGGTAACACTGCCTCCCCCGAGGGTGACCATCAGGTTCACATCATCGGGTAGCAGTTCTGGTAGCCTTGCGATCTCTCCTTTCCCGAATACCAGTTTGGTCGGGTTTTGAAAAACAAAATTCTTCATGTTCGATACTTTATCTAT
>DHTF01000040.1:1410-20360 GCA_002411515.1 Proteiniphilum sp. UBA5267 | reverse complement strand
GGTTGTTCAGCGGAAAACGATAAACAGAAAATAAGTCGGTCAGTACATAAAAATTATAAAATAAATTATTGTATCTTTAGCCACTTTGAATATATTGACAAGTTTCTAACCATTAAAATATAAATTTATGGGAATCGCACTACTTACCCTGATTGCGCTGATCGTGCTGTTGCTACTCTACGGTGTGTCTATATACAACAAGCTGGTGCGGTTGCGCACCCTGGTGGAGGAAGCCTGGAGCGGCATCAATGTACAACTGAAAAAAAGACACGACCTCATCCCCAACCTGGTGGAGACCGTGAAGGGATATGCCGCACACGAGCGGGAAACATTTGACAGTGTGACCAAAGCACGGGCGAGCGCGATGCAGGCCACCGACGTGAAGTCGCAGGAAGCTGCCGAGAACAACCTGAACAATGCCCTCATCAGGTTGCTGGCTGTGGCTGAGCAATATCCCGAGCTCAAGGCAAACCAGAACTTCCTGCAGTTGCAGGATCAGCTGAGCGTGATAGAGTCAGACATTGAGAAATCGCGTAGATATTACAACGGCACCGTGCGCGAAAAGAATATCGTGATCGATACCTTCCCGAGCAACATCATAGCCAACATGTTTCAGTTCACCAAGTCTCTCTTTTTTGAGCTAGAGAATGAAGCCGAAAAAGAGGTACCCCGGATACAATTCTGATGCGCCAGGTTTTTTATTTTTTCCTGCTTTTGTTCTTCCCTGTGATGTCGCTCGCGGCACAAGAGGAGAGAATGGTTGCATTTCATGCAGACGTCAGCCTCGATACCACGGGCTTGACCGCTGTGCGTGAACAGATCCGCATCTACGCTGCCGGAGACATCTACAAGCGTGGCATCACACGAGCATTGCCGCTTAGCCGGCGTGACAGGGATGACAACCGGATAAAAATAACCTATCGCGTGCAGGAAGTCCTGCAGGATGGACTCCCGGTAAACTTTTTTACCGAGAAGGAGGACGACAACCTGGTTATCTACGTGGGCGAAAGAGATGAGTTTCTTGACCCCGGTTATTATACCTATGAACTGTTCTATGAGACAGGAGGACAAGTGGGGTTCTTCGAAGATTACGATGAACTGAGCTGGAACATCAACGGTACTTCCGACAAAACCATCGATTCTGTCAGCGCAGTTGTTCGGTTGCCAGCAGGAGCAGACATACTCAGTCATCGCTGTTATTCTGGTGTTTACGGATCTACCGAAGGCAACTGCTTCACAGAAATCAGAGAGGATGGATCGCTCTTCACGAGTGCCGCCCAGTTGCCCCCTGGTGAAATGCTGACCCTCTCGGTTGGTTTCACCAAAGGTGTTGTCACACAGCCACCAGCACCCAAGCCTCGAAAATTGACCTGGTTACACCGCAACGGGATGCTTCTCATTAGCATCCTGCTGATGGGGTTGTTGCTGTTTTATTATGTTTTCACCTGGCGCAAATATGGGATAGACCCACCCAAGCCGGTGGTTATTCCCCAGTTCACTCCGCCAGACGGACTGTCGCCCGCTGCTGTGGGGATGCTTCACAAAGGTCATTTCCTTGACGATTTGATCACTGCCTCCATCGTGAGCCTGTCGGTGAAAGGGTATATCCGCATCGAGGAAGTGATGGAGAAGGCGGGGCTGTTTGGCCTACGCCGCGACAGACGTTATTCCCTCATCAAACTGAAGGAGGACGACAGCACCCTTCCGCCCGAAGAGACAATTGTGATGCGCAGTCTCTTTACGGGTAGCGACAAGATCACGCTGGACGGCAAGTACAACGAAACGATTGCCGACATGATGCGTGACTACCGCAAGAGCATGAACCGGCAATTCGGGTCGGTGTTGAGCGAGGGACAGAACCTGAAGTATCATCTTCTTCCCTGGTTGTTGATGATACTCTATGTTTTTATTCTAATCGGGTTTGCACACGCAGATCTACTCCGGTTCCAGGCAAACAAAACCGCGCTCTATGTGACGCTACCCTTGCTGCTTGTCAGCTATTTAGTCTATGCGTGGCTAATTGTGCGCCCCGGAGAACGTAAGCTCCATTACCGTTCTTCCATTGAGGGACTGAAGATGTATATGGATGTGGCCGAAGAAAAGAGGTTGCAGTTTTTCAATCCTCCCACGGTGACACCCGCGCTGTTTGAGCAGCTCCTTCCCTATGCCATTGCACTCGACATGGAAAAAGTTTGGGGTGAGAAGTTCGAAAAAGATTTACTCTCCTCTACGCTACAGCCCGAGCCGTATCAACCGGTGTGGTATACCGGGTCCTATATGAGGGCCGCCATGCTTGCCCATGTACTCAACAGCACTCTCTCCAATACGGTGAGCCATGCAGCCACGCCACCACAGCAAAGCTCGTCGGGTGGCGGTAACTGGAGCAGCGGCTCTTTCGGTGGCGGCTTCTCCGGCATGGGAGGTGGCGGCGGAAGCGTAGGAGGGTGGTGAACATCCTCCTATGTTATTTGTTCATCCATTAAAAAGCAGCGATGAACGAAGCGGTAGACCCCATGCGACTCTATTCACTGAACGAAATCAATTATCCGAAGTTTCGTTCTCAAATCATTCACCTCTATCTGCATGCCTTCGCCACAGGTGAACAAGCGCAGTATATCGATCCACAGCAAGCGGAAAGCAGACTTGATGAGCTGGTAAAAAGAGGCATGGGCCTCATGGCTTTTGTGGGCGACAGGCTTGCCGGGGTGGTACTGGGAATGCCGTTGCAACAAGACAGGGAGTTTCCGGTCTACGAGGTGCCAGGAACGGCGGTGGATACATCCCTTTATATTGCCGAACTGATGGTGCATGCCGACCTGCGCGGCCAGGGTATTGCCACGGCACTGATTACCGAAATGCTTTCCCGGGCAGCCGAAACCCATACCGATGTGGTGATCCGTGTGTGGGATGAGAACAAACCTGCTTTGTCGCTCTACCATAAACTGGGCTTTCATCCGGTGGCAACCATCACGCAAACAAAGAAACATGTTTCCGGTGAATCGTTTGAAATGAGAAAGATCTATTTACACAAGCACTTGCTTCCTTTCCCTCCGGCATAAAACGGAACAGTCCTTCGTGCTTTTCCCCTTCCCATGCAGTACTCCGGTTCAACAATATCATTATTCAATCATCAACTTTATTTATTCTGTTTAACATGAACAATTTAATTGCTAAAACAATCGATTTGCGCTCGGGAACCCCCGAAAGTAAAAGGCAGGAAATACGGGAATATTTTCTGAAAACCTGGGCCATAGATGAGTTGCTATACACACAGCTGAAATCGGATGCGGCCTTTTATCACCGGGGAGATCCTTTGCGCCACATCATCCTTTTTTATCTGGGCCATACCGCCGTTTTTTTTATCAACAAGCTTTACCTGGCCAGGATTATCGACAAGCGTATCAATCCGAAGTTTGAATCCATCTTTGCCATTGGTGTGGATGAAATGAGCTGGGATGATCTGGATAACAACCATTACGACTGGCCCCCGGTATCGGAGGTGAGAGACTATCGCGATGAAGCAAAGAAAATAATCCTGCGGGTGATCGATCACACCCCACTTCAATTGCCCATTGGGCGGGAAAATCCGTTCTGGATGATTATGATGGGGATTGAACATGAACGGATTCATCTCGAGACCTCGTCGGTGTTGATCCGCCAGCTACCGCTTGAATTGCTGATACCGGGTCTCTTTGGGGCACGTTGTCCGGATGCGGGCGCAGCACCGGAAAACGGACTGATCCCCGTGCCGGGTGCCCGCATGATGCTGGGCAAGCCTGCCGATCATCCGCTCTATGGCTGGGACAATGAATATGGCCATTCAGAAGAAGAGGTAGCCGATTTTGCAGCTGCTCGATATCTTACCTCAAATGGCGAGTACCTGGCATTTATTGAAGATGGGGGGTACCACACGCAAGACTACTGGACCGAGGAGGGGTGGAACTGGCGCAACTTCAAAAAGGCTGAGATGCCGCTCTTTTGGCGGAAAGATGAGAAAGGTTATCGCTTGCGGCTGGTAGCCGAGGAGATTGATATGCCTTGGAACTGGCCGGTGGAGGTGAACTACCTGGAGGCAAAAGCTTTCTGCAACTGGAAGAGTGCCCAAACTGGCAAAACTTACCGCCTGCCCACCGAGGCGGAATGGTACCGCCTGCACGAGGAGGTGCAACTGAGTGAGGTGACTGCCTGGAAGCAGACACCAGGCAACATCAACCTGGAGCATTTCACCTCGCCCTGTCCGGTGGACCGCTTTGAACAAGGCGCCTTCTTCGATGTGATTGGAAACGTGTGGCAATGGACCGAGACACCCATCACCGGCTATCCCGGCTTTAGCGTTCACCCGATGTACGACGATTTTTCCACTCCTACTTTCGACGGGAAGCACAACCTGATTAAAGGGGGCTCCTGGATATCGACCGGAAACGAGGCGACCATTCACTCGCGCTACGCCTTTCGCAGACACTTTTACCAGCATGCCGGATTTCGTTACATACAGTCAGATGCACCTGTGAAAATACAACAGGCCGACTATGAAACTGATGAAGAGGTTACACGCTCCTGCGAAGAAAACTGGGGCGATGCATTTGCCACGGAGTGCGCCCTTCCCTTGCAGTTGGCCGATCTTGTTCACGACCTGTTGCGGGGTGAGCACAATAAACGGATACTGGATCTGAATGCAGGTACGGGGCGACTGGCTTTTGAACTGGCTCGCACATACAAGGATGTGACGGCACTCGACTTCACCGCACGCATGATCAGGATACCCATTCAATTGCAGGAACAGGGATACGTGCGCTACACCATGAAAGATGAGGGAGAGCTGGTGTTTTATCGTGATGTGGTGCTTGCTGATTTTGGACTGACAGAGGCAAAAGAGAGGATCTTGTTTATGCAGGCCGATGCCATGAACCTCAAACCCAACTATACAGGGTATGACCTGATTGTGGTGCCTGCGTTGCTGGAAGAACTGAGCGACCCCGGACTGTTCCTCTCGCAGATACATACGCGATTGAACGATGGCGGTGTATTGTTGCTGGCATCCGACTATGACTGGGATCTTCTCAAAACGAAACGAGATAAGTGGCCGGGCGGCTTTAAAGAGGATGGCGAGCCGGTTACCTCGCTCGAGGGGATCACAAAAATACTGGAGCCCCATTTTACCCTGCAGGCAGAACCGCTGGAATTGAAACGGCTCCGGAAAAGATCCTCCCGACATACCACACAACAGATGCTGCAGGTAACCATCTGGAAGAAAAAGATGACTATTCGTTGAACCAACGGGTAAGGGCGCTGAACACATTTTCATTCTCCCTCTTTTTCTTTCCCTCCAAATCGGAGGAGGAAGGAGCCAGTACCTTCAGTCCCCTGTGAATCATGCGTACGGCGATCTCGGTGTCTGTTTTCACCGGATCGCCGTCGATATGCATCACCCCCGGGCGGGCACGTTTTATGTGGAGGCTGCGGGTGAGCAGGGAGATCATCTTGCTGTTTTTGTCGATGTTCTTCGTAAAGAGCTGGATCGTGGTCTGTGGTATCTCTAGCGCATGCAGCGGTTTCAGGATAGAGACATTCATCTTGCCGTCGTCCATGCTCGCTCCGGGTGCAATGAATGCGTCATTCCCATATTGCGATGCATTGGCACAGGTAAGAATAAAAGCCTTCTCCCTGAGAATTCCTTCATCGGAGGTGATCTCATACTCCTCAGCCCGAAAGTCGACAACACTCTCCAGTACATTGCGCACATATCCCAGGGGACCTCTTTTTTTATCCTCCGCAAACCGGTCGCTCACAAAGGCGTCGAAGCCGAAGCCGCAGGTACAGAAAAAAATATGGTCATTGGCAATTCCATAATCAATGGTGCGGGTATTTCCGCGCAGGATGATGCCGAGTGCTTTTTCTGCATCAATCGGGATGCCTAGATCACGGGCAAGCCCGTTGCCTGAACCGAGGGGAAGGATGCCCAGTGTGGTGTCGGTGTTGACGAGGGCTCGTGCTACTTCGTTGACGGTTCCGTCGCCGCCGGCGGCAATCACATAGCGGTATTTCTTTTTGGCCGCCTTACGGGCAATTTCAGTGGCATGTTCCGGATACCCGGTGACGCGAATGATCAGATCGACCTTCTTCTGGTCGAATGCTGCTGCTACGTCTTCGGGAATGTTTTTCTTGGATTCCGTGCCGGAAAAAGGATTGATAATGAGGCACACTTTCTCTTTGCCCATGTTACAGAAAATTTGGTAATTCGTTTATCTTGATAAACAACCGGAGCCTCATTTTGTTTTAACCCTTTTTATTTGCCCTTTCGCCCATTGTTAATTACTTTTGCAGTGAAAGTTAAAAATGAACTGGATGATTCACCCCAATGGTTTTTTGAACCACACACAGGCAGTCGCATCGACTGCATTGATTCCCGACAGCTTAATATTTGACATGGATGGTACCCTCTGGGACAATGTGAATACCTACGCCCTCAGTTGGACGCGAGGAATGGAAAAGCTGGGCTATAACAGAGAAGTAACCCGTGAAGAGCTCATGGTATTGATGGGAAAAGAGGCTCGGGTGATGCTGAATACATTGGTGCCGGAATGGAGTGGAAAAGAGCAGGACCGGCTCTTTGATGCGGTGATTGAGTCGTATCAGGAGCTGGTACCCGAAATGAAACCGGTGATCTTCGATGGCGTATTGGAGGGTCTGGAACGCCTTTCCGGTAGATATAAGCTTTTCCTGCTCAGTAACTGCGAGGAAGGGGGACTGGTAAACTTTATGAAGCACACCCAGACCAGCCACCTTATCGCCGACTACATGGAACACGGGATGAACCTCATGCCGAAACATGAAAATATGAAAATAATGATTCACAACAATGGACTGCAAAGGCCCGTATACATTGGCGACACCGATTCAGACAGCAAACAATCTGCATTGGCGCATGTTCCCTTTGTTTTTGTGACCTATGGATTCGGCGTCACGAAAGACTACGTGTTAAAATTTGACAGCTTCACAGAATTGGTCAATTATTACCTCAATCTTTGATATATGCAGTCGGTATTTATTTTGATTATCATCGCGGTTTATTTCGCTGTCCTGATGCTTGTTTCCTACCTCACCAGCAGGAAGGGAACGGGCAACGACGCGTTCTTCCGGGCCAACAAATCCTCTAAATGGTATGTGGTGGCAGTGGCCATGATCGGCACCTCCATCTCTGGGGTTACTTTTGTCTCGGTACCGGGCATGGTCCGCAACCTCGACATGACCTACATGCAGATGGTAATTGGCTTCTTCTTCGGCTATCTGGTCATTGCCTATGTGTTGCTGCCACTCTATTACCGACTGAACCTTACAACCATCTATGGCTATCTCGATCAACGGTATGGTCCCAAATCATATAAAACGGGCGCCTGGTTTTTCCTGCTCTCCAAAATTGTGGGAGCGGCTGCGAGGCTTTATCTTGTCGCCTTTATTCTGCAAACGCTGGTGTTTGATGCCTGGGGCATACCCTTCATGGTGACAGTGATTGGTATCATTCTGATTATCTGGCTGTACAGCTACAAGAGCGGTATCAAGACGATTATCTGGACCGACTGGTTGCAGACCATTTTTTTCATCACAGCGCTGACCCTTATCGTGTGGCAGGTGGCCCTGCGCCTGGATCTTGATTTCGGCGGTATGGTGAAGGTCATCAGTGAAAGTCCCCACTCCCGCATTTTCGTATTTGACGACTGGACATCGACACAAAACTTTTTTAAACAGTTCTTTAGCGGTATGTTCATCACGATCGTGATGACCGGTCTGGATCAGGATCAGATGCAGAAGAACCTCACGATACGCACCCTGAAAGATGCACAAAAGAATGTGGTTTCCTACGGGCTTGCCTTTGCTCCCATTAATTTCCTTTTCCTTTGTCTGGGTGTACTGCTTCTGATCTTCGCAGAGCAAAATGCGATTGCACTGCCTGCTATATCCGATAACATTCTACCTGTAATTGCCAGCGAACACCTGGGATCGCTGGTGCTGGGTATCTTTGTGGTGGGTATTGTGGCCGCTGCTTTCTCGAGTGCGGACTCGGCATTGACGGCGCTCACCACCTCCTTTTGCGTGGACATTTTGCATATGAAGACTGTCTCGCAAACAAAAGAAGAGGAGCGGAAAGACATTCGCACACGCCGTATCGTCCATGTGGTTATTAGTGCCGTCTTCGTGCTGATCATCCTGCTCATTGAAGCCATTGGTTCCGACAGCATCATCAATGCCATCTACAAGCTGGCGTCCTATACTTACGGGCCATTGCTGGGACTTTATTTTTTCGGACTTTATACCAAAGTGAAACCAATGGACAAGTTTGTGCCATGGGTGGCCATTGCCGCACCTGTATTGTGTTTTGTAACGGAGGTAACCATGAAGCAGTGGTTTGGATATCAGGTAGGGTATGAGTTGCTGCTGCTGAACGGATTCATCACCGGACTCGGACTTTGGGCTATCCGGATGCGCCGTTAGTTTCGCTCTGTCCTCGTTTTTCGGTTTGCGCCGTTGGTCTTGTTTTACACGTAAATAATCAAAGATATGCTCATTAAATCAGCCGAATTCATCATCAGCAACACCGACTTCCGAAAATGTCCGCAGGACGGGAAGCCGGAATACGCCTTTATAGGCCGCTCCAACGTGGGTAAGTCGTCGCTCATCAACATGCTCACCAACCGGAAAGGGTTGGCAATGACCTCATCGACACCGGGAAAGACATTGCTGATCAACCATTTTCTGATCAACGATGCCTGGTACCTGGTGGATTTGCCTGGTTATGGCTATGCGCGAAGGGGAAAAGAGGGGAGGGAGAAAATTCGTGCCCTTATTGAAGATTACATTCTGGGAAGAGAGGAGATGAGCAATCTCTTTGTGTTGATCGATTCGCGCCATGAGCCACAGCAGATAGACCTGGAGTTTATGGAATGGCTGGGTGAGAATGGGGTACCCTTTGGCATTGTATTCACCAAAGCCGACAAGCTGGGCTCCGGTCGCCTCCAACTGAACATCAGCAGCTACAAAGATAAACTGCTGGAGAGCTGGGAGGAGCTGCCCCCCATCTTTGTAACCTCTTCAGAGAAGGGAGAGGGCAGGGAAGAGCTGCTTGATTACATAGAAAAAATAAATAAAATGTTGTAGGGCTTTCTCAGCCTATTGGCTGACAGGTTAGCTTGATCTGCCAAAAGAGCCACCGATGATATCGAGCAGTTCATTGGTGATGGATTCCTGCCGTAGTTTATTGTATTCCAGCTTAAGATCCTCAATCATGTTGTCGGCATTGTCGGTGGCAATCTGCATGGCCGTCATGCGTGCGGCATGTTCCGAGGTGACCGAGTCGGAATGGATTGTATAAAGTTTTAACCTGAGTACTTTTGGTATCAGTAGATGCAGAATGGACTCACTGTCGGGATCAATGATATACTGATCCACGGGTATGTCCCTTTTTTCACTTTTCAGGTTTACAGGGAGGTATGGCTCATGCACAATGACCTGTGACCCCTTACTGCGGAAATGATGGTAGATAAGTTCTACGCGGTCAACGGTTTTGTCGAGAAACATATTTGTCAGTTCATCGGCAAGGGGCTGGGTATTTTTGTAGGCTGGCTTTTCGCTGATATCCGTGAAGTTGCCCTGCGCTTCTAACCCCATGTTTCTGGTGGCCTTTGCTACTTTATCACCGATTGGATAGATGAGTATGTTGTCATTTCCCAGATGGCGATAGGATGCCACAACGGCTTGTAGCTTGTCTGTGATATCGTCGTTGAACCTGCCGGCCAGACTTGAATTGGACGAGAAAGCCACAATGGCCACGCGTTCGACAGGCCGCTGATGAATAAAGGGTGATACAAGCTCTTCCTGCTGGTTCAGTAAAATCTGCAGCAGATAGTACAACTTTTGTTCATAAGGGTAAAGGTCACTGATGATTTGCTGGGCCTTATGCAGTTTGGATGAGGATACCATCATCATCGCCGATGTAATCTTTTGCGTGGATCGTACCGACTGAAGTCTACCCTTTATCTCTTTTAATTCAGCCATTTGCTTCTTCTTTCAGTGATCTCACCGTGTCCGCGGCCACTGTTTCGATGATCGCGGATATCTCCTCATTTATTTCTCCCCGCTGCAGCGGATCCAGTACATCGTTGCGGTGACTGATATCCAGGATGGAGAGAAATTCCTTCTCGAATGCAGAAATTTTCTCCAAGGGCACATCCTTAAGCAGTCCGTGCGTTCCGCAATAGAGAATGGCAATCTGATGTTCTATGTGCATGGGTCTATGTACCGGCTGTACAAGTAGTTCTTCATTTTTGCGTCCCTTATCGATGGCCATGGCTGTAACCGGATCCATGTCACCGCCAAACTTGGCAAAGGCAGCTAGCTCCTGATATTGTGCCTGGTCAATCTTTAAAGTACCTGCCACTTTTTTCATCGCTTTTACCTGCGCGTTTCCACCGACCCGGGAAACGGAGATACCTACATTGATGGCCGGGCGTATGCCCTTATTATAGAGGTCGGTTTCCAGAAATATCTGGCCATCGGTGATGGATATCACATTGGTGGGGATGTAGGCCGATACGTCACCTGCCTGCGTCTCAATGATGGGGAGGGCTGTGAGAGAACCTCCTCCCTTTACTCTGTCTTTCAGGGTCTCGGGAAGATCATTCATGTTGATGGCCACCTCCTTCTGTGAGATGATGTTGGCAGCTCTTTCCAGCAGCCTGGAATGAAGATAGAAGATGTCGCCGGGATAGGCCTCACGACCGGAGGGGCGTCGCAGGATAAGCGATACTTCACGGTAAGCGACAGCTTGCTTGGAGAGATCATCGTACACCACCAGCGCATGTCTGCCCGTGTCGCGGAAGTATTCGCCTGCGGCAGCCCCGGCAAAGGGAGCGATGTAGCGCATGGCTGCTGTGTCGGAGCCGCTGGCGGCGATGACCGTTGTATAGGCCATTGCTCCGTATTCTGTGAGTGTATTGACCAGGGATGCTACAGATGATCCCTTTTGTCCGATAGAGACGTAGATACAGTAGACAGGGTTCCCCTTTTCAAAGTTTTCCCGTTGGTTGAGAATGGTGTCTATGGCGATGCTGGTCTTGCCGGTCTGGCGATCGCCAATAATCAGCTCCCGTTGGCCTCGTCCGATGGGTATCATGGCATCTACAGCCTTTAATCCTGTCTGTAGCGGCGTTTTCACAGGTTGACGAAAGATGACGCCGGGGGCTTTCCGCTCCAGTGGCATTTCCACCAATTCTCCTGTGAGAGGGCCCTTCCCGTCGATGGGTTCGCCAATGGGGGAAACTACACGGCCCAGCATGCCTTCACCCACAAACAGGGAGGCAACGCGTCCCGTTCTTTTTACCGTGAAACCCTCTTTCACACTACTTGAGCTACCCAGAAGTATGGCACCCACGTTGTCTTGTTCCAGGTTCATCACAATGGCCTGCATGCCATTGTCGAACTCCAGCAACTCATTCGATTCGGCATTCTGTAGCCCGAAGATACGTACTACGCCATCGCTCACGCTAATCACAACACCTGTCTCATCGAATTTTACGTGGGTATCCATCCCCTCAAGCTGCATGCGCAACACTTCGGAGACTTCGCTCACCCTGATTGAATTTTCTGCCATCTTATCTTGTTAATTCCCTATTTTTCTTGTAAACTTTTGAACCTGCTTCGGATTCGGGTGAGTTCACCCTGGACACTTGCGTCCCACCGGTAGTCTCCCAGGTTCAGCACGAAACCTCCGATGATATCGGTATCGACAACCGTTTCAATCTCCAGCTTTGAACCAGTTATTCTCTGAATTCGTGCAACGAGTTGTTGCTCCTTTGCTTCGTCGATGGAGACGGCGGTAATCAGCTTCCCGTACTGAATATTGAACTTTTCCCGGTATAGTTCAATAAATCGCAGGGCAATATACTGGAGGAGTGTCTCCCGCTCGTTCTTCAGGATGATGTCGATCATCTTGTCGAGCGACGGTGGAACGGTGCCGCCGCAAGCAGTGACAATGATCTCCTTTTTATCGTGTATGGACAGCCCCGGATTAGCAATTGCACTACGCAGTTTGGGAAAGGCAGGAAACATCTCCGACAGCAACTTCATATTCGCATACACATCCTTCTCCTCTCCGAATGAAATGGCATAATCGAGCAGTGAGCGTGCATATCTCGTGGAAATAAGTCCTGTGTTCATACCTTTTAGGATTTAGAAATTTCAATCTCGTCGAGCAGACGATCGATCATCCCCATCTGATCTTCATTTGTGATTAGCTTCTCACGGAGAATCCGTTCAGCCAGATCGATCGATAGACGGGACACCTCTTTGCGTATCGACAGGATGGCCTCTTCCTTCTCGGCATGAATCTGATCGCGTGCGGTGACAATAATCTTTTCTGCCTCCAGACGGGCTTCCTCCCTGGCTTGTTCTATCAGGATGTCTTTTTTTCGGGCAGTCTCCTTCAGAATCAATGCTTGTTCTTTGCGTGTATGTGCCAACAGAGCCTCACCCGTTTCTTTAACCCGGGCTAGTTCTTCCTGGGCTTTTCGTGCCGATTGGAGCGACTCTTCAATGTAGTTGTGTCTTGTATCCACCATCTTTAGGATGATCGGAAAACCATATTTGGCCAGTACAAACAGTACGATGCCAAAAGAGAGCATCATCCAGAAAAGAAGGCCGGGTTCGGGCGACAGTAGCGACATATATTAAAGAGAATTAAAGAATAAAACCACAGACTACCACGGCAAACAATGCCACGCCCTCAATGAGGGCTGCTGATATGATCATATTCATCCGGATGTCGGGAGCTGATTCGGGCTGACGGGCAATCCCATCCATGGCGGACCCACCGATCTTGCCAATGCCGTAGCCTGCACCAATGGCAGCCAGACCAATACCTAGCGCTGCACCCATTGTCCCTAATCCGGCGGCATTCGCTGCCTGCAATAATACTGTAAGTAATGTCATGATGTCTTTTTTTAGTTGTTGATTTATTTTTTGTTATTTATCTTCTATAAAAAATTGTTTTGTTTCCTGCGATATGGGTTTGCTGACATGTGATATCCGAGCCTGTCCAATGAAGACGGCCGAGAGCAACGTAAATACATAGGCCTGGATATAGGCAATAAGCAGTTCCACAAAATCTATAAACACGGTGAAGATCACCGAGATCACTGTCATGGAGGCGTTGATGGCACTTCCGAGGCTCACAGTGATAAAGATGAGTATGGTGAGTCCCAGCACAATGGAGTGCCCAGCCATGATGTTGGCAAAGAGACGGACCATCAGGGCAAAGGGCTTGGTGATTGTGCCCACGATCTCTATCAGGGGCATCAATGGAACCGGTACTTTTAGCCAGGTGGGGACATCGGGCCATAAAATATCCTTATAATAGGATTTGCTGCCGCTCAGATTCACCACAAGGAAGGTGGCGACGGCAAGTACCATTGTCACCGCAATGTTTCCGGTCACGTTGGCACCGCCTGGGAATAATGGAAGCAATCCCAGTAGGTTATTGATGAAAATGAAAAAGAAAACCGTCAGCAGGTAGGGTGCAAATCGTTTATAATCTTCTCCTACGGAAGGTTTGATCACTTCGTCGTGTATCGACATGATAAACATCTCCATGATTCCCGTGAAACCTTTTTTTGATTCCAGCGGGTTTCGCTTTAACGATCGTGCCACACCCATGATGATGAGAATAAGTAGCAGCGAGGTAAAAAGCAGCGAGGCTGCATTTTTTGTGAGTGAGAGGTCCAGCGGGCGCGTTACATTGCCGGATGCATCTGTTTCCACTATTTTCCCTTTGTATTTTCCTTCTGCGGCAATCTGGAATCCATCATATGCCGGCTTTCCTCGATGAAAACGAGAGGATGAATAGAAATGCCACCCGGAGATCTTGCTGTAGAGAATAACGGGGAGAGGCACTGAGATAACTTTTTCGCCGTTACCCACGATATGCCACTCATAGGAGTCTGCTAGGTGTTCCAGAATAAATTCTTTCACGTTCAACTCTTCTTCTGATGATGCACTGCTATTCTTTGCAAAGATCGGAGAAGCAGAAAGCAAAAGTATCAAAGCGGCCAGAACGCTATAAATATGTTTGTTTTTTCTCATCAATCGATACGCACCCGTGGCGTTTTTTTTTGATCTCCCTTATATTTGATGTACATCTCCATTCTCAAGTAAATATAGGTTTCCCATATTAGGTTGATGACATAAAAAATGACAAAAATGATGGCAAAATTCCGTATATGGTCTTTGTCCACAATCCAGTATATGAACAGGAGCATGGCTGAAACAAAGATCTTGATCATGCGCATGAGCATGTAGGTATTTACAATCTTCTCGGGTTTATCCAAAGAGTTATGATTGAATACATAGATGAAGACAAGTCCGAGCAGATAAAAGAAAATGGGGATCAAGGGATAACTCTTGAGTAGCATTTCCGGAAAGAAAAATTTGAGGATGAACCACATGCCTAATCCTGTCACGAGCAGCATGCCTGTGTGAAAGATTAGAAAATATTTGGTCATTTTTTTCATGTCTTCATTTCTTTTGGGGGGTATCTCTCACCGGTTTCACATATTCCTTATTTTGTCGATGAGAACCGTCACCTTATTGTGATTCACTTCAACAAAGCCATCCGTTATTTCCATCTCACTCTCCTTTTTTCCGACAGAAAAAGCAAGCATCCCTTTTTTGAGCGAAGAGATGAGGGGAGCGTGGTTGTTCAGTATCTGGAATGATCCCGTCTCGCCCGGCAAGGTGATTGAGTCTACTTCGCCACGGTAAAAAGTCTTTTCGGGTGTGAGAATTTCCAGCTGCATATATTTTTCTTTTATTGATTTTCTCCTTCTACGGTAGAAGACTGCATGCTTTGTGCCATCAGACTATTGCTTTTTTCTATTGCTTCTTCAATGGTGCCGACATTCATAAATGCCGATTCAGGGTAAGCGTCCATCTCCCCATCGAGGATCATTTTGAATCCTTTGATGGTATCGCTGACGGAGACCATTACACCGGGCTGCCCTGTATATTGTGCCGCCATAAAAAAAGGCTGTGAGAGAAAACGTTGCACTTTGCGAGCCCGGTTTACGGTGAGACGATCCTCATCGGAGAGCTCCTCCATGCCGAGGATAGAGATGATATCCTGAAGTTCCTTGTAACGTTGCAGAATTTGCTTTACCCGCATGGCGGTTTGGTAATGCTCCTCTCCCACAATCAGCGGGTCGAGGATGCGGGAGGAGGACTCCAGCGGATCCACCGCAGGGTAGATTCCCAATGAGGCAATCTTGCGGCTGAGTACAGTGGAGGCATCGAGATAGCTGAAGGTGGTTGCCGGTGCCGGGTCAGTGAGGTCGTCGGCCGGCACGTAGACTGCCTGTACCGAAGTGATGGAGCCGTACTTTGTGGAGGCGATACGTTCCTGCAAGGTACCCATCTCCGTGGCCAGTGTGGGTTGGTAACCCACGGCCGAAGGCATGCGACCCAACAAGGCGGAGACCTCGGAACCTGCCTGCACGAAACGGAAAATGTTGTCGATAAAGAGCAGAATGTCACTGCCAGTTCCACCCTGATCGCGAAAAGCTTCGGCCACGGAGAGCCCTGTAAGAGCCACTGATGCACGGGCTCCAGGTGGTTCATTCATCTGACCGAAGACCAAGGTAGCCTGCGACTTTTGCATTTCTTCGTAGTCCACTTTACTCAGGTCCCATTTGCCTTCTTCCATCCCTTTTTTAAACTCTTTGCCGTATCGGATTACCCCCGACTCAATCATTTCCCTGAGCAGGTCGTTTCCTTCACGGGTGCGTTCACCCACTCCGGCAAAGATGGAGTAGCCGTTGTGGCCTTTGGCTATGTTGTTAATCAGCTCCATGATGATGACAGTCTTGCCTACACCGGCACCACCGAAGAGGCCGATCTTTCCGCCTTTGAGGTAGGGCTGGAGCAGGTCGATCACCTTGATGCCGGTAACCAGCATCTCTTCTGAGGTAGAGAGATCCTCAAAGCGAGGAGGTTCGCGGTGGATGGGATACTGATTTTCGCGGCTGAGCTTCGAAAGACCATCGATGGGACGGCCAACCACATTCAGCAGTCTACCTTTAATCTGTTCACCTACGGGTACACTGATTGGTCGACCCAACGCTTTCACGGAAAGGCCGCGGCTGAGTCCGTCGGTACTCTCCATTGCTACGGTACGAACAATATATTCCCCGATGTGTTGCTGTACTTCAAGGAAAACCTCTTGTCCATCGGTCCGCTTTACATATAGCGCATCATGGATGGCTGGTAACTTCACCTCCAGTGGATTTGAAAATTCAAAATGAACATCCACCACGGGTCCGATGATCTGGGATATACGTCCCATTAATTCAGACATAAAAAATACTTTTTGAATTATAGGTCGTTCGTGTCGACCCTTTCAGGCAAAGATACAAAAAAAGAATTCCCAAATAGGGAATTAATATTAATTAGCAGGTATCAAAAAAAATAGAGCCACAAGCGAGACTTGAACTCGCGACCCACGCGTTACGAATGCGTTACTCTACCAACTGAGCTATTGTGGCTTGTGTTATGGGCATGCAAAAGTAGTAAAAAAAATGGAACAGCAAAAGAAAACGGGCAGCAAATAAGCCGCCCGTTTCTCAAAAATAGTTTGCTGTAGTTTATTTCTGTTCAGCAATTTTTTTATTTTGCTGGTTGTTCAATATTTTGTAAGCTACCGGTGCGGCCACAAACAAACTGGTCACGGTACCTACAACCACTCCGATGAGCATGGCGAAGACGAAGCTTCGTACGGCATCACCTCCGAAGAAGAGGATGCAGATGATCACGAGGATAGTACTCAAACCGGTGTTAATGGTACGGGCAAGGGTGGCGTTCATGGAGTCGTTGAACAGTGCCAATAGGCCGCGCTTGGGATAGAGTTGCGTGTATTCACGTACGCGGTCGAACACCACCACCTTGTCGTTGATGGAGTAACCTACGATGGTAAGGATGGCCGCCACAAAGGTCTGGTCTATCTCCATGGAGAATGGCATCACCTTCCAGAGTAACGAATAGAGGCCAATCACAGCAAATGTATCTACGGCCAAGGCTGCTACAGTGCCCACAGAGAAGGCAAAGTTGTTGAAGCGGAAGAGGATGTAGAGACCCATACAGATCAGTGCGATGGCCAATGCAAGAAATGCATTCCGGATCATATCTTCGGCGATACTGGGCCCCACCTTCTGGGAGCTCTGTATATGATCATCGATGGTTTGTCCCGGTGTAATGTATTCTGCCAATCCTTCAGCCAGGAGGTCGCGCAGTTCCTGTTCCACGTTCTCACTCTCTGTTTCGATCATGTGGTTGGTGGAGATGCGCACCTGGTTGCTTGAGCCGATGGTGATGACACGTACCGATTCTCCAAATATGGGTGCCAGTGCATTTTGCACCTCTCCTGTCTTCACAGGTTGGTCGAAGCGCACAATGTAGTTGCGACCTCCGGTGAAGTCAATACCCACATTCATCTTCAGGGTAAAGAGTGAAGCCACACTTACAATCACAAAGATGCCAATGGCCAGTAATATTTTTTTGCTGTTGTGGATAAAGTTATAGCTGTATTCCTTGAATATAGCTTTTGAGAAACCGGTATTGAATGTAAGCTGTTGCCATTTTCCCTTTGCAAAACGGTTCTCATATACCAGTCGCGTAAGGAATACGGCCGTGAGGAACGATGCAGTGATACCGATGATGAGGGTGATGGCAAATCCTCTGATGGCGCCTGCCCCGAAGAGAGCCAGAATGATACCGGTGATAATCGTCGTTAAGTTGGAGTCGAAGATGGCCGAGAAGGCATTCTTGTATCCATCTTCAAGTGCTCTGCGCAGTGTTTTTCCTGCGGCAAGCTCTTCCTTGATACGCTCATTGATCAGTACGTTCGCATCCACGGCCATGGCCAGAGAGAGGATCATACCTGCAATACCGGGGAGGGTGAGTACCGCCTGGAATGCCGCAAGAGCACCCAAGGTGAAGAAGAAGTTCAACAGCAGTGCACCGTTGATTACCATACCAGGAATAAATCCGTAGAGCATACAGGTGAAGATGAACAGCACCACGAGGGCGATGATGAAGGAGATAAATCCATCCTGAATGGCTTCCTGTCCAAGTGATGGACCTACCACGTCTTCCTGTACGATGCGAACACCAGCTTGCATTTTACCCGACTTGAGCACGTTCTCCAAGTCCTGTGCCTCCTGAGGTGTGAAGTTACCAGTGATGGAGGAGCGTCCGCCATCGATGCGTCCGTTCACTGTGGGTGCTGAGTAGACGTAGTTGTCAAGTACGATAGCGATTGATTTGCCGATCTCGGCGCCGGTGATGGTGGACCAGCGGCTGGCACCTGCAGAGTTCATGGTCATAGTTACTTCCCAGGCAGAGCCTTGCTGACCCTGGTCGGCACGGGCGTTGGTTACCACGTCGCCACCCAGTGCAGGACCGCGTTTGCTGCCGTCACCTTTCAGTGCAAACAGCTGGAAGTAGGTTTCCCGTTGATCGATGGGTTTGAATCCCCATTTGAATCTTACGTCAGCGGGGAAAAGATCTTTGTAACGTTCGAGCAGGAAGTTCACTGCTGCTGTATCCAGTTTCGATACGCTTCCTACGATGGATCCTGAGGCACCGCTCATGGCGAAGTAGGGCTCGTTGAAATATTCCACGAAGCTTTTGGTGATCAGCACTTCCTTTTCTTCTTCGGGGAGCCATGAAGCGGCTGTATCAGCCATTGCCGGTACCTGTGCTGCCAGTGAGTCTTGCACCGGTGCTTCCACCACTGCGGTGTCAGTAGCCACACTTCTTTTTGCCATGGCGTACTCACTCGATCTGGCATTCATCTCGTTGAAGTACATGCCCAGTTCGTTCATGTTGTATGTCTTCCAGAACTCCAGATTGGC
>DHTF01000040.1:0-1255 GCA_002411515.1 Proteiniphilum sp. UBA5267 | reverse complement strand
CAGAACTCCAGATTGGCACTTCCTTGCAGCAGGTTGCGTACACGTTCGGGTTCGGTGATGCCAGGGAGCTCCACCAAAATGCGTTCAGCACGATCGAGCCGCTGAATGTTGGGAGCTACCACACCAAAGCGGTCGATACGAGTAGTGAGCACATTGAATGAATTGTTGGCCACACTTTTCAGCTCATTGCGTAATACCGAAATCACATCACTGTTGGTTGCATTGGGTGCTACCCTGTCGCTCATGGTGATGCTGTAGATGTTTGCCAGCTTTCCATCGGGACTGATCCGTTCGTAGTTTTGCTGGAACAGCGAAATGAAGTCCGCTGAGCTGCCTCGGCGATTCTGCACGATGGTCTCCTTCATTGCCTGATTGAACAGTGGATCGTCGGTGTTTGCCAGTGAGGCAAGTACCTGTGATGCGTCTATTTCGAGGACGACGTTCATACCGCCTTTCAGGTCGAGCCCCAGGCCAATCTCTTTTTCACGAATTTGTTTCAGTGTGTAGTTCAGATACACCTTCTCCGTAGACAGCGAATCAAAATAATGATTCTTCAGGGCTAAGTTTCCATTGGCGTATTGATCCGCTTTCTTGTTGTACTGCCTTCCCACTACAGTGAAAGACAAATAGAACAGACAGATAGCCGTAAGGATAATACTGAAAACTTGAATAAATCCTTTGTTTTGCATTTCAATATTACTTTTGTTTACAATTTACTATTTCTCAGGTTACTAACTGATTTGATTATATAAAATTTAAGGCACACTTCATGCCCCTTGGTTTTGAGCGTGCAAATATACGTTTTTTTTATCTTTTTAAGAACAATATTGCCGGATTATTTTCTTCAATACAATCCGGCAATGTCTGTACGTTTTTTTTATTCAATAAAACCCCTGTTCTTGAGTAAGTAAACCGGGTTGGGTTCGGCGCCACGGAATTTCTTGTAAAGTGTCATCGGGTCGTCGGTGTTCCCTTTCGAGAGCACGTTGTCACGGAACAGTTGGGCGGTTTCCTTGTCGAAGATTCCTTTTTCAGCAAATGCCTGGAAAGCATCGGCATCCAGTACTTCGGCCCAAAGGTAGGCGTAGTAACCGGCCGAGTATCCGCCACTGAAGATGTGTGAGTAGTAGGTGCTGCGGTAGCGGGGAATAATTTCATTGATTAAGCCTATTTTTGCCATCGATTGTTTTTCAAACTCGCGCACATCCAACTCTTTTTTCTCCCGCTGGGTATGATAGTCCATGTCGAGTAGGGC
>DHTF01000058.1:3322-3612 GCA_002411515.1 Proteiniphilum sp. UBA5267 | reverse complement strand
ATCTCTTTCCACTTCTCGGCGGCACGGTACATATCCGGCTTGTGTGCCGGGAGCGATGAGATGGATGGAATGCGGATGAGTTCGAAAAGTTCGTCCAAGAAACGTTTCTCGTGGGTTTCTACATAATTGTTAATTTCGTTCATGTCGATATTCTTATGATTTACAATTTAACGTCTTCGGCAAACTTACAAAAAAAAAGTGAAAAAGTGAACTCATGGCCCTCAATCTACTCCTTTTACATTCATTGCAAGGGTGTAAACCGATGTGCGGGCAGTGATGAACAGCGTCTT
>DHTF01000058.1:2765-3070 GCA_002411515.1 Proteiniphilum sp. UBA5267 | reverse complement strand
CACACTTTCCCCATGGTCAGGTAAATATTCCCCCGCTCGTCTATTGTCATGCCATCCGATCCATTCGGGGCGAAAAAGGTTTTGTTCGAGAGGGTGCCATCGGCCTCCATATCGTATTTCCAGATTTTGTGGTCGTTGATATCTGCCACATACAATGTTTTTCCATCCGGGGTACCTACCAATCCGTTGGGTTGCACATAATCACTTGCAACGCGGATGATCTTTTTTTCAGGGGAAAGATAGTATACCCCACGACTATCCTGCGACTCGACATGTCCTTCCTTCCAGTAGTTTCTGTGATAATA
>DHTF01000058.1:2329-2619 GCA_002411515.1 Proteiniphilum sp. UBA5267 | reverse complement strand
TTCCAGTAGTTTCTGTGATAATAGGGGTCGGTAAAATAGATGCCTCCATTGGAATCAATCCAGAGGTCATTGGGACCGTTCAGGTGGATGCCATTGTATGTCTCAAATAGGATATGCATTTTTTTATCCTCATCGAACTGCACGATCTGGTTATTCAAATCGGCACACGCAATAAGCTGATCTTCGGGATTAAAATACATTCCATTGGATCTGTTGGTTCCTTCCAGCCAGAGTGAGATTCCTTCCTTCTCATTCCACCGGTAAATGCGGTCGTTGGGCTGGTCGGTAAA
>DHTF01000058.1:386-2182 GCA_002411515.1 Proteiniphilum sp. UBA5267 | reverse complement strand
TCGTTGGGCTGGTCGGTAAAATATACAATTCCTTTTGAATTTACTGCAGGTCCTTCGGTGAAGGAATAACCGGAACCTACTTTCTCTATTATTGCATTTTCAGCTACAATATCATGTAATTCTTCCATGTTACATTCTATTTCCATGTTGTTGTTTACGGGTGTTTCCGAATTTATTTTCTCAATGTTTGTTATTTTTCCGGAGAGAACGAGAAAAGTGAAAAGTCCTGATAGGAAAATAAGTTGTTTCATCTGATATATTTTGTATTAAATTCGTGGTCTTTGATAACCCTGGCGGTATGGTCGAGCCATCAGCGCCGCTGCGTTTGCATTGTTTGAGATACTTTCTGTATGGTTGTCCCAAGACAGGGTACTTTCGGTGTCATAAGCGATCATTGCCAGTTGTACAGTCGCGGTGGAACGGAAGCCCTCCTCGATGGGACAGCTGATCAACTTTTTGTTTCCTGTTTTTACGGCTTGGATAAATTCAGCCACATGTTCTTCCTGCATGCGGGGTGAAGGGATCTCCAAAATCTCTTGTTGGCTGTCGTGTCCTGTGGGCTTTAATACAATCCGGTTATCGGAGACAAACAGGGTACCCTTCTCCCCGTGGAAGAAGATACCGTTGTTATACTGCGGATCAATTTCACCTGGTCCCCAGAGGCGGTGATGCCAGATCACCGGGATGCCCTCAAATTGCATCGTGGCTGTCAGTGTATCGGGGGTGTTTGTTTTTCCCTGTAGTGCGAAGATGCCTCCCCGGGCTTCAACCTTCTCAGGCATGCCAAAGCCCATGATGGTACGAATCATGTCGATGTTGTGTATGCCCCAGTCCACCAGATGCCCATTACCATATGCTTTTTCAAACCGCCACGCCATATGTCCTTTCGAAGGGCTGTAGGGTAGTTTGGGCGCCGGACCGCACCATGCGTCCCAGTCGAGTGAAGCAGGTGGATCCTGCACCGCTGTCTCCGCCATGGAGGGATTATAGTGAATCTGTGCGTTTATCTGATGCAAACTGCCAATTCGGCCCTCTGCAATTATTTCCTTTGCTTTGCTGAAGGCCTTGTTCTGGCGTCGCTGAAAGCCTATCTGCACAATGTTACCAGCCTCCCGGGCTGCATTCACCATCGCTTTGCCCTCTTCGATGTCGTATGCTAGTGGTTTTTCGCAGTAAACCGGTAATCGCTTCTCACAGGCAGCAATAAATTGAAGTGTGTGCCAGTGGGTGGGTGTGCCAATGAGCACTGCTTCGAGGTTATTCATTTCCAGTAGTTCCCGGTAATCGTGAAAACCCCGAGGTGCGCTTCCCTGCAACGATGTCAACTCCCGGATGCTATCCGACAGATGCGTGCTGTCCACATCAGCCACAGCAATGACCTCCACGCCACCGGCTTCCAGTGCCGCTTTGGCAATCACCATGCCATACCAGCCGCTGCCGATCAGGCCAATTTTTAAAGACTTTTCCTGTGCGAAAAGTGGAGCAGGGAATCCTGTAGCAACGGCAGCCGTCGCCAGGGTTGAGTTTTTAAGAAATGTGCGTCGGTTCATCGGGTCATATTTTCATTGAAAAAGGGGTCATGCAAGTTGAAAAAGTGTCTACCCAAATTATTGTAACGTATCCGATGCCCAAAATGTTTGCCATTCAGGATGATGCATTTTAATAAAAAACTGCTAAATTTGTCCGGCAATGCACTTGCTTGTAAACATGATCAATTGCAATTTCAATAATCAATCACATGAAGAGATCTCTTTTTTTTGCCGTTGCCCTGGTGATGACCCTGTTGACGGCATGCA
>DHTF01000058.1:0-150 GCA_002411515.1 Proteiniphilum sp. UBA5267 | reverse complement strand
GAGGATCACACCTTCCGCATTGAACGCGGCGTAAGACAGGTGGCTGCCCTCTGGCAGGAGCAGGATGGCACGGCAGATGATTTTGCACAGTTCTGCGCCACTTCGTTCGTGGCCGACAAAGCAGGGATTGCATCGCTCTTTGCTACCTTG
>DHTF01000091.1:32228-32382 GCA_002411515.1 Proteiniphilum sp. UBA5267 | reverse complement strand
GTCAGGTTATAAGCACCGTGTTGTGAGGAATATGCTGATGAGGCAGTTACTGTAGTCCCCCACGAGGGATGGGAAATGTTGACAATCTTTTGGGGAGAACCGTTCGCCGCTGAAAGTTGGATGCAACATAACCACAAAAAGAGAAACGAGAGTT
>DHTF01000091.1:31748-32053 GCA_002411515.1 Proteiniphilum sp. UBA5267 | reverse complement strand
CAAAAAGAGAAACGAGAGTTGCTCATACATATGATGGGGGACTAGAAACTTTTAAGTTTGTTACCGGATGATTTTTATCTCATCCGGTGCTTCAATCTCGCTGATCACTTTCCCGTTTGCCTGCTTCACGTGCTTCACTTTTATAATGCCATGAGGGGTCGGGTAAGTGCCTTCTGCATATTGAAGATTACCGAGGTTGGGACGGATTTGTATCACTTTGGATCCCGGCTCCATTACCTTGATCCCCAGCACATGAGCCGTGAGCCAAGACGTGGGTCCGGAAGCCCATCCGTGACAAAGACTGC
>DHTF01000091.1:15913-31590 GCA_002411515.1 Proteiniphilum sp. UBA5267 | reverse complement strand
CATCCGTGACAAAGACTGCCCCGCAACCCAATGTAGCAATGGTCACCCCCATCGGCGTGGATATCGAACTTGCCAGAAAGGGACAACTCATCGATTCTTGTTGCATTCACCCTTTCCGCATATACAAAGTTTTCCCAGAAGGTGGTGGCACCCAGGTCAAGCATCGCTCCCCAGTAGTCAGAAATAATGTCCATGGCCTCCTGATATTTTCCTGCCTTGGCCAAGGCTTCCAGCATGTAATACCCGTAGAAGGTGGCAAAATCGTTCGCTCCATCTTTAAGGATCACATCCGCTGCTTTTTTCGACGGTATGAGATCTACCAGCGAGAGCAGTGCTGCAGCCTGTTTGTTTCCCTGGTCGGAGGATGCATGTTCTTTAAGTGCTTTGGCCGTAGTTGTACAAAGATTTTTCAATTCCTGATCATCGAGCCAAGTGGCAATATCGGCTCCAGCCTCCATGGTCAGCAAAGTAAGGGCCTGCAAGCCTGAATGGATCACCTCTTCGTTTTTTGCTGTTGGCCAGTCCAAAAAGCGGCCTCCATCCAGGTTTTCTTTTCCTCCTGAAACCCTGTCTGTAATCTGGGGAATGAGTTTTTTGAGGTATGCGTGCTGTGCTTTCAGATAAGCCATATCACCCTGATGTAAATAGTAATCTTTGTGGAGAATGATCCACCAGAGCGAGTAAGAGGAGATTCCATTCATCCATCCCGGGAGAGGGGTTGTATCCCTTGCGAAGTCGAGACTCTTCCTTACCACTTCATTGTCTCCGAATACGCTGTTTATGGTCATCACCTCAGGATGCATATCTCCTACCCAGACCAGCCGGTCACGTTTTATCCCGTCCCACAGGTAATCCTGCATGTTGAGGTGTACGGTATAGGCTCCCGTTTCCCAGATTTTATTCAACCGTTCATCACTGCATTTGAATGATCCCAGGTAGTCGATATCTCTGTACCGGGCTATTGCTCTGACAGACCTCAGGGGCAGTTCTACCTCTTTGTCCAGCAGGTCGATGCGTACAAAACGGAATCCTGAGTTTCCAATCTCCACGGTTCCCAACCACGGTATTTCCATCGTGAAATCTCTCAGTGAATGTTCGTTGGTGGCCGACTGCATACCGGGCCGACTGTTGTCGATGGCATCACTCATGGCTTCTGACACCGATTCACCTAGGCGAATCCGGACCCTGATCGGTTTTTTTTCTCCCCTGATGGCTGCTGCAATCTCAATACCACCATACAATTCAGTGCCGAAATCCAGCAAGAGAGAGGCCTGCTTGTCATCATCTGATCTGAGCATACACATTCCCGCACCACTGGTGGAGAGTTGACCGTCAAAGGGGTTTAATAGTACTTTTGAATTTGTTATTTGTTTTCCATTTGTGTCAGATTGCCAGACGATTCTTACCGGAGTAACAAAACCACGTGTTATTTCATCTTTTTGCAAATTGTTTTTGAAGTGATGCTGTAATATGTTATTTTGTGCATGCACAACCGATAAAAAACTCACTACCAGCGAAAAGAGGCAGATAAGGAACTTTCTCATAAAATGTTTTTTTAATTATTTGTAAGCAACTATAACTGAATTGTATTTCTACTGAATACTATTGTTCTACTGTGAATGACCATTTCCCTGATCCTACATTTTCGATCACCGAAAAATTGCCTTTCCTCTTGTATTGAGCAGGCTGGTTGTTCATTTGTACTTCCTGTTTTCTGGAAAAGAAGGGAAGATATAGATCAGCAGTGGTGTTAGCCGGAATGTGAACCTCGAGCCGGAACGTTTTACCCGGATTATTGGTGAAACTAATCGATACATCACCCCGTATAGTGGGGTGCTTTACCTCTGCAAATTCCAGTGAACCAGGTTGAGGCCTGATGCTGATTTTCCCGAATCCCGGTTCCAGCGGTTCGATCCCCATCAACTTCCGTGGAATGATGTTGGCAGGCACTGCGCCCCAGGCATGATTCCAGTCCTGATTGGGTTTGTATTTGTTATCCCAGGCTTCCATGGTGATGGTGGAACCACTGCGAATCATGTTGTACCAGCTTCTTTCGCCGGTGGAGGTGAGCAGCTGTAAACCATAGCTGGCATCGTATGCGTTGTAGATGGCATCGAGCAGATACTGTGCGCCGTAAACACTGCAAGCCATACCGCGCGATCGGATAAATCCGAGTACGGACTCCACATTCTTTGCTTCCACAAGGCCGAAAGCAAGCGGAAACATATTGGCGTGCAACGATGCATGCGACGTCCCGATACCGTCTACATAATATCCTCTTTTTTTATCGAACAGCTCATCATTAAAAACCTGCTTTAATCTCGCAGCCTGTTTTAGATACATTGTATGATCGTCGCCTTTCCCGAGGACGTCTGCAATCTGGGCCATCAGCGTAACGGCCCTGTAATGAAATGCATTCACCACAGTGTTGACGTCTGTAAAGACAAATCCGTCGGTTTCCCCTCCCTCTTCCTTTTCCAGCCCGAGAATGCCGGTGTGAGGCCAGTCGACGATATCCCGCAATTGACCGTCAAAATAAATCGATTTCAATACTTCCGGTGTTACCCTGCCAGTACGGGAGCTGATGAATCCTTTTTCATCCGCCAGGGCAGAGAGTGTTTTTGCTTTCAGGTCGTCGTAAAAATTTGCCAGAGAGCGACTATCACCGGTATAAAGGTAATCCTCCCAGGCCATAAGTACCGATTGCAGTATCCACTCCGTGGGCCATGTAGGCCTGTGAATCAGATATTCATGGGTATATCGAGCCATGTTATATTCACGTGCCACGCAATAGTGCGACAGTTGGTTGATGAGTGCATCGGCTTCGTAAGGAATCCGCTCCCGGTCTCCATCGACATATACACCCAAAAAAGAGGTCGCCTTGATGGAATATTTGCTGATTTCCCATACCTGGTTTAGAATCGTGTCAGAGCTGCGAAAGTAGGATTCCGCATCGTTGAATGGATAAGATACCGTTTCCCTGACAATATCTTTTTCCTGTAATGGATGTTTGTAATTCTCTATTTCACAGTAACGGAATGGAGTCACTTCCCCGATATATTCCGGAACCAGGATAGCCTGAGGCCCTGTGTTTCGGGTATCGTGGGGTATTGTGACAATGTATGTGTTCATGCCTTTCTCCGGCATAATGGTGAAGCGGGAGTAACGAATGGTTCCTCCGGGATTGCGGTCCACCCTGCCATCGCGCGCTGCTTCACCCAGATGAATGACCACCGTGTCGGTACCATGATCAGAAAAGAGGTTAATCCGCACTCTTCCAAATGCTGCTTTCCCAAAATCTGCAAAATATTGTCCCTTTTGCAGGTGCTTGACTTCCAAGGGATAATTATCCTGCTTTTGAATGGGGTAGCGGTCGGTAGCGTAATCTGTTAGTTTGTTGGATGTTTTGAACTGTGATATGTTGGAAAAGGAGGATTCCCTGCCGTGACCATCCCAGGTTTTTACTTTCCAATAACAGATACTTCCCGCTTTCAGCGGTTTTCCTCCGTACGGAATATTTGAGGAGAGAGAACTGAGCACTTTTCCGCTATCCCACAAGTCGGCAGAATCGACTAGCAACTGTTGTTTGCTTTCGGCAACCAATATCTGGTACGCTGTTTGAACCGTGTTATTTACACTTTCAGGTACAATCCATCCAAACACCGGATTACGGGTAGAAATTTCGGTGAACCTGAACGGCTCTTTGCGTAAAGTAGCTTCGTCGGGGTTTATGTTGACGAGATAGCCGTTCTGAAACACTTTTTCCGGTGATGATAGCAGGTTGACAGTTAAACCGACCGGTACATCCTGACCCCAAGCGATACTTCCGTGACAGATACAAAGAAGCAGTATGAAAAAATCTTTTTTGATTGCATTCATATTATTACAGATAGAGCCGTTGTAAGAAAAAGTTAAATACGTCCCATACTTCGGTATTCCATGGGAGTAATTCCAACTCTTTTTTTGAAAAATGAAAGAAAATATTCATATGAGCTAAAGTTTAGCTCATAGGCAATTTCCTTGATGGAATGATTTGTTTCGGCCAATAATTCTTTTGCCGTTCGGATTTTCAGTTCCTGATAATATTGTGCCGGTGCATATCCTGTATACTCTCTGAATACTCTCCTAAAGAGTGAATAGCTAATTCCCAGATTGATGGCAATCTCTTTGATGTCAATGTTTTTGTTCACATTTTCGATCATGATGATTTTTGCACGCTCAATCTTCTGGGCCGATTCTTTCGATTCGAAATTGACGTTCTGGGCCAAAGATAAGATGGTTCCCAGAATATTAAAGACAATCCCGGCAAGGTACTGCTGGGAACCTCCTTTGTCTTCTTTTGCAACCCGTATGGCAGTTAAGAACAGGTTCACAAGATCTTCACTCACACCCACATCTAGCACTTCATTGTCGGGTGAAATAAATCCGTTGGCTGCAATGGTATCAATGATTTTGCCTTCAAAACCGATATAATATTCGTTCCATCCGGTTTCCTTTAGGGGGCAGTAGGTATGCCACTGCCCCGGAAACAGGAGGATGGCCTGCCCTTTGGTAATATTTGTCTTCTTGGTGGTTTCAGAATTATAAGTCCCTTTTCCCTTGCTGATATACACAATTTGGTATTCAGATAATACACGTCCTTTGTCAGGCCTGAAATAGTAATTTTTGGGATGATCGGTGGAAGGATATAACGAGTTTGGAGGAATGGGCTGGAACCCCACCGTGTTGACGGTTAATCCAAATTTCTTGTCCCTTTCACTGACCAGAAGATACTTAAAATCAATTCCGAAGTCATTGTATCTCATGTTTGTTTTAGATTGACACGTTTTGTTTTTGAATTGGTAAATATACAAAAATATTTACTTTAAAACAAATTTGGTATCACGAGTGAAAAAATCAATACAGCCATGCCCAGAGCCAGGTATACAACCGCCTTTTTGCCGGCTCCTTTCCACTCCTTGAGGATGACACCCCATACATTGCTGAAAACTACATTGAGTGACATGAGGATACTCCAGGAGAAGGCCATCATCACACTGTCAGGCTCAAAGAAACTCTGTCCCATTCCCAATCCGAAGAACTGTGAGTACCAGAGGAGACCTGCCAGTGCACAGAACAGAATGTTATTGGTCAGCACAGCTTTGGAAGAACGACCTATTTCCCCGGAGGTCTTGTTTTTCCGGTTCATGTAGAGACAATAAACAAGGTTGGTGAGGAAGCCACCCACCGTTACCAGCAGGGTGACAGGGTTCTGGGCAAACAGATCTTTTGCACCGGAAGCCAAAGCCAATTCTTTTACCGGTAACCCGGCATTGAGCCCCAGACTGAAACAGGCACTCATAACCCCTGCAAATAGGGCGATCAGGAGTCCTTTCTTTAGGGCAAAATCCTTGATGGCTTTTCTACGTTCTTCTTCCGACATGTTTTTCGAGCGCAGGCTCCCCGCATAACCTACCAGGGCAATGCCCATTAACGTTACTGCAACGGCCAACAACAGGATCAGTCCTTTGGGTGAGAAGAGATCGGTTCCTGCCAGCACTGCAGGGATCACTGTCCCGAAAGCAGCACAGGTACCCAGCGCTACCGACTGACCCAGCGCAATTCCCAGATAGCGCATGCTAAGCCCGAATGTGAGTCCCCCAACACCCCAGAGCACACCGTAACCGATGGCTTTCAAGGTGGCTGCCGGATATGTGGTATAGATTCCGATAAGTTCTGACGGGGTGTTTGAGATCAACGCACCCAGCAAAGGAAATAGAAGCCATGCAAAAACTCCCTGTACTAGCCAGAAGTTTTCCCACGACCATTCCTTGATTTTATTAATGGGAACGTATGAGCTCGATTGGCCCATACTTCCCATTGCAATAATCAGTAAACCGATAATGGTATTCATTGTTTATACTCTTTTGGATGTAATCTGCTCCTCATACTGCTGAATCTCTTTGATGTATGCATCTCCCACAGGTATACCCTGCTGCAGACAGTAGTAGTTATAGAGTGCATTCCAGGGCATTGCTTTCAGCTCTTCCAGGTAAGCAAGACGTTCAAACCTTTTGTCCTGTTTCTCAAAGTCACGCAGCTTGTCAGTCGGTTCCAGCAAAGCCTGTAATGTTGCCTTCTGTGCAGACCGGATGCCCACTACGTATGCACCGATGCGGTTGATGGAAGCATCAAAATAGTCCAGTCCCATATGTACCCGATCCATCTGACCCGAGCGGACGATCTCCTGTGAAATGGCCATCAGTTCGTCGTTTAGGATTACTACATGGTCGCTGTCCCACCGTTCCGGGCGGCTCACATGCAGGGTCACCTCCGGTACGAATAACAGGATGGACGAAAGCTTGTCGGAGATGGTTTCCGTGGGATGAAAATGACCGGCATCCAGCGTTAGAAGCATGTTGTTCTTTACCGTATAACCCATATAGAATTCGTGTGAACCTACTACATAGCTTTCGCTGCCGATGCCAAAGAGTTTACATTCGATGGTGTCTTTCAGGTAGTCGGTGCTGATCTTTTCTGCCAACACTTCGTCAAGCGACTCCTGCAACAGCTGTCTGTGTGCGTATCGGGAAACTGTTTTGTCTTTTTCTCCGTCTGGAATCCAGATGTTGTGAACACAGGGGTCACCTTGTTGGCGGCCAATCTCTGCAGCAATTGCTCTGCAACGGCGCAGATGTTCTTTCCAGAATTGCCGTATCTCCGGATCAAAATCCGAAAGAGTATAACCGCTGTTTGCCTTATCGTGGGAGAAGAAGGTGGAGTTGAAATCGAGTTTTACTCCTTTCTCTTTGGCCCAATCAATCCAGCTCTGGAAATGTTTGGGTTCAATCTTGTCGCGGTCCACAAACTCAGTGCCGAAGTCTCCATAAGTGGCATGCAGGCTGATCCGGTGTTTTCCGGGAATCAGTGAGATCACCTTTTCAAGGTCGGCTTTCAACTCTTCTATGGTACGTGCTTTACCGGGATAGTTGCCGGTAGCCTGTATACCTCCTGTCAGTTCTCCTTCGGGGTTTTCGAATCCCGACACGTCATCGGCCTGCCAACAGTGAATCGAGATGGACAACTTATCCAGTTGTTCGATTGCCTTAGCCGCATCTATACCCAATGAAGCATATTGTTCTTTTGCTTCTTCATATCCTTTTTTAATCTGTTCTGTGTTCATACATTTATGATGTTTTATGTTTATGGATTAATAAAATTTGTCGCATTTATGATTGGATATTCTGGAAGACCTCCAGATAGCGTTGGTATTGATTGTGCCATACATCGGTATCAGAAGGAGTGAAAATCTCCAACTCCACTGAATTGCGTACAAGAGCTCGTATGGCATTCTTATCAGTAATCAATCCGGCCGCTTTGGCCTGCATCAGCAGGTTGCCAATCGCGGTGGCTTCAGAGGGCCCTGCCACAACAGGCAGTCCGATGGCATTGGCAGTAAAAGTATTGAGCATATTATTTTTAGATCCGCCGCCAATAATGTGTAGCTTTTCTATGGGGAAGGTGGCCAGTTCCTGGAAATGCTGCAGCACCTGCTTATAGCGCAGGGCAAGACTTTCATAGATGCACCGTGCGATTTCGCCAATGGTCTCCGGCACAAACTGACCCGTCTGCTTGCAATAATCCTGGATGGAAGCAATCATAGACACCGGACTTGCAAAACAGGAAGCATCCGGATTGATAAAACATTGAAAGGGAGCAGCTTTCGTGGCTTCTGTCACGATCTTGTCGTATGTCACCGGACCTTCCTTTTCCCATTCTTTTTTGCATTGCTCTATCAACCACATGCCGCATATATTCTTCAACAAACGGATAGAGCCGTCGGCTCCTCCCTCGTTGGTGAAATTGAGCGCGTAAGTCTCCTCGTTGATCACCGGTTCATCGGACTCAATTCCCATCAGTGACCAGGTGCCCGAACTCAGATAGGCAAAATGGGGACTTTCTGCCGGTACGGCCAGTACCGCAGAAGCTGTATCATGCCCTGCAACGGCAATGACTGCAATGTCATCCTGACCGGTAAGGTTTTGTACCGAAGGTGATATTTTCCCGATCGTTGTACCTGAGTATACGATGGGAGCAAACTTTTCCTTCGATAGTTGAACCACTTCAAGCAAACCGGCCTCAAAATCTTTCGTACGCGGGTTGATCATCTGTGATGTGGAGGCAATGGTATATTCGGTAACCATCGTTCCGCTCAGCAAATAGGAAAGCGCATCCGGTATAAAGAGTATTTTGTCTATGAGGGGGTAGATGGATGAACCCTCCTCATACATCGTGTGCAACTGAAACAATGAATTGAAGTTCATGATCTGAATGCCCGTTTTTTCATATACCTCTGCTTTGGGCATTTTGGTAAAAAAACGTTCGGGTGCACCCTGTGTGTGAGAATCGCGGTAGCTGTAAGGCATGCTAAGCGGCTCTCCATCAGCGCCGAAACACACAAAATCAACGCCCCAGGTGTCGATGCCGATGGAGACGATTTGGTGACCACGCAGTTTTGTTTCTCGCAACGAAACCACAATCTGATTATACAGATAAAACAGATCCCAATATACACGACCGTTTACTTCTATCATAGGGTTGGGAAAACGATGTATTTCGTCCATTTCCAGACGACCATTGTTTACTGTTCCTAGCATGGCTCTGCCACTGCTGGCTCCCAAATCGATAGCCAAAAAAGAGATTAAATTGCCTTCACTCATGATGTGAGGTTAAATTATTGTTTAAAGATTGTCTGTTTAAAGAATATTTGCAAACTTACGGGTAAAATCTTTCTCCTGCAATAAAATATATGATCTAATAACTGTACTTTTTGATAAGTCTTGTAAAAAAAATATTGTACATTCACTTAATGTAAAAAGCAAGGAGAGCGATATCAAAAAACAAAGCAAAAATATCAATTATTAGAACTGCATTCAGTTCAAAATAAATACATTTGCGCAAACTATAAATCGTAATCATTAGGAGATCCGAAAACGATGTTGAAGTACAATGTAGTAAGTAGACGGCTTTTATTTTTTTGAATTTTTATAGAATAGAAGTAATTTTGCATAATTAAAGTACAGCACAGTTTTCGTTCGAAAATTCTTAAATTAATCATAAATGGCAATTGCAGTAATCATGCCCAAACAGGGGCAGTCTGTTGAAAGTTGTATCATTACAACTTTACACAAGAAAAAAGGTGATATCGTGAAAAAGGGAGAAATCTTATTCTCTTATGAAACAGACAAAGCTTCCTTTGAAGAAGAATCACCAGTTGATGGCACAGTTCTGGTTTCTTTTTACGGTGAGGGTGATGAAGTACCAGTTCTAGAAAACATGATGATCATCGGTGAGCCGGGTGAAGATATTTCCGCATTATCTACTCCTGCCCCCGCACAAATCATTGAAGATGCCGTTCCTTCAGCGGACGCGACTGTGGCCGCGCCCGACAAAGTGATGGCTGCCGTAGAGACACAAACTACGACCTCCGAAAATCGGTTTATCTCTCCTCGTGCAAAGAAACTGGCCGAAAAGAATGCGATACCGGTGTCACAACTTGATGGCACGGGTCCCAATGGTCGGATTGTGGAGAAAGATGTGATGACACGTCTCGTCGATCGTCCGAAAATGACACCGCTGGCAAAAATGGTGGCCCTCGAGGAAGGTGTGCAACCTGAAATAGCGGGTACAGGCCTGGCAGGCAGAACCCGTGCAGCCGATCTGGTCGCTCCGGTAAATCCTGTCTATGGTGTGGATTACGAGGATAAAAAGTTGTCGAACATGCGTAAGCTGATTGCCAAATCAATGCATGCTTCTTTGCAGAATTCTGCACAGCTCACCCATCATCTGGGGGCCGATGCACGACGCATTCTCGAGCTTAGGAAGAAAGCAAAAACTGCACAGCAGGAAGGACGGATCGCTGCAAATATCACCCTGAACGACATGGTCTGTTATGCAGTAATCAACGCATTGAAAAAATTCCCCGAAGTCAATACCCATTTTCTGGGCGATACCAAACGTTATTTTCATAAAGTACACCTTGGCCTGGCTGTGGATACAGAAAGAGGGCTGATGGTGCCTGCATTGCGCAATGCCGATGATCTCTCCATTGTGGGACTCTCCAACCAACTCAAGGAGCTCGCCACGGCCTGCCGCAGTGGCAGCGTGAATCCAGACATGCTAGCTGCAGAGGCCGCCACATTCACCGTTTCGAATCTCGGCAATTACGGAGTCGAAATTTTTACTCCTGTGATCAATCTGCCGCAGTCGGCCATCCTCGGTGTAAATACAATCCTGCCTCGTCCGAAAGACTTGGGCGACGGGGTGTATGCCTTTGTGCCCCATATTGGACTGAGCCTTACCTATGATCACCGTTCTCTGGATGGGGGAGAAGCAACCCGTTTCCTGAAACAAATTGCCACGGAAATTGAAACGATGGAAATTCAATTTTGATTGAAAATTAATATTTATAACTATGATAGATTTACTGATCATCGGTGGCGGTCCTGCCGGGTATGTAGCAGCAGAGAGAGCAGGGCACGCTGGATTGAACGTAGTCCTTTTTGAGAAAAAAGCAATGGGTGGTGTCTGTCTCAACGAAGGATGCATACCCACCAAGACGTTGCTATATAGTGCCAAGATATATGAGAATGCCTTACATGGCGATAAATATGGTGTGTCTGGAGATAATATCCGCTTCGACTATGAGAAAATAGTCTCCCGCAAGAAAAAGGTAGTTCGCAAACTTGTTTCAGGCGTAGAGGGCAAAATGAAATCAAACCATGTCACCGTGGTGAAAGGAGAGGCTTTTATCGAAAGTCGCTCTGCAGAAGGGATCCAGGTGACCTGCAATGGGGAGAAATATATTGGGAAGAATCTGCTCATCTGTACCGGATCGGAGGCTTCCGTACCACCCATCCCGGGCTTGAAGGAAGCGGGAGAAGTGATTCTTACCAACCGGGAGATACTGGAAATGACGGAACGGCCTGCATCACTTGTGGTGATTGGCGGCGGCGTAATCGGCATGGAGTTCGCCAGCTTCTACAATAGTCTGGGAACTGAAGTGACTGTGGTGGAGATGCTCCCGGAAATATTGGGCGGCCTCGACTTTGAAGTGTCGGCCATGCTTCGTGACATCTATGCAAAAAAAGGAGTTGCATTCAACCTGAATGCAAAGGTGGTGCAGATTGCGGGCAACAAGGTTGTTTTCGAAAAAGAGGGCGAAACCCACACTGTGGAAGGTGAAAAGATTCTGTTGAGCGTGGGCCGTCGCCCGGTTACAAAGGGATTTGGCCTGGAAAACCTGGGTGTGGAACTGCTGCGCAATGGCATCAAGGTGGATGAAAAGATGCGCACCAATATTCCCGGCGTATTTGCTGCCGGCGATGTGACAGGTTTCTCACTGCTGGCCCATACGGCAAGCCGCGAGGGCGAGGTAGTGGTGAACAACCTTATCGGCCGCAACGATATGATGCGCTACAACGCCATACCTGGAGTTGTATATACCAACCCCGAAGTGGCCGGCGTGGGTGAGACCGAAGAGTCGGCCAAAGCAAAGGGCATAGCCTATAAGGTAGCCAAACTGCCCATGGCCTATGCAGGACGTTTTGTGGCTGAAAATGAAGGTGGCACAGGAATCTGTAAAGTGCTGGTAGGTGAAAAGCATGGAGAGGTGATTGGCGTGCATATGCTCGGCAATCCTTCCAGCGAGATTATCTACGGTGCTTGTATCGCCATTGAACAGGAAATGACCCTGAAAGAAATGCAAGAGGTGGTATTTCCTCATCCTACCGTCAGCGAAATTCTCAAGGAGGTGGTTTTTAGTTTTTAACCGTATAGAAGAAAATAATCAATAAGTAAAACATCAACAAATTAATATAAAATGCCTAAAGTTCAAAACATTGATCCGTCACAGGTACGCAAGCCAGGGTTCGTAGAGTTTCAGCCCATCCCGGTCAACCAGTATCAAAAGAGTGTGAAAGAAGAGAAAGATAATTTCACCAACGAAGAATTTAAAACCATCTATCATGACATGGTGTTGATCCGTGAGTTCGAAACCATGTTGAACCTGATCAAGACCAAGGGGGAATATAACGGTACGTCCTACAACCACCCGGGACCGGCTCACCTCTCCATCGGACAAGAGTCCGCAGCAGTGGGCATGGCCTGGACGCTAACGGTGGATGATTTTATCTTCGGTAGCCACCGTTCACATGGTGAGATCCTGGCCAAGGGAATGTCGGCCATCCACAAGCTGGATGACGCCCAGCTCACCGAAATCATGAAGACTTTCTTCGATGGGACGGTTTTCGATATCGTAAAAAAAGATTTCAACGGGTCGGTTAAAGAACTGGCCAAACGTTTTTTGGTATACGGTACGCTAGCGGAGATCTTTGCTCGCAAGTCAGGATTTAACAAGGGATTGGGCGGCTCCATGCATGCCTTCTTCACACCCTTCGGTGTCTATCCCAACAACGCCATCGTGGGCGGCTCGGGCGATATTGCCGTGGGCGCAGCACTCTACAAGAAGGTGAACCGCAAACCGGGACTGGTGGTGGCCAACATCGGCGACGCCTCTCTGGCATGCGGCCCGGTATGGGAAGGCATCAACTTTGCCGCGATGGATCAATTCACCGAACTCTGGGAAGGAGATATGAAGGGCGGATTGCCGGTAATCATCAACATCATGAACAACCAATATGGCATGGGCGGCCAGACCGTGGGTGAAACCATGGGCTACGGCATAGCAGCCCGCATCGGCGCCGGCGTGAATGGCGAGCAGATGCATGCCGAACGGGTGGATGGTTACAACCCGCTGGCTGTAATCGATGCCTATAAACGCAAACGTAAAGTAATCGAAGAAAAAAGAGGCCCTGTGTTGCTCGATGTACTCACTTACCGTTACAGCGGCCACTCGCCCTCCGACGCTTCTTCCTACCGCACCAAAGAAGAGGTCGAGGCATGGGAAGCACAGGACTGCATTCGTAGCTACGGTGAGCAACTGCTCGAGGCCGGGGTGGCTTCACAGGCCGACCTCGACCTGATAGCGGATGATATTCAGAAATTGGTGAACGAGATGTTCCTGCTGGCTATCAACGATGAAGTATCCCCACGCATGGACAATGCTGATATCATCGGAGAGATGATGTTCTCCAATGGTTCGGTGGAATCCTTCTCCGATGCAAAGCCCGAAGTGCTGATGCCGATGGCGGAAAACCCACGCGTAAAAAAGATCGCCAACAAGGAACGTTTTGCCTTCGATGCCGAAGGAAAACTTTACAGCAAAATGAAGCAGTACCAGCTGCGCGACGGTATCTTCGAAGCTATCATCGACCGTTTCTATAAAGATGCATCACTCATCGCTTACGGTGAAGAGAACCGCGACTGGGGTGGGGCCTTTGCCGTATATGGCGGGCTGACCGAGGCTTTGCCATATCATCGCCTCTTCAATTCACCCATTGCAGAAGCATCCATCGTGGGTACGGCCATCGGCTATGCCATGTGCGGCGGCAGGGTGATTCCGGAGATCATGTACTGTGACTTTATTGGCAGGTCAGGAGATGAGATCTTCAACCAGCTACCCAAGTGGCAGGCCATGAGCGGCAACGTATTGAAAATGCCGGTGGTGGTACGCGTATCCGTGGGATCAAAATATGGCGCCCAACACTCACAGGACTGGACCTCGCTGGTGGCACACATCCCCGGTATCAAGGTCTGTTTCCCGGTCACACCCTACGACGCCAAAGGTCTGATGAACGCGGCATTGCAAGGCACCGACCCGGTAGTCTTCTTCGAGAGCCAGCGCATCTATGACATGGGAGAACAGTTTCACGAAGGAGGTGTTCCCACAGGCTATTACGAAATTCCGCTGGGCGAACCCGATGTGAAGAAAGA
Source organism: Proteiniphilum sp. UBA5267 (assembly GCA_002411515.1). Taxonomy (GTDB): domain Bacteria; phylum Bacteroidota; class Bacteroidia; order Bacteroidales; family Dysgonomonadaceae; genus Proteiniphilum. The sequence continues at coordinate 17,718 of DHTF01000091.1, read as the reverse complement.
GGGAAAAGACATCACATTCCTCACTGTCGGACATACACTCTACCCGGCTTTAAAGGCAGCAAAAGAACTCGAAGAAAAATATGGTCTCAGCGCCGAGGTGATTGATGCCCGCTCTTTGGTACCCTTCAACTATGAGAAGGTGATTGAGTCGGTAAAGAAAACCGGAAAGATCATTGTGGCCGGTGAAGCCACCACCCGCGGGTCCTTCCTGAACGACCTGGCAGCAAACATCGGACAGATGGCATTCGACTACCTCGATGCTCCTGTATGCGTACTGGGTTCCCGCAACTGGATTACCCCGGCACATGAACTGGAAGATGCCTTCTTCCCGCAACCCTCCTGGTTCCTGGATGTCATCCACGAACGGATTCAGCCGCTGAAAGGGTATATGCCCGGACAGAATTTTACCGACGGCGAGATGGTGAAACGGGCGAAAAAAGGTATTTGATAGAATGATTCGATGATTCGGTGATGTGATGATTAATCAGCCAATCAGCCAATCAGCTAATCTGCTAATCAACAAATCAACAAATCAATTTATGATGTTGAATGTAAATGCTCACTTACACACACCCTATTCCTTCAGCGCCTTTCGGGATATCGATGAGGCGCTGGATAGGGCTGTGGCAGAAAATGTGAACGTAGTCGGAATCAACGATTTCTACACTGCCAAAGGGTATGAAGCGTGGGCCGACGGTTGTCACAAACGGAAACTGTACCCTTTGTTCGGTATCGAGTTTATCAGCCTGAATGAAGCGGATCAAAAAGCCGGGTTGCGGGTAAACGATCCGGCAAACCCAGGTCGCACCTACCTCAGCGGAAAAGGGATGTCGCATCCCTTCCAATTAAGTGAACCGTATGCCACACTCCTCTCTACCGTGCAGGCCGAATCGAACCTGCAGGTGGAGAGGATGTGCGCAAAGCTGAATGAACATCTCCAGGAAAAGGAGGCATCCTTCACCCTCGATGTGGAGCAGATCAAACAGGATCTGACCAGCGGCTCACTCCGTGAGCGCCATCTGGCAAGAGCACTGCGAATGAAAGTATATGAGGTTTGCCACAATGAGGAGGCTGCGATACAATCACTCTTGACGAAACTTTTCAGCGGAAAAGCGATGAAGTCATCTGTAAATGACATCGCCGCGGTGGAAAATGAAATTCGTGGAAACCTGCTGAAAGCCGGTGGTGCAGCGTTTGTACCCGAGGAGGCGACTGCCTTTCTTCCGATGGAGCAAGTACAAAAACTGATTGTGGCAGCGGGGGGAATCCCCACCTATCCCTTCCTGGCTGATGATGCCAAGGGTAACTACACCGACTTTGAATCGGATCTGGAGCGGGTGGCCGATCAGCTGACCGAACGGGGTTTCCATTCGGTGGAATTTATCACTACACGCAACGATGTGGCTTTATTGGAGAATTATGCTGCCTATCTGCATGACCGGGGCTTTGTGGTTACCTTCGGCAGCGAACACAATTCTCCCGCCATGGAACCCATCGAACTGTTTGCCCGTCATGGTGTTCCGTTAACTGACAAGCTGAAGCAGATAAACTATGAAGGCGCTTGCCTGATTGCCGCACATCAACATGTGGTTTCACAGGGATTGGCGGGTTATGTGGATGCCAATGGAAAGGCAGATCGTTCAAAGAGAGATGAATTTGTGACGTTGGGTGATACACTCATCCAAAATGGACTGGACGTAAACCGGTAAAGAGCATAAAATGAAGGAAATTCAACAACTGATAGAGATATCACAATTTTATGGCCGCGACAATCGTTTCGTGATTGCCGGAGGCGGAAATACCTC
>DHTF01000091.1:0-15698 GCA_002411515.1 Proteiniphilum sp. UBA5267 | reverse complement strand
CCATCACCGAAGCGGGATTTGCCATGCTCGACAGGGCAAAGCTGAATCCTATGTCGGAGAAAATATACAGCAATCAACCCGATGAGCGGGAGGAACAGGTGAAAAACGACCTGGCCGCAGCCACTCTCACCAAAGGAAAACGACCGTCGGTGGAAACGTCGATGCACAATGTGATCGATTATCCCTTCGTGGTACATCTGCACCCGACTGCGGTAAACGGACTGATGTGTGCACAGGATGTCGAAGTTTCCTTGAAAAGGTTGTTTGGAGACAAAACACTCTACGTGGAATATACCGATCCGGGATATCTCCTGTTCAAAAAGGTGTATGACCGCATCAAGGCCTACCGGGCATCCTATGGAGAGGAGCCGAAGGTGATCTGGTTGCAGAATCATGGTATTTTTGTGGCTGCCAGTACCATAGAGGAGATTCAATCCATCTATGACGATATTCTGGGTAAACTTGAAGTCGCCCGGAAAGAACCGGTTCCGACAGAGAAAGTTAGTATTGCCGCCGAAGTGACGGATATTTTACCTGCGGTGCGGATGATGCTCTCCGAGAACGGATTGAAAACACTGCGGGTACGCAACAACGCACTGATTGAACACTACAACCGCACAGAGAATCAGCAGGATATATCCAGGCCGTTTACGCCCGATGCGATTGTCTACTGCAAATCAAACTATCTCTTCCTGCAGGAAGAAGCACCGGATAAGATCCTCTCTGAAGCAAAGAAGGAGATTGCCACCTTTTGCGAAAAGTTTGGTTATCAGCCAAAGGTTTTGCTGATCAAAGGAATCGGACTGGTGGCTGCCGGTGACAATGCCCACCAGTGCGACATCATCCTCGATGTATTCGAAGATGCGATGAAAGTAGCCTGGCTATCCCGATCATTTGGTGGCCCGCACCCGATGACCCCCGAACAGATTCATTTTATCGACAACTGGGAGGTGGAGAACTATCGTCGCAGCGTCGCAGCAGGAGGTTCCAGAGGACGTGCCGAGAACAAAACCATCATCATCACCGGTGCTGCACAAGGCTTTGGCGAAGGCATCGGCCGCTGTCTCCTGCCAGAAGGTGCCAACATCGTGGTGGCCGACCTGAATGAAGAAGTGGGCACGGCTACAACAACCGACTTCAACCGGATGATGAAGAGTAATCAGGCCCTTTTCGTAAAAACGAACGTGGCAGACATGGCTAGTCTGGAGAATCTTGTTCGGGAAACGGTTTGTGCGTTCGGTGCCATCGACTGTTTCATCAGCAATGCTGGCGTACTGCGGGCAGGCGGACTGGAAGAGATGACCCCTGAGAATTTCGATTTTGTCACCCGCATCAATTACAATGCATTCTTTTACGCTACGAAGGTGGTCAGCCGGGTGATGAAGCTACAAACAAAAAATGCCCCGGAGGATTATTTTGCCGACATCATCCAAATCAATTCAAAATCGGGCCTACAGGGAAGCAAAGCGAATTTTGCCTATGCGGGTGGTAAATTTGGCGGTATTGGCCTCACCCAGTCTTTCGCACTGGAGCTGGCACCCTTCCGCATCAAGGTGAATGCCATCTGTCCGGGTAATTTCTACGAAGGACCCCTCTGGAGCGATCCCGAAAGAGGGCTCTTTATACAATATCTGAATGCAGGAAAAGTACCCGGTGCCAAAACAGTGGAGGATGTGAAAGCGTTCTACCTGTCAAAAGTGCCCATGGGAAAGGGATGCTCCCCGGCCGATGTGACCAGAGGAGTTCTCTACCTGATGGAGCAGTGCGGCGAAACAGGACAGGCACTCCCCATCACCGGCGGCCAGGTAATGTTGAATTAGTAATTAAAAATCATAAAATAAAATGAAGACAAGAGCAGTAAGGTTATACGGAAAAAAAGACCTTCGTTTGGAAGAGTTTGATTTGCCGCAGATTAAAGAGGATGAGATCCTGGCAAAGGTTGTCTCCGATTCACTCTGCATGTCCTCTTACAAGGCGTCGTCGCAGGGAACAGATCACAAGCGCATCCCCAACGATGTAGCTGAAAACCCCATCATCATCGGTCACGAGTTTGCCGGTGAGTTGCTGGAGGTAGGTGCCAAATGGGCGGACAAATTCAAAGTGGGCGACAAGTTCTCTATTCAACCGGCACTGTATTACGAAGATGGCCCGGTGGGAATACTGAGTGCCCCCGGATATAGTTACCGATATATTGGTGGAGATGCCACCTACGTGGTCATCCCCAACGAGGTAATGGAAAAAGACTGTCTGCTGGCCTATCACGGAGAAGGGTATTACCCTGCTTCCCTGGCCGAACCGCTCTCCTGTGTCATTGGTGCCATGCACGCCAACTACCACACCACACCGGGAAGTTATGTCCATCAGATGGAGATTGTGGATGGCGGAAAGATGGCAATCCTGGCCGGTGTAGGTCCCATGGGACTGGCGGCCATCAATTATGCCCTTCACAGGGAGGATCGCAAACCCTCTTTGATGGTGGTGACTGATGTGGACCAGGCCAGACTTGATCGTGCGGCTTCTATTTACACAGTCGATTTTGCCGCCTCAAGGGGAATCAATTTGCAATATGTCAATACTGGCAACGTGGAAGATCCCGTGAAAGAACTGAAAGATATCAGCGGTGGTACCGGTTACAACGATGTCTTCGTCTTCGCTCCAGTGAAGCCTGTGGTGGAACAAGGGGATGCCATCCTCGCTTTCGATGGATGCCTCAACTTCTTTGCCGGTCCCGGAGATCCCGACTTTCGGGCTATGCTCAATTTCTACAATGTACATTATGCCTATACGCACATTGTGGGCACCAGCGGTGGAAACAACGACGACATGGTGGAGGCACTCGAAATCATGTCGAGAGGACTTGATCCGGCCGGACTGATTACCCATATCGGCGGACTGGATGCGGTGGCGGAAGCGACCAACAACCTTCCCCATATCCCGGGTGGCAAAAAACTGATATATACCCATGTCGATTTGCCGCTGACACCCATTGCCGACTTTGAAAAGCTGGGCGAGACCAACGAACTCTTTCGCGAACTGGCACTTATCTGCAATAGGAACAAGGGGTTGTGGAGCGTGGAGGCAGAAACATTTCTGCTGAATTACTATCATAAATTATAATTGATCTTCACTTGCCAATGACTGCCTGTTCAGCGGTTGCTCCAAAAGAGCTGAACGCTGACAGCCGAACGCTAAAAATTATGAAACAATTAGATGTAAACTTAATGCATCCGGTGGAGCAGATCAATGTGATCATCGGACGGATTTACAAAAGCGGCATGACCACCACCTCGGGCGGAAATATTTCCATCAGGGATCGGAACGGTGACATCTGGATCACTCCTTCGGGGGTGGACAAAGGCTCGCTCACCGTGAAGGATATCATGCAGGTGAAAAGAGACGGTACCGTGATTGGGGCACACAAACCCTCTTCGGAGTTACCCTTTCACAAGGCAATCTACGAGGCACGTCCGGAATTGACAGCCATCATTCATGCACATCCGCCTGCATTGGTCGCTTTCAGCATTACCGGTATCGTTCCCGATACAAAGATTGTTCCTCAGGCACACAATATCTGCGGTGACATCGGCTTCGCACCCTACGGGACTCCGGGGAGCGAAGATCTGGGTGAAAAAATTGCCAATGAATTCAGGGAAGGCGATTACAAGGCGGTCATCATGGAGAATCACGGCGTTGTACTGGGCGGAGTGGACCTGATGGATGCCTATCAGCGCTTTGAAACACTGGAGTTCTGTTGCCGCACCATTGTGAATGCCAAGCGACTGGGGCAGGTAAAATACCTCTCCGATGAACAGGTGTCTCAGTATGTGCACCATTTGCCCTCCAACGTGGCTCATTCTATGGATATCCACCATCCTTCGGATGAGAGAGCCATCAGGACCGACATGGTCAACATCATTCGCAGGGCGTGTGACCAGGGGCTGATGATCTCGACCTATGGAACAGTTTCTGTGAGATGGGGCAATAGCAACGACTTCCTGATCACGCCTAGAAACATTGCCCGTTGGGATATTGTACCCAGCGACATTGTCCAAATCAAAAACGGAATGGCCGAAGCGGGTAAAACGCCCAGCCGCTCCGTGGCATTGCATCAGCGTATCTATCAGCTCAATCCCCAGATCAATTCCATCATTTGCACCCAGCCGGTGAACCTGATGGCACATGCGGTGAGCGGTAGCAAGTTCGATGTGCGTACGATCCCCGAAAGCTGGATCTTCCTACAGGATGTTCCCTCCATTCCTTTCGGCCTGATCTACAACGAAGTGGACAGTGTAGCAAAAATGTTTCAAAAGAACCGGGTTGTATTGGTGGAGAACGACAGCGTATTTGTTACCGGAGATAAACTCTTGAATACGTTCGATTACCTCGAGGTGGCTGAGTTCTCGGCCAACTCTCTGGTGATGGCAGCTTCCATAGGACCTCTACAGCCTATTGGCGATGAGGAGATCGAGGATTTGCGCGTTGCATTCAACGTGAAGTAACTGAGCGTCCCTCTGAGGGCGAGTTCTCAATAAATCAAAACGAGGCCATCTCAAAATAATTTTTGAGATGGCTTTTTTCTTTTTAATATACGGAAGAAATAGCTTCTTGCACGAATAATAGACGGGTAATGGACTGGTATTGGTTCGTTATCACCTCATTGTTATACAAGCGAAATATGAGGGATATAGGGAGAGATACCGAACTAGGTAGGGACTAGGTAGGGACTAGGTAGGAGCATGGTAGCGACATGGTAGCAACGAGGAACAAAGAAAGGCCGTCTCATTTTTTATGATAAGACGGCCCTCTTTCTCTGTTTTCTCCTGCTACGGAGAATTAAATATGCATATTCACAATGGTTTCATAGAGTTCCTGCTTGCCACTGATCTGAGCCGGTTCTTTGCCCAATGCCAGTGCATATTCGCGCAGGTCTTCGAGCGAAAGTTTGCCTTCTGCAAATTCTTTGCCCTTGCCGCCGTCGAAAGAAGCATACCGTTCTTTTCGCATCGAGAGGTAGGGTGATTTCTCCAGGATGGATGCAGCAGCTTCCAGTGCACGGGCAAAAGCATCCATGCCGGCGATGTGGGCAATGAAGATATCTTCCAGGTCGGTGGAGTTGCGGCGGGTCTTGGCGTCGAAGTTGGTACCACCTCCTTGCAATCCGCCATTCTGTAGAATAACCAGCATGGCCTGGGTCAGTTCGTACACGTCGATGGGGAACTGGTCGGTATCCCATCCGTTCTGATAGTCGCCCCGGTTGGCGTCGATGGAGCCGAGCATGCCGGCATCTGCGGCACACTGCAGATCGTGTTCAAAGGTATGGCCGGCCAATGTGGCATGGTTCACCTCTATATTCAGTTTGAAATCCTTGTCGAGACCATGTGCACGCAGGAAGCCGATCACCGTCTCTGCATCCACATCGTACTGGTGCTTGGTGGGTTCCATTGGTTTGGGTTCGATGAAGAAGGTGCCCTTGAATCCCTTCGCACGGGCATAATCGCGTGCTTTGCCCAACATGATGGCCAGATGTTCTTTCTCCTGTTTCATGTCGGTGTTGAGCAAGGTCATATACCCTTCACGTCCACCCCAGAATACATAGTTCTCACCCCCCAGCTCGATGGTGGCATCCAGTGCATTCTTGATCTGCGTGGCAGCATAGGCCACACTGTCGAAGTTGGGATTGGTGGCAGCACCGTTCATGTAGCGCTTGTGTCCGAAAACGTTGGCAGTACCCCAGAGCAGCTTGATGCCGGTCTCTGCCATCTTTTCTTTGGCATAGGCCACGATGGTTTTCAGGTTGGCTTCATACTCCTCCAGCGAGTTACCTGGATCTACCAGGTCCACATCGTGAAAGCAGAAGTATTCGATGCCGATCTTCTGCATAAACTCAAAGCCGGCGTCGAGTTTCTTTTTGGCCCTTTCAATGGCTTCGTCGCCGTTGTTCCAGTCAAAGTTTTTGGTCTCTGCGCCAAAGGGGTCGCTCGACTCTGCACAAAGGGTATGCCAGTAGGCCATGGCGAATTTGAACCAGTCTTTCATCTGGCGACCGAAGACTACCTTTTCGGCATCATAATAGCGGAATGCCAGCGGATTTCGGCTCTCTTTTCCTTCAAATTTGATTTTCCCGATACCCGGGAAAAACTCTTTTACGTTGTTTTCTGTTCCCATTTTTTTAATAGATTAATAATGATCATAATATATGTGATGTGTTATACATATTTTTTCCACTGCCTGTAAGCCTCCAGATATCTGTCGGCCTGGGCATTATCGGGTGTTACTGTCCTGATCTTTTTCAGCGAGGAAAATGCTTCCTGATGTGATGCATAAATGCCTGCACCCATTCCGGCAGCCTTGGCCGCTCCCGCTGCTCCGTCCGTGTCATAGAGTTCAATGACAGCCCCGCTCACCGAGGCCAGTGTCTCCCGGAAGATCGGACTGAGGAACATGTTGGCATTGCCGGCTTTGATAACCCGGATGTCCATGCCCAGTTCCTTCATGATCTCCATACCGTACTGGAATGAGAAGACGATTCCCTCCTGGGCAGCCCGAAGGATGTCGGCGAGTGAGTGGATGTTGAAATTGATACCGTGAAAGGAACTGCCGCTGTCCCTGTTTTCCAGTACCCTTTCTGCTCCGTTGCCGAAGGGAATCACCGAGATACCTTTGGCTCCGATGGGCGATTGGGCAGCCAGCTCATTCATGTTGTTGTAATCGAGAGGAGAGGGTACCATGTTCTTCTTGATCCATGAGTTGAGAATGCCCGTACCGTTGATGCAGAGCAGCACACCCAGGCGGGTTTTTTCAGGCAGGTGGTTCACGTGGGCAAAGATGTTCACCCGCGAGAGCGGATCATGCTTTACCTCATCGAGTACCCCGTACACCACGCCCGATGTGCCGGCGGTGGAAGCGATCTCTCCGGGATTGAATACGTTGAGCGAGACGGCATTGTTGGGCTGATCGCCTGCCCGGTAACTGACCGGTGTACCTGCTTGTAGTCCCAGCTCCCGGGCTGCGGCGGCAGTGACTTTCCCCTGTATCCCGAAAACGGGTTTCAACGGAGGAAGCATCTCCCGTTCAAAACCAAAGTAACTCAGGACATCTTGTGAGATGCTGTTCTCCTTAAAGTCCCAGAAGATCCCTTCTGAAAGTCCCTCCACGGTGATACCGATCTTATTGGTCAGCTTCATGGCGATGTAGTCGCCCGGAAGCATGATCTTGTCGATCCGTTCATAGAGCTCCGGCTCATTTTCTTTCACCCAGGCCAGCTTGGAAGCGGTAAAGTTGCCGGGTGAGTTGAGCAGATGCGACAATGCCTTCTCTTCGCCGATTGCCTTAAAGGCTTTCTCTCCGTACGGTACAGCCCGGCTGTCGCACCAGATAATGGAGGGACGCAGCAGGTTCCGGTCTTTGTCCACCATCACCAGGCCATGCATCTGCCAGGAGATGCCGATGGCTTTGATATCCTGCGGGTCTATTTCCGATTTAGCCAATACCGAAGCATTGGCAAGCTTCAGGTTACTCCACCACATCTCCGGGTCCTGTTCGGCCCAACCGGCTTGTTTGGCCTGCATGGGCATCTCGGTTTTTGGAAAAAAATCCGATGCCACAATCTTTCCTGTTTCGACATCCACCAGTGCAGCTTTTACCGATGAACTTCCGATGTCATATCCCAATAGGTACATTGTTCTTTGTTTTATTTGGTTGTTTGTATGTTATGTGCTGATTCTCTTCGATTTCTTTTCTTGCCACTGCCATCATTCCTTCCACCTGTGCCAGGGCAAACATTCTCCCTAAAAAGGAATAGCCCGGATTGTAGCCCTTTTCCCCGTCACCAAGCATCAGCCTGCCGTGATCAACCCGCATGGGTATCTCCGGACGTTCCCGCTCCAGAATGCGAATTACCTCTATCAGCTTCCCATTTCCCTCCAGGTGCGATGCTTCCATAAAATCGCCCCCGGGAAGTGGTTGCGTACTTCTGAGATGGGCAAAACCTATGCGATCTGCAAATTTATTGGCCAGGGCAGGGACATTATTGTGGGTACCGGCACTCAGTGATCCGGCGCAGAGGGTGAGTCCGTTGCTGCGGGAGGGTACGGAGCGGAGGATCCAGTCAATGTCTTCCTCGTTGGTGACAATGCGGGGCAGGCCAAATACCGGGAAGGGTGGGTCATCGGGGTGTATGCACAACATGATGTCATGCTCTTCGGCCACGGGAACCACCTGCTGCAGGAAATATTGCAGGTTCTCCCGAAGCATTTCTTTGTTGATGCCCGCGTACTTCTGCAGCTGTTTTTTGAATTCCGTTACCGGGTCACTGTTCCCGACCGCAATACTCCGGTGGATAAACCCTTGTGTCTTGACGATGATGGTATCGATCAGGGCTTCCTTCTCCGTTGCAGTCATCTCCTCGTACAGCAGATTTATCTGCTCGATTTCTTCTTCGGTGTAATCTTTCTCTGCACCGGCTCTGTTTAAAATCTTACAGTCGAAACAGGCAAAACGAATCTTGTCGAAATAAAGGGTGGTGGTGCCATCGGGCAGTTTATGATTCAGATCAGTACGCACCCAGTCGATGGAGGGCATGAAGTTGTAGCATATGGTCTTCACGCCGGCCTTGCCCAGATTCGCCAGACTCACTTTATAGTTTTCAATCAACTGGTCGCGTGTGGAAGCCGCATATTTAATCTCTTCGGCCACCGGCAGACTCTCGGATAAAGACCACACAAGTCCTTTATCTTTAATGACATGGTTCAGCTCGTCAATTGCTTCCCTGCTCCATACCTCACCGGGAGGAATGTCGTATAAGGCAGTAACGACCCCCTCCACGCCAATCTGACGAAGCATATCCAGCGTGATACCATCTTTTTTTCCAAACCATCTCCAGGTTTTAAGCATTTTTATTTTCCAGTTTTAAAATTAACTATTAACTATCTGCACTCGGTTTTTAGTTCATCTAGTTCATGTGCTTGTCGCTCAATATCGTAAGGTGTGGGCTTTCCTGAGAAGGTCTGAAAATAAAGAAGACAGGCATCTTTCCACCAGGTGGCGGATTATCGGGTTGTTGTGCTGCTTCATCTCTGTCCTGTAGAGGTCCATGATATAGCTCACAGACAGATCCATGTTAGACTGTCCAGAGCGGAGCCGGTTTCCTTTTCCGTATCGCTCTTCTGTTTTTGCATGGCACAGAGTTCCACTTTCATATCCCGGATATAAGAGAAGAGGGTGGGCATGTTGCTGGTTTATCCAGGTGAAAACACCGTCCTCCATTTGCATCACGAAATGTTCGGAAGCATGTAGCAATGAGGATATCAAATATCTGATAACTAACAATGAAATTCGCATGGGTTGATCGGTCAGTTGCTTTTCAAATCAATGGCAAACATTGATTGTGGACGTACACAGTTTTTCCTTAAAAATATATCTACTACAGGCAAAGTTAGGTATAATTTTCTAAACGTTTGTGATTTTCACCATTCTTCCTCCAGGTAACCGTATTTTTGCCATCCATTATTTTTATATTTGGGATTTGGAGAAAATTCTCCAGACCCTATATCAAAATCCGATTTGATAAAAGGAATCCTGTATTCACCGAAATTACAGATTTTTTTCTTGTTGTTTTCGTATGACTGCCAGATTCCTACAAATGCATTGTTATAATAACGGTCTGAAAATGCAAACATGTCATCATATTTTAAACGCTTGCTATTATCAATATACCATAATGAATGCAGGGTTCCTTCAAAGAAGCCCGCATTATTTTGCGTACTGTCTTCATACAGAATATACTTGGCAGTTAATATACCCGGAACAAGGTATTTACCTTTATACCTATTATCGAGTCCATGTCTGAAACGAATGGTCTCTTGTATTTTTTCGACGATAATCTTTCCTTTAAAATCGCAGATAACATGATTGACTTTAGATTGTCCACAGACAATATATTCTGCTGGATTGTTCTCATTTTTTTCAATACGCAAAAGTTTCATTTGCAAGCGTTGATAATTATCGCCGATAATACCAAGAATGCGATGAGCCTTCAAAATGTCAGAAAAATCATAGTTTAAATATTTTGTAGTTTGATTAGCTTCCAAAAGGCTGTCTCCACTGCTCGCTAATATATCCGTATATTTTAGTGAAACGGTAGTTTTATTAACTGTTTGAGCATTTATTCCAATGAATACAGATGCAAAATAAATGACCAATATCTTTATTGTTTTCATTTTACGTGAAATTATATTTATATTTTTATCCTTTTTTGTGTATCTCCACACTATGAGTCAAAATGTGTGTGCTGTATGGCTGAATGTCTTAATCTACTTTGGGTCGATTTTCCATACCAGTACCCCGGCTGTAGGAATTGTTGTATCTCCGATCAGTATTTCTGTCGTCTCCGGAAGTTCCATCTCAAACGCGCTATCTCTATAGTTTACGGCTATACCCAACCCGTCACGGTATTCTACCAGCACTCCGGGGGGGTAGTTTTCCACCGGGATGTGTAACCGGTCGAATACTTTGGAAAGCACGACACTTTCCAAAAAGCCCCCATGGCTGTCGGCTCCCACGTAGGTGACGCTTCCTTTCTCATGCGGGCAAAAACTGACAGCCGTTTTCCCGGCATAAAAGTCACCGCTGTATGTCGCCCAACTCTCGGTACCGGCAGAAGGCTTCAGTATGTCTCCCCAGCTGCTCCAGGCATAGGGTTTCCCTTCCATCATCACCGTGTCGGCTGCGTGTGCACGGAGTAGATCATAGAACTCGATTTCTCCACCGATTAATCCGTAAATAGGTTCCGCATGCCTTGCCTCCCAGAGGTGACCCCATTCATTCTGGTGTCCTGTGCGACACGACATGACCAGGTTTCCTCCATTTTCAACGTATCGGGTCAATTTATCCACCAACTCCAAGCTCATCTGCTGATATGCAGGTACGACGATGAGCGGGTAGTCTGAGAAATCCATCTTTTCCCGGATAAAATCGACCGGCGCGCCGAATGATTTGAGAGCCTTATAATATTTCAGCACGTGCTGTTCGGTATCCCAGAGGGTAGTTTGTTTATTCTGGTTGATGGCCACGGTATTGTCCGGGTCGTAGAGGATGGCGGTTTTCCTCTCACGGTATGTTGTCGGCACTTCTCCTGGCAGGGCATGTTGGCGCAACAGATTTATTTCACCGATAAATTGCTGAAACTCCAATCCTCCCGGAGTAGGCGTTACCCCGTCGGTTCCCACAATGCCGTAATGATACTGTTCATAACCGTATATGGGAGCACGGAAACGGTAGGTGCAGGTGAATCTGCTACCTCCTGCAAAGACATGCCACAGCCAGAGACGCACTGCACCTGGGAGTGGCTGGGAATTGATGGTACCCCAGTTGACCTGTCCCGGCTGCAGCTCCATCACACCATAAATCGGTGAGAGTGGCCTGAAGTAGTCGTTTGCCATGGCAATGCGGGAATATTCACCCACCCGGTATCCTTTCTTTCCAATACCTTCGTGTTCACCGTACACCATATAGCGGGTGTAGGTAATAAAATCAAGTTCTTTATCCGCACCAATGAAGCGGGCGTCATACATGGGAATGAAGTTGGTGGTGATCCACTGGTCACGACTGGTATGACGGCGGATCACCCTTGCCTGTTCATCCAGAAATGTGGCTGTCTCGTCATCACAGAAACGACTGTGATCGAGCCGCTGATAGAGGTTCATGCCCCACTGCGCGTGGTTGGGCAGGTTGATTTCCGAGAAATCGCTGTAGGTACCGCTCCAGAAATTGCTACCCCATGCCTTGTTTAAAACATCAATGGTCTGATATTTCTCTTTCAGCCACTGGCGGAACCGTTTTAGGGCATCTTCCCCATAATCAACTGTTGAATGGGGTTCATTGTCGAGCTGCCAGCCAATAACCCGCGCATCGTTCCCGTAACGTTTGGCCAGTTCCTCAATCATTTTCAATGCATAAGAACGATAAAACTCATTCGAAAAGGAGGCATGCTGCCGGGAACCATGGTCATAACGAGTACCATCTTCCCGGGTGATCAGGATATCGGGATGTGCGCGAACCAGCCAGATGGGAGGGGTGGCTGTGGATGTACACAGGATTACTTTCAGATGATGCTTTGCGGCTAGCGTAATCGCCCTATCGAGCCACTCGAAACGGTACACTCCCTCTTCGGGTTCCAGCTGTGCCCAGGCAAACTCGGCAAAGTGGGTGAACTCGAATCCCATGGCTGCCATCTTCTGCAGATCCCTGTCCCACTGCGATTCATCCCAATGCTCAGGATAGTAGTAAGCACCCACAGAGGTGAGTTGATCTACCGGGAAATAATCTTTTTCATTTTCTGCAAGGGCCTGCAGCGTCATTAGAAATAGAATAAGGAACGTGAAGACCGGTTTCATATGTCGTAGGTATTGATGATGCTTATTTAATACATCGTGGATTAATCTGAAAAGCAAATATAGCTGAAATAATAATGTTGTGGAAATAGAAAAATTAATTGTTACTTTGCGTGACGGACTAGGAAGAAAAATCTATAAAGTTTATCAGCATGCAACGAAAGATTCGCATCAAGGATATCTCGGAGATGGCAGGCGTTTCCCCTGGCACGGTCGATCGGATACTTCATAACAGAGGAAATGTCTCAGAGACGGCCCGCACAGCAGTGGGGGAGGTGTTAAAGAAGGTGAATTACAAGCCCAATATCCACATCTCAGGATTGTCTTTGAAGCGAAAATACAAGGTGGTCATCACCACTCCCAGTGTGACAGAAGGTGAATATTGGGAGAGTATCCATTTTGGAATTCAGCATGCACTCGAGGAGTATGAGAATATCCGCATCAAATGTCTGGTGCATACCTATAATGAATTTGATGTCTATTCATGCAGGGAGGTGTATGACCGGATCTTGCAGATTGATGCCGATGGCGTGATTATTGGCTTGACTTTCAAGGAAGAGACACTCCGGCTCACCAGAAATCTTGAGGAGAAGGGGATACCGTATATTTTCGTGGATTCCACCATGGAAAATGCATCACCCCTGGCTTTTTTCACCTCCGATCATTACCGATGTGGCTATCTGATGGCCAGACTAATTACTTCCATCATTCCCCAGGACAGCGACATTGGCATTTCTTATGCGATAAGAATCGGTGATGAAAGTGCCAATACCAGTACATTGCGACAGAATGGTTTTAACGCTTATCTTTCTGAGAAGAAAAAAACACACAAGGTGCAGCTGATCCCATATTCCACTATGGAACCGGAGAAGAATGATGTGTGGGTGAAAGAATTGTTTCATCATCAGCATAATATCGGAGGGGTGGTATTCTTTAATTCCCGTGGGGGGTTGCTTGCCGATTGCTTTGCCCGAAACGGAATCAACAACATACCCATCATAGGAGTTGATCTTACGGTTCCCAATATTAAGGCACTGAAAAACGGGTATATCGATTTTCTGATTGGACAGGAGCCTGAGCATCAAGGTTCTCTCGCAATGAAGACCCTAATCGAATATTTAGTATACAGAAGACCCGTAAAAGTGCAGAATTATGTACAACTTGATATTCTGACCAAGGAGATCATCGACTATTACAACCAGTTTAATTACTTATCCTGAAGAGAGGAGCAGTCCTTAATTACCGGATCATGCAATGGAAAATTCGCATCAAGGATATTGCTGAAATGGCAGGAGTATCTCCCGGTGTACAATAAAATTGCGCAGCTCGATGCCGACGCGGTGATCATTGGTGCCACTTTCAAGGAGGAATCGGTTCGGTTGGCTCATCAACTCGAAGAAAAAGAAATTCCTTATATATTGGTCGATTCCATGGTGGAGAATACCTCTCCATTGGCCTATTTCACCTCCGATCACTATATCTGCGGATATCTGGTGGCAAAGCTGATCACCACCATCATCCCGCCCAATGCCGATATCGGCATGTTACAGGCCGTCAGAATAGGGGATGAAAGCGCCAACACCAGTATATTGCGGAAGAAAGGATTTCATGATTATCTGACCGAACATCATATTACAAACAAAGTTGAGCGGATTCCTTTCACGGCAATGGAACCGGAGAAGTTCGACGAACAACTGGGTGCTTTCTTTCATGAACATCACCAGATTGGGGGCGTGGTGGTGCTCAATTCACGAGGTGGTATTCTGGCAGATTATTTTGCCAGAAAAGGAATCAATGACATCAAGCTGATTTGTGTGGATCTGACTGCCCCGAACGTAAAAGGACTCAAAAACGGATACATCGATTTTCTGATCGGGCAGGAGCCTGAGCACCAGGGATTTCTTGCCATGCGGACACTGATTGAATACCTGCTATACAGACATCCCGTACGGGTACAGAACAATATTCAACTCGACATCCTGACGAGTGAGACCATCGATTACTACAAACGGTTCAACTTCATGTCCTGATCAGACTATTCTGACGCAGAGGCTTTGGTTGTGGAAAGAAAATAGTTTAGTAGGTGAGATTTCCGACGGTATCTTTGGGTGCCATGGTGGAATCGCCGATGGTGTGAACCGTTATTTTTTGTCCCTTTTTCAGCGGTTTCATCTCCTGAATGGTTACCGGACCCAGCAATCCAGAAGGCAGGGTGTTCCAGATATCAAATTGAGTGGGTTGGTAAGTGATGCTGACAAAGTTGATCTCCTGAAATTTACGCCATTCCACACCCTTTCTGTCGTAATCGGCAATCCGGTTTGCAGGCAGGTTTGTGACTGCTATTTCGATGATATTCTCCCCATCCTGTAGCAGATCGCCTATTTTTGTCTCAAAAGGAACAGCATAGAGCGTGCCGGCATCTTTGCCATTGATCTTAACCTGAGCGCTCTCCCTCACATCGCCCAGCGAGAGCAGATATTCGGAGCCCGGATTCTTCCTGAACTGAAAGGTTTTGCTGTAAAGTCCGGTACCTCTGTTGACCTTCAGGCTATCGTGATCAATGTCTGTCCAGGAAGTGAGGTTGTTTATCCTGAATGTCTCCTTTATTGCCGGATCGCTCTCCGGAAAACGAAGTGTCCAGTCGCCGCTCAGCGCAACCCTTTCTCCGGTCGGGGCAAGGTAATTCCACTCTGCGGTTTCGATCTCCTTGTTGAAGGTTTTGATGACGACCGACTCGCCTGGCTTTAGCTGCAAATAGACTTCTGTTTTACCCTCGTTGTCACGCAGTCTGGCTTTCCCCTTTTCACCACTCATCGGGTCAAAGAGAATGGCGCTGCGGGCATTCACCCCCAGGCCGACCCATCCCTCAACACGGTTGTTGCGCAGCATCGACATGAAATAGATGTGTCCTTTCTCATGTTTTCTTCTTACCAGCTGGCCTCCCCATTCAGAGACGAACAACTCCCGCTCACTGCGCCACAATTCCAGTATATCACCATAGTTGTTTCCAGTGATCACCGTTCCCTTGCCCAGTCTATTTTTGTTCACGGTGTCAAATGACCCTACCGCCGGCAATGCAGCCGTCACCTTGTCAAACTGTTCCTTTCTCTCTTCCAGATTGGCAAGCCCGGGTACATCATCGGGATACTGTTCCACAAATATCACCGTGGCACCCTCTTCCGTCAGTTTTTTGATCTTCTCCATCGTCTCAAGCGGGATATTCTTTACCGCAGGCAGAATCAGCGCTTTGTAGGTTGTACCGCCCTCGGTCTTGAGCAATCCGTTCTCCAGGGTGGTCGTCATCAGAAA
>DHTF01000062.1 GCA_002411515.1 Proteiniphilum sp. UBA5267 | reverse complement strand
TCGAGAATTTAGCTGTATACATATCATGCAAAACGTAAATTATTAATGATCCACGTTGAATTCAACTTGGAATAACGTAAAAAAATTGACCGACTGTTTGGCCGTTAAAATTTATTGTCTATTTTTACGCTGTAGACATTTAAAAGATACAGCAGATGAAGAAATTATCACGCCGCAGCTTCCTCCGTACCGGTTTTGCAGGCTTTGCCGGAATGACACTCATACAACCAGGTACGTTTGAATTACACTCAGCATCTGAAATCAGGGTCGACAAAGTGAAGTTGGGGAACAGCGGTTTAAAGGTATCCCGTATTGCCCTGGGTACCGGATCAAAAGGTGGCTCTAAGGCCTCGAACCAGACCCGCCTGGGGATGGAGGGTTTCACAAAGATGGCCCACCATGCCTACGAAAAAGGGATCACTTTCTTCGATATGGCAGATTCCTACGGGTCACATCAATATGTGGGAAATGCCATTAAAACGCTGCCCCGCGAAAAACTTACCCTCCTCACAAAAATATGGACATACGAAGACGGATCGGACAGGAATGTGCCGGTGCGGGAGTCTCTCGACAGATACAGACAGGAAATGGGGACCGATTACATCGACATTGTGCTGATGCACTGCCTGATGCAGCCCGGTTGGGGCAAAAACCGTACACACTATATGGAGGGTCTTGCGAAAGCAAAGGAAGACGGAATCATCAAGGCAGTGGGCGTCTCCTGTCACAATTGGGATGCCATGGTGGAAGCGGTGGATAATCCCTGGGTAGATGTGATCATGGCACGCATCAATCCTTTCCAAACTCTCATGGACGGTACCCCCGACGTGGTAAAAGAACTACTGGGAAAGGCCAAAAAGAACGGTATCGGCGTGATCGGCATGAAAATATTTGGCGAAGGGCGCCACGTGAGCGACGCCGAGCGGGACCAATCACTCAAGTTTGCCCTGACCGAAGCCAACATCCATTGTATGACCCTGGGAATGGAGTCGACCGCCCAAGTGGACGATGCGGTAAAACGAGTCATGCGGCTCGCCAAGGAGAATAAGATTCACTGATTCAGTTTCTTTTTGATCACGGCGGGATTGCCCGCAACCAGACAGTCGTCGGGAACGTCTCTCGTGACCACACTACCTGCAGCTACAATGCATCGGTTGCCGATGGTTACTCCGGGAATAACTGTTACGTTACCACCCAGCCAACAGTCCTCCCCGATTGTGATGGGATAAGCATATTCCTTTTCATCGCGACGCTCCACGGGATCCATTGGATGATTGGGGGTATAGAACTGACAGTTCGGCCCTATCCGTGCATGTTTACCAATGCGGACATATCCCCCTCCAAGAAATACACAATTATAATTAACGAAGACATTTTCCTCTAACACCAGGCTACTCCCATGATCGCAATGCAGGGGCGGGCATATGGTACTGGATTTTGGTATACCGGGAATCAGTTCCTCTATCACTTCCCGGTAGTTCTCATCGAAGATGGTCATTGTCTGCAGCCTGGCGCACAACTTAGCGGAACGACGGACGCTTCCCAAAATTTCCGGATCACTGAACCAGGCCAGCTCACCATTCCGCATCTTTTCAAATTCTGTTTGCATATTATATTAAAAGGTTTATTTGACTAGAAAGGTCTCTTTCTGAATTCGTTTGCCGGCTTGTATATTTCTTATTAACTCGTAACCCCACAAGCTCAAAGCAGTGAGTTCGATAAAGCCGGAGAAGCCGATAAAACGGAAGGCTTCGGGGTAGAAATCGGTCAGAATCTGAGAGGTGATGCGCCAGGTATTGCCCAGGTTGAGCAAAATGAAAACGGCCCAAAGGGAGTTTGTCTTCCGAACATCGACATTGGCAAAGCCGGGCACCACCTTGCTGGAAATAGCCACAATCATCATCATGATGAAGCCAACTGTCAGTGCATGACGATAAGCTCCGAAGTATGCATGCGAGAAGGGGTTCTCTCCTCCTGTCATGGGTAGGTAGATGCCGAACATGTAGTAGGGACCAAACACCAGCAGCAGCGCGGCCACAATGAACCAACAATAAGCGGCCCTGATAAACTTCAGGCTGCGGTCGCTGTAACCAGCAGGCAGCCGGCTGAACAGACGGAACTGGATGGGGGTGCCAATGGCTGCCACCAGAATAATGATGTAGGAGATGCCATTCGCAGCATGCCACCAGTGTACGCCGGTAGTCATTCCGGCTGTAAAAGAAATCACGCCGAAAAGAACAGCTCCGTTCATACCCCATAGCAGGAATCTCTTCCAACCATGCGAAGGGTTCCGAAGGCCATATGCACGGGGCAGGATGTGCAGGGATACACCCAGTATCATCATCACGGCAATTCCCAATGTCTGGATGTCGCGGTAGGGAATATTGAATGAGGAGACATTGAAGAGAAACTTTTCCTGTGTTGCAGCCGATTCAAACAGCCAAAAAATAATCGGATTCAATATGGCCGCAATCAGAAACCAGGAAAGGGCCGAAAAAGCAAACCCATCTTTTTTACCCCCTGTAGGAGCATTGCGTAAAGTGCGCACGATCACCACTATAAAGATGGCGACGGCAACAATCTGCAGGATGCCGGCAAAAATACCGAGTGAAAGGTAGGGTTGCCGCGGAGCAATCACATGCGCATAAGCCTGCAGCAGAATGCCGGCAATCATCAGGGGAAGCGTGGAAAGCGC
Organism: Proteiniphilum sp. UBA5267; assembly: GCA_002411515.1. Classification (GTDB taxonomy): domain Bacteria; phylum Bacteroidota; class Bacteroidia; order Bacteroidales; family Dysgonomonadaceae; genus Proteiniphilum. The sequence continues at coordinate 5,834 of DHTF01000062.1, read as the reverse complement.
CAGCAGGGGGTTCCAAAGAGTCGTTCCCTTAAAGTGCGGCAACGCCCTGTAGGAAAAGCCCATGATGAAAAGCCCAACAAAGCCGAACACCATGGCATGCCCGTGTGCCAGCACCCAGGAGTAGTCGATGCCGTGAAAACTTTCTTCCAACCCGATCAGGAGCAGGTTGATGGCTCCCCACATACACCCAAGCGTGAATATGGTAACCAGTGCACTGATGAAAAAATACTGATGAATCTTCTGGCCCAACAACAATTGTCTGTCGTCGGATAGTAGTTTGTTGTTCATTGAAATATATTTGTCTTTTACCTGAAACGTGTCGGAATACCCGATCAAGATGAACAGGGAAGTCGAAGAATCAGATAGCTGTGATTATGAAAAGACAAATATATACAATTCACACAGAAGAAACACCTACTTCAAAGAAAAATTCACGGTTAGGTGCTGATCACTCCTGACATAGGTGGATATGACTTCGCCTGATAAAGAAGCCGTTTCTGCCGATGCGGTGATCTGTTGTGCAGAACGCGGATAAAGCACAACCCGTTTGGTGCTGTTTCCATTCTTCAAGTCCAACTCAAAGTAGAGGTCGCTGTTGTTGCGCAGCTCGTAATAATTGATCTTGTCGCCGTTCTTTTTTTCTTCGGTATAATGCACAGGCATCAGCTCCACACAGGCCTCAAAAAGCGCCCGCACATGTTCCTCCTTGCCTGCAAGTATTTTGCTGGCCCAAGCTACGGTGCGTCCCGCAACAAGCGCTTCCCTGATGGATTCAGCGGTGCGTTCTTTGGCCAACACCAGTGTCATGGTACGATGTACGTATTCTTTGCTGAGATCATACTCATGTGCCACCAGGCTGTGCATGTCGGTGCTGCCCATGACAGTCAGTCCCTTATCGATACACCAGTCGAGCGCTTTCAAGTGAATTCCGAATCCGTTGATTACTTCAATGCCGTGCAGGGTTTTGTTCTGATACAGATAATCTACAAAAGGGATCCATTCATACGACCCTTCTATTCCGGGTTTCCAGCCTGGATGATTCCAGAAAATAAAAGCATTCTGTGCAGAGGCTTTCATCAAGGCTTCCTTGTCAAGTGCGGTGTCACGACTTACAATGTATTCCGAGGCGTCACTATTATAGAGTGCATTGAAATGTCCGGGAGGGGTATCGCGTGTCAACTCGTTGCCTTTCAAGAGAATCAGATTGTTCTTTGCCGCACTCTCCTTGAGCAGTTCATATCCCCGGTTGTGATTCACAATCACATCCTCTTTATGGGGTGTATACTCAATGTGATCTGTAATGGCGTAAGCATCCAGACCTTCCTGCCATACCTCCTGATTGCGGACAGTCGGCCATACATTTCCGTCTGAAAAGACGGTATGCATGTGGAAGTCGCATTTCAACACCTGATATGCTCCCACATTGGGAATGATAATTTGTTCTCTTTGTGCAGGACGCCTGTTTTCATCCAGGTAACGCATTCCTTCTACGTCTTTTCTCTGTCCCAAAGCCAGCAGGGGTACCAACACCAGGAGGGACAAACATACATTTCTTTGATTCATAAGTAGTTTAAGTTATATTTAAAAGGTAACCTTCATGTAATGTGATTACAGGTCACCACAAATTTATTCATTTCTTTTCAGAAAAATGTGAACTATTGGTTACATTTTCAATTCTGAAGAAAATATTGCTTTTGTTTCAGCCTTTCGAAGGTCTTTTTAGTCCGACTCTTAACCGGGACATGGGGTCTTAAAAAAATATTAGTCCTGTTTGAATTGTCAGAAATAATAATTGTCTACATTTACCGGATCATTTTGAAAAATCAATCACGGCACACTCCCACTCCTTTCGTAGTATTGGGTAAATTGCTCATACGGAGGAGTTTTCGGAGGATACCGGTGGAAAATCTGATCGGATGTCCTTTAATAAAGAGAACGACATGCATGTGAAAACAAATGGCACCGCTTTTTTCAGGTTCACCATTGTGGTACCTGTCTACAACGAGGAGGATAACATCTACACACTGGAAAAAAAACTACAGCAATTTCTGCCTCATTCCATTTTTCCGACGTGTGTGCTGTTTGTAAATGATGGATCGAAAGATGACAGCCTACAAAGAATCCAGGAAATATGTGCCCGGAATGACTCTTTCTTTTATCTCAACCTCAAAGAAAACGGAGGACTGAGCGCTGCCTTGAAAGCAGGTATTGATCATACGTTTTCCGATTATGTGGGGTATATGGATGCCGACCTGCAGACTGATCCGGACGACTTTAATCTGTTGCTGCAGGATATCTCAAATTACGAGATGGTGACGGGTATCAGGGCGAACCGCAAAGACTCGTTTTTCAAGAACCTTCAATCGAAAATAGCAAACGGTTACCGGCGGATGATGACACACGATGGCGTTTCAGATACCGGATGCCCGCTGAAAGTGATGCATACGGATTCAGCCAAACGCATCCCTCTTTTCAATGGCATGCACCGGTTTCTGCCTGCACTGATTCTGCTCCAAAACGGCAAAGTGAAACAAACACCCGTACGCCATTATCCGCGCGTGGCAGGCACATCGAAGTATCACCTCTGGAACCGGCTATCAGGACCATTTATCGACTGCTTCGCCTACCGTTGGATGAAAAAGAGATACATCAACTATTATGTGAACGAAAACAATCTGGATTAAAAATGCAGGAGAATAACAGCTGGATTTTTGCTATTGGTTTTCTGGCGCAACTCTTTTTTTCTGCTCGCATCCTCTATCAATGGATTGCGTCGGAAAAGGCCGGAAAAGTACTTTCACCTCCCATTTTCTGGATTCTGAGCGTTTTAGGCTCATATTTGCTGTTTTTATACGGTGTGTTGCGCAACGATTTTGCCATTATTCTCGGCCAGTTCCTGTCCTATTATATCTATCTGTGGAACTTGCACATGCAGGGGCAATGGAAAAAAATAGCAAACATCATTAAAATAGTGCTGATCCTGACTCCTGTGGTGGCGACGGGTTTTATACTGCGTGATTTATCCGTATTTGACGAAGCCTTTTTCCACAACAAAGATGTGCCATTGGGACTGTTGATTTTCGGCTCGGCGGGACAGGTTATATTCGCGTTGCGATTTGTTTACCAGTTCTTCTATTCGGCAGCCCGGCATGAATCGATCCTTCCCGTGGGTTTTTGGATTATTAGTCTGGTCGGTTCTTCCATCATCATCAGCTATGCCATTTTTCGACAGGATCCCGTATTGTTACTGGGACAATCTTTTGGTTTTGTGGCATATATCAGGAATATAATGATTGCTTACAAAAGTAGGAAAATCACGGTATATGAAAAATAAGTATATTTATCTGATCTGGTTTATCGCTTTGTTGCCCGCCATCATTTTACGCGACTATACACCCAATAACGAGTTGCGTTACCTGAGTATTGTGGACGAGGCGATCCGAAATGGGAGTTTTTTTACATTCACCAATCAGGGTGAAATATACGCCGACAAGCCCCCACTCCATTTCTGGTTGATGATGACCGGGAAACTGCTACTGGGAGAACACAGGATGTGGTATTATGCACTGTTGTCCGTTATTCCGGCGCTCGTTGTGCTGATAATCCTGTCGAAGTGGATTCGCGAGGAAGAGGAGAACGTTTTGTCCGGAGATACCGGAACAGCAGAACGGTACAGGGAGCACCAAATGACAACTCCGCTGATGCTGATGACCACGGGGTTGTTTGTGGGTGTTACCCTGGTAGTCCGTATGGATATGTTGATGAATATGTTCATTATTCTTTCCTTGTACACTTTTTATAAAATGTTCCAGGGAGAAGGCCGTAAACGGGACGAATGGCTGTTTCCATTGTATGTGTTTTTGGCGCTTTTCTCTAAAGGGCCGTTGGGCATGATCATTCCTTTTGTTTCAACCACCCTGTTTTTACTTTATCGAAAGAGATTGCCTGATTTTAAAAAGTACTGGGGCTGGAAGAGTCTGCTGATTATTCTGTCGGGATGTATCGTTTGGTTTTCAGGTGTTTACATAGAAGGTGGAAACGATTATCTGAACAATCTGCTTGTACATCAAACAGTAGACCGCGGCATCAACTCATTTCACCACAAAGAGCCTTTTTACTACTACGCGATCTCTATTTGGTATTCATTGGCTCCCTGGTCGCTGCTTGCAATCGGGCTGTTTATTGTCGGTATCGTCAAAAAAAGGATAAACAGTACACTGGAACAATTTTTTGCGACCATAATTTTATCGACACTGGTGTTGCTCTCACTGATCAGTTCCAAACTGGGCATCTATTCACTACCGGCCATTCCCATCCTCATCTCGCTATCTATTTTGTTACTCGGGAAGTTCAATCCGCAAAACGGATGGATCAAATTGGCCGTGGCCATTCCGGCTATTCCATTGATTCTTTCGTTACCGGCTTTAATCTATTTGAGCGGTACCGAAGAACTGCAGTATCTGGCGAACCCGTTTGTTTATGCAGGAGTGGGCGTACTCACTCTCACCGGGTTGCTCATGATCTATTTCTTATATCTGAAAAAACGGACTTATGGGGCTATCAACACCCTGGCGTTCGGCTTTTTGGCAGCTATATTCCTCCTTGGCTTGTCCATACCGCAATTAAACAGCCGGATTGGATGGGGAAATCTTTGCGAAAAAGCAGTAGAACTGTCGGAAGAACATGGGATTGCCGACTATTGGGTCTACAACATTAAACGTGCGGAGAACATGGATGTGTACCTGGGAAAAGATATCATCAAAGTAGACAAGGAAGATATCCTGAACGAATCGCCCAAAAACAGGCTGCTTATGCTGCGGATGAAGGATATTCAAAACGACCCGGATATACGTGCCGCTGTGTCCAACAAAACACAGTATCAAATAGGAGAACATGCGATAGTTATTTTTTAAACGGGTCATGATGAAAATATTGGTTACGGGTGCAGCCGGATTCATTGGATTTCATGTCGTACGAGCCTTGCTGCGTGAGGGACATCATGTGATTGGCATCGATAACATCAACGCTTATTACGACGTGCAGCTCAAATATGCACGGCTTAGGGAGACCGGTATTGAAAATAAGGAAACAAAGCCGGGAGAATATGTACAAAGCAGCATCTTTGAGTCCTATCAATTCATAAAGATGGATTTGAACGATAGAAAAAGGTTGTACACTCTTTTTGTGAAAGAAAATTTTTCTCATGTGGTTCATCTGGCAGCCCAGGCAGGCGTAAGATACTCATTACAAAACCCGTCTGCCTATATCGAAGCCAATATTGCAGGGTTTCTCAATCTCCTCGAAGCTTGTCGACAGCATCCGGTAAAACATCTGGTCTATGCCAGTTCCAGCAGTGTATACGGGGATAGGGCCCATACACCGTTCAAAGAGTCCGATAAAACGGATTATCCCGTCAGCCTGTATGCCGCTACCAAAAAAGCAAACGAACTGATGGCTTATTCTTATACCAAGCTATATCACATCCCGGCCACCGGCATTCGTTTCTTTACGGTCTACGGGCCCTGGGGACGCCCCGATATGGCTCCCTTCCTGTTTATGTCGGCGATCACGAAAGGAGAAACTATCCGCCTCTTTAACCATGGGGATATGCAGCGCGACTTTACTTTTATTGATGACATCGTGAAGGGTGTCCTGAAAATTATACCTTCACCTCCGGCAAAAAAAATACCCCATACAATTTACAACATGGGCTGCTCCACTCCTGTAAAACTGCTTGATTTCCTCTCTGAGATCGAAAAGGTGGCAGGTAGGAAGGCTAACATAACAATGACCGGGATGCAACCGGGAGATGTGGTCTCTACCTATGCCGATAC
>DHTF01000059.1:2378-3049 GCA_002411515.1 Proteiniphilum sp. UBA5267 | reverse complement strand
ACCCCGTTGGTACGATAGTGCACTGTTGAAACCGCCGTCGAGAGATCCAGGATCCTTACGTAATCGCGTGCGTTCAGTTCCGGGGTATCAAACCACAGCTCTCCCAGGGACTGGTACGATTTAACTCCCTTCGGGTTACCCATCATCGTGGCTTCGGCCAGTTTGACGGCTTCATTGTTTTTATCCCCGAACAGCAGCCGTTGTACTTCGGGCAGGGCCTCGCGGCCGGAGGGGTTGTTGGGATCGAGCGGGTAGCCGTCCCATAGGGTATTTTCATTTAATTGAATGCGTTCGTCTGCGACTCCCCCAAAAACCATGGCACCCAGGCGTCCGTTGCCCAGGGGCAGCGCTTCCTCCCATACCCGGGCCGACTTGCGGTACCACAACAGATTTTGGGTGCTGGCCGGCTTGTCCGCCTTGCCGGTAAATTCAGCACGGTCGAGCCACCTGGTGCTGATCGGCACGTTCCGCTCACTGGCAGGCAAGCCGGAAGTCTGCTCTACTTTTTGGATTGTCCCGTCGGAATTATAATTGAGCTTATCGAAGCAGATGGATCGCAACCAATCGTTGGGTTCGCCATTTACCCTCGACAGCATGCTGTTATGATAGAAGGCATACCATTGTCCCTTGTACTCCACAATGGAACCATGGTTGGTATAACTGTCGGTAGG
>DHTF01000059.1:0-2113 GCA_002411515.1 Proteiniphilum sp. UBA5267 | reverse complement strand
ACGCCCTCCTTGTCGTTTCTTTCATCGTGATTGTCGGAATAGGAAAGATAGTAAATGCCATTTCTCTTGTGCACCCAGGTAGCTTCGTGAAAATCATACAGTCCCTCCATCGGCTGCAGTTCACCATCCAACTCCGTCATGTTGTCTTTCAGTCGGGCACCGAAACATCTGCCTCCACCGCCATAGTAGAAATAGGCCTGGCCGTCGTCGTCCACAAAAACATTGGGATCGATCTCACCGTTCTCAGGGAGTCCTTTCAGCCAACTCTCCAGCACAACAAAATCGGATGCAGGCTTGTCGCTGACCGCGACACCGATCTTCCAGTTCTTGCCCCAGGGATCTTTATCGGGATGGGGAAAGTAAAAGTAGTATTTTCCATTTTTATAGACGCAGTCGGGCGCCCACATGAATTTGGCATCGTTTGAGAGCGGCTTTCCCCAGGGTACCTGGCTTGCGCGCAGTATCTCTCCATGATCTGTCCAGTTCACCATGTCGTCGGTAGAAAAAACATGGTACTGATCCATCAGGTCACACCCTCTCGGAGGAGCGATATCGTGCGATGCATAAACATACAACCGGCCATCCGCCCATACTCTTGCAGACGGGTCGGCGGTGTACATATGCCTGATAAACGGATTTTGGTGTGAAGCGGCCGATTTACCCTGTGCTTTGGAAAGCATGGGATGCATCAAAAAGAGACCGACAAGCAGCAGACACGTGAAATGAACTGCGCTTTTTTGTTTATAAGAACAAGAGTCTTGCATGATTGTCATTGCTATGTTTGTTATTGATTATTCCACAACTCCTTGATGGTTTCTTCCACATTCAGCCCATCCGGATTTCCTGCTGATTTGTTGTTTGCACGATATTTTCCCCGTCCTTTTCCTTCACACAGGCTGACAAGCCGACTCACGGGCATTTGTAAGAAACCATTCGGATCATTTTCTCTCACCCAATTATACGCGTACCTCAACCACGCTTGCCGGTACGCTTCACTCTGCAGGTAAAACCAGGTAATTTCGTCGTAGCCCCATATGAAATGACTGTCGACGGTTGCTTCGCCTGGCGTACGGCTACAACCAAAGTTATCGAACTCAACCAGGTAGGGCAACGACTGGCATCGCCAGCCACTTGGTGTGATACCTCCTTTACTTTTATTGTATAAAGCATCCAAGTAACCCACTTCCAATAAGGCTTGCCGAGGTTTGTCAGGGATTTCTTTTATCCGCAATGGGAAAGTATTAAAATCCAGCAAACTTACTCCATCCACGATCATCCCCCCATGCGGCACGTGGGCATCCAGCAGTACCCATCCCCGGCGAGTGGCTGTTTTCGCGAAACTCCTCAGTTTGTCTACGAACGACTGCCACTGTAGCAAATCGGGATCGGCCATACCCATCAGGGCTGTCTGTCCCAGGTGAAGCGCTTCACACCCGATATCGAAATAGGTTCCGGCCAGAAAGATGAACCATAGCTGGGCTTCCTGCCGTGTGATGTCGGGCACGCTTGAGCCTTCACGCCAATGGTTTACAAACTTGCCATCGGGATTCAGCATCTGGTCATAACTGAAATGCCGGTTCTCGACGGGCACTTCCAATGCTTCGAATGCCCAGTCAGGAACAGGTATTTTTTCCACACTCCGTGTGACTATTTCAAAAAGAGCCGCCTGGAAAATGATATCCTTATCGTAGGCATGCACCGCTTCGACTAGTTTTCTTGCCTGTTTCAGGTATTCGGGGATGATCAGGACCTCTTCCCTGCCCCACCGGTAAATGGCTCTACCAATAAATTTAGCACCCGTATTTTTTATCAACCTGACATCGTCTTCCTTGTAGGGATAGGGACCATCATTCGTGTATGGGTCGACCGCCAGGAATTCGGTCATGGTTACCGATCGTTTCAGGTAGTTTTCCAGTACCGGTCGTGAGATACCCGATGCATCAAAATGGTAAGGACCGGGGTTGGCGGAACACGCTGCGGATAATATGGATAACCATATTGCCAAACTCACTCTCATCGAAAATGCATAAAATTTCAACTGCATCATCATATAATTTTTTCCGAGGTATACGTTTCAGACGATCATAAATTACCGAAATCATAGTTCGGTTTA
>DHTF01000070.1:3692-4089 GCA_002411515.1 Proteiniphilum sp. UBA5267 | reverse complement strand
GCCCTGGAACCGCTGGAACGGGGCAGTTCGGGCCGCATCATTCGACTGAAGATCATCGGCACCGAACGCGTAATGACCATCGGCAAAGAGTTGGAAATTCGCCGCACCCTCTCTCCTTCACACCTCTATAGTGCCGCATTCGTGGTGGATGTGGAAGCAGAGAACGACGAGGGAATCCCGCAGCAGTTCACGCTCACCGGGGCAGGTTGGGGCCACGGCGTGGGTCTCTGCCAAATAGGTGCAGCCATGATGGCTGAAAAGGGATATCGCCACGATCAGATATTAATGCACTATTTTCCCCAAACAAAATTGGTTACCTTTTATTGAAAAAGCAGCAAAACAGGCTCACACAACACAAACAGAATAATATGAACAAACAAAAGAAAGTCACATTCCG
>DHTF01000070.1:0-3356 GCA_002411515.1 Proteiniphilum sp. UBA5267 | reverse complement strand
TTCTGGAGTCCGTTTGTGGATATCCTGAAAACCAAACGATGGTGGATTGTTTCGATGCAATTGCTGATCGGTGCCGGACTAGCGGGCGTAGCATTTACTCTGCCCACGCCGTTCTACTTGCAGGCGTCCCTGGCCTTCTTTTGGCTGATGGCATTCAGTTCGGCTACACACGACATTGCCGCAGACGGCTTTTATATGCTGGCACTCGACGATTCACAGCAATCCTTTTTCGTGGGGATCCGCAGCACCTTCTATCGTCTTGCATCAATCACCGGACAGGGACTGCTGATTATCCTGGCAGGATTTCTGGAAAAATCGACCGGCAAAATTCCCTTTGCCTGGAGCATCACCTTCTTTATTCTTGCCGGTCTCTTCCTACTCTTTTTTGTTTACCACCGCTTCGTACTTCCCTACCCGCCCGTCGATACCGGCAAAGCAGCACACACTCCCGGAGAGGTGATGAGGGAGTTTGCCAACACCTTCAAATCCTTTTTCACAAAAAAAGGAATCGGACTGGCCATTGCCTTTATGCTGTTCTACAGGCTTGCCGAAGCCATGCTGATAAAGCTGGCTTCACCCTTTCTGCTCGATAGCCGCGAGGTGGGGGGGCTGGGACTGAGCACCTCCGAGGTGGGCATCGCCTATGGTACGGTGGGCGTGATCGCCCTCACCCTTGGGGGTATCATCGGTGGCATCGTAGCATCGCGACAGGGCCTCAAACGATGGCTCTGGCCCATGGCACTGGCAATAACCCTGCCCAACGCGGCATACCTTCTCCTATCTATCTATCAACCGGAGAATTTTATCTGGGTAAATGTGGCCGTGGCTACCGAACAGTTTGGCTATGGCTTTGGGTTTACGGCATACATGCTCTACCTGATCTACTTCTCACAGGGAGAACACAAAACAGCCCACTACTCCATCTGTACCGGCTTCATGGCTTTGGGCATGATGTTACCGGGTATGGCTGCAGGATGGATACAGGAAAAAATGGGTTATGAGAATTTTTTTGGATTTATCATGCTGGCCATCATTCCCACCCTGCTGCTGATCCCTTTCATGAAAGTGGATGCCGACTTTGGCAGATCGAGAAAAAAGTAAATGGATAAAAACAATTACAAAAAATAAGCTCATGGCAATAAGTGCATCTACCCGAAAGTCGCTTTTTATCAGCGTGCTTATTATATCGGGAATCGTTCTCAGTACGAAAACTTCAGCTCAAAACATACGCATCAGCACCGGCATAGAAGTACTGAAAGAATCCGGATTCCGGATCTTGCAAGGCAAAAGGGTCGGACTGATCACCAACCCCACCGGGGTGGATAACCACCTCAGGTCGACCATCGACATCCTGCACGAAGCACCCGGCGTGGAGCTGGTGGCACTCTACGGACCGGAACATGGCGTGCGCGGCGATGTGCATGCTGGTGATAGAATTGACTCTTTCACCGATCCCAACACAGGTGTGCCCGTATACTCTCTCTACGGAGCAACCCGCAAACCCACACCTGAGATGCTGAAAGGAGTGGATCTACTGGTATATGACATCCAGGATATCGGCTGCCGATCCTATACCTACATCTCTACGATGTACCTGGCAATGCAGGCCGCAGCGGAAAACAACATCGAGTTTGTGGTACTGGACAGACCAAACCCTCTGGGTGGTCTCAAAGTGGAGGGCAACCTTGCGGAAGAAGGATTCATTTCATTTGTTAGTCAGCTCAAAATTCCTTATCTGTATGGCCTCACCTGTGGCGAACTGGCGGAGATGATCAATGGCGAACGAATGAATCCGCAACCATGCAAGCTGACGGTAGTGAAAATGAAAAAATGGCGTCGTAAGATGAATTTCGAAGATACCGGCCTTCCTTGGGTACCCACATCTCCCCATATTCCTTTTACCCACTCAGCATATTTTTACCCTGTGTCGGGCATACTGGGTGAACTGGGGTACATGTCCATCGGCGTGGGGTACACGCTCCCGTTCGAAATGTTTGCCGCCGATTGGATCAACGCCGAGGAATTTGCCGGAGCACTGAATGCAAAAAAAATTCCAGGAATTAACTTCCGTCCGATCCATCTGAAACCTTACTATTCGGTGGGACAGGGTAAGAACCTGCAAGGGGTGCAGATATACCTGACCGACTTCTCCAAAGTCCGGTTGTCGGATATCCAGTTTCATGTGATGGAGGTAGCTGCAACGCTTTATCCCGACCAAAAGGTATTCGATCATGCGCCCGAAAATCGTTTCGACATGTTCGACAAGGTAAGCGGAAGCGATTTTATACGGCTTGAATTTTCCAAAAATCACCGGTTCGTCGACATCAAAAACTACTGGACCAAAGATGAGGAAGCATTCCGTAAATTGTCGAAGAAATATTATCTTTACCGTTAAATTGAAACATGTCGCCTCCATCAATGGAGACAATGAACTACAATCCATACACTGTTACAGCAAAAATTATGAGTAAGCTTACAACTACATCGCAAAACAGCCGACTTCTGTCGCTCGACATCCTTCGGGGCATCACCATTGCCGGCATGATCATGGTCAACAATGCCGGTTCTGGAAACTATGCCTACGCACCCCTCCGACATGCACACTGGAACGGACTGACGCCCACCGACCTAGTGTTTCCCTTCTTCATGTTCATCATGGGGGTCTCTACCTTTATGTCGCTGCGCAAATTCAACTTTGCTCCTTCCAGAGCTGCTGTTTGGAAAATAGTACGCCGTACCCTGCTTATTTTTGTGATTGGGCTGGCACTGGGATGGTTTGGCCAACTCATGGGGGGGCTAGCCGCGGGTGAATCATTCGGCATGGCTGCAACCCACTTCAATACCCTTCGTATCCTGGGAGTACTGCAGCGACTGGCCCTGGCCTATGGCTTTGCAGCCCTCATAGCATTACTGGTAAAAAACAAACATTTGCCCTGGCTCATCGCCATCCTGCTTGCGGGCTATTATCTGATTCTTCGCTTCGGAAAAGGATTTGAGATGTCGGAGGAGAACATCATTGCCCGTGTAGACAAGGTACTCTGGGGCATTTCACACATGTATAAAGACACTTCACCCGAGGGAGTGCGTATCGCATTTGATCCAGAAGGGTTGCTCAGCACGCTGCCTTCCATTGCCCATGTACTCATAGGCTTCCTCTTTGGAAAACTGATAGTGGAAAACAGAGACAACAACACAAAGGTGGAGAAAATACTGATATGGGGCACCATTCTGGCTTTCTCCGGTCTGTTGCTACAATACGGATGTCCCATCAACAAGAAAATATGGAGCCCCACCTTTGTACTGGTGACAACCGGCTTTGCCGCACAACTACTGGGATTGCTGATCTGGATCATCGA
>DHTF01000132.1 GCA_002411515.1 Proteiniphilum sp. UBA5267 | reverse complement strand
TAAACCGAACTATGATTTCGGTAGTTGATAATTTACGAAACGAGAATGATAATCATGATCACACCAGAACATATTGAAAGAGATTTTCTACACATTGATCTAATCAAATAAAATAATCCTATGAAAATACTTTTTTTCGGTTTGTTGTTGTTGAACTGTCTGAACCATTTGGTCGTGGCTCAGTCAGCTCCGTTGAATGAAAGGTTGATGGCTGGAACGGCAAAAACCAACATCACTCCCCCAGATCCAAAATACCCTGTGCATGATTCTCTGTATGCCAGAAGTCTGATCGTGGACGCCGACGGGGAACGCATTGCTTTTGTAGCGATGGACCTGATTGGGTATGCCAACGTGACATTGTCCAATCAACTGAAGAGACAGTTTGATTTAAAAGAGGTCTATTTTTGTCCGCAACATACACATTCTGCAGAAAAAGCACCAAAGGAATGGCTAGAGAAGCAGATCGTTGCCATGATGGAGGAAGCTTCCGATAACATGTTTGAAGCAAAAATATCGGGAGGGTACCGCAATTTTCCGCAATTAAGTTTTAACCGTTTGGTCATGCGCGACGACGGGCGAGCCAGGGAATCGTGGTTGGGTGATGATCACTACAGGGCGGTCAATCCCGAACGAATACCACACGGCCCCGTTGATCCTGCGGTGGGTGTGATCAAACTGGAAGACATGAAGGGAACACCCAAAGTACTTATCATGAATTACGCCTGTCATCCGGACGTGGCATGGAACAATTTTGAAATTACAGCCGATTATGTGGGATATGCCACCAGATACACCGAAGAAGCATTTAACAATACGGTGAACTGCCTGTTTATCCAGGGAGGAGGCGGTAACCAGGCACCCCTCTTCAAAGATGGGGGGAGAACAGGCCCCAATGATCCGCGGTCTTCCAACTACGACCTGATCGACCGGATGGGAAAGCTCCTCTCCATCGAAGCAGTAAAGTTGGCAAGGGAGTTATATCCCAATCCTTACGATATTCCGAGTATCAAGGTGAAAACCGATTCGTTATCTTTTACCGGACGGTATGACAAAGATCTTCACTACAATGTTCACTTCTCTGTGATTGCAATTAATGATCGCTATGTGATCGCTACCGTACCGGGGGAACCGTTTATCAAGTTCCAAATAGATTGGAAAAGAGAGATGCAGTCACAAGGCGTGCCTTTCCTGTTTGGCTACACCTGGAATGACGGTGACTGGCCTGTCTATCTCCCAGATATCCGTTCTGCGGCTTATGGAGGATACGGTGCCGATCATGGACCGGACCTGATTGAGGTGGGAGCAGCAGAAAAAATCATGACACGGCAACTGGAGAATTACTACCATATGATGGGAGTATTTAAATAAAATACCAGATAAAAGGGATTGACCGCTACCCAAAAAAGTATCATACGATGGAGAAATTGAAATTTTATGCATTTTCGATGAGCGTGAGTTTGGCAATATGGTTATCCATATTGTCCGCAGCGTGTTCCGCCAACCCCGGTCCATACCATTTTGATGCATCGGGTATCTCACGACCGGTACTGGAAAACTACCTGAAACGATCGGTAACCATGACCGAATTCCTGGCAGCTGACCCCTACACGAACGATGGTCCCTATCCCTACAAGGAAGACGACGTCAGGCTGATAAAAAATACGGGTGCTAAATTTATCGGGAGAGCCATTTACCGGTGGGGCAGGGAAGAGGTCCTGATCATCCCCGAATACCTGGAACAGGCAAGAAAACTTCTCGAAGCGGTGCATGCCTACGATAAGGATATCATTTTCCAGGCGGCTCTTTTTGAGATCGTCACACGGAATGTAGAAAAAATTTCCATCCCTTCCTGGGCATTCGAGGCAATGGGCATGCCTGCCGAGAACCGGCATTTCAGTTACGACCTGATGCTGAATCCCGATGGCAAGTTTGTAAATCATTGGCGAGAAGGGTCAAGCGTGCCCGACATCACGCGACAGGAAACCCAGCTGTGGTTCATTTTTCTGGCAGGAACCTATTTCAATATCGGATGCGAAGCGCTTCACTTGGGGCAGACAGCTCTGATGGGCATGGCCGATCCCGATTTGCAACAGTGGCAGTCGTTCATAGATAAACTGAGGAAATTCGCGAAAACAGCCACTCGTCGGGGATGGGTACTGCTGGATGCCCATGTGCCACATGGAGGAATGATCGTAGATGGAGTGAGCTTGTTGGATTTCAATTCTTTTCCATTGCGGATAAAAGAAATCCCTGACAGACCTCAGCAAGCCCTATTGGAAGTGGGTTATCTGGATGCCTTGTATCTCAAGAGTAGAGGCGGTAAAACACCAAGTGGTTGGCATTGCCAGTCGCTGCCCTACCTGGTTGAATTCGATAACTTTGGTTGTAGCGGTACGCCAGGCGAAGCAACCGTCGACAGTCATTTCATATGGGGCTATGATGAAATTACCTGGTTTTACCTGCAAAATGAAACGTTTCGACAAGCGTGGTTGCGGTATGCGTATGAATGGATCAGGAATAATGATTCGAATGGTTTTTTACAAATGCCCGTGAGTCGTTTGGTCAGCTTATGCGAAGGAAAAGGACGGGGAAAATATCGTGCAAACAACAAATCAGCGGAAAATCCGGATGGGCTGAATGTGGAAGAAACCATCAAGGAGTTGTGGAATAATCAATAACAAACATAGCAATAACAATCATGCAAGAATCATCTTCTTATAAGAAAAAACAGGCAGTTCATTTCACCTGTCTACTGCTTGTCGGCCTCTCTTTGATGTATCCCATGCTTTCCAAAGCACAGGGTAAATCGGCCGCTTCACACCAAAATCCGTTTATCAGGCATATGTACACCGCCGATCCGTCTGCAAGAGTGTGGGCCGATGGCCGGTTGTATGTTTACGCATCGCACGACATGGCTCCTCCGAGAGGGTGCGACCTGATGGATCAGTACCACGTTTTCTCCACCGATGATATGGTGAACTGGACAGATCATGGGGAGATCCTTCGTGCAAGTCAGGTACCCTGGGGAAAGCCACTCTCCAACGATGCCAAGTTCATGTGGGCGCCCGATTGCGTCTATAAGAACGGGAAATATTATTTCTACTTTCCCCATCCCGATAAAGATCCATGGGGCAAGAACTGGAAGATCGGTATCGCGGTCAGTGACAAGCCCGCATCCGATTTTGTTGTACTGGATAGCTGGCTGAAAGGACTTCCGGAAAACGGTGAGATCGATCCCAATGTATTTGTGGATGACGACGGCCAGGCCTATTTCTACTATGGCGGTGGAGGCAGATGCTTCGGGGCCAGACTGAAAGACAACATGACGGAACTGGATGGTGCACTGCAGCCGATGGAAGGATTGTATGATTTTCACGAAGCTACCTGGGTGCACAAGAGAAACGGTGTTTACTATCTTTCCTATTCCGACAACCACGATGAAAGAAACGACAAGGAGGGAGTGAAAGGAGATAACCGGATGCGCTACGCCACCAGCAATCATCCCCTGGGTCCCTGGAAGCATCAGGGGGTCTATATGGATCCTACCGACAGTTATACCAACCACGGTTCTATTGTGGAGTACAAGGGCCAATGGTATGCCTTCTATCATAACAGCATGCTGTCGAGGGTAAATGGCGAACCCAACGATTGGTTGCGATCCATCTGCTTCGATCCACTCAATTACAATCCCGACGGAACAATCCAAAAAGTGGAGCAGACTTCCGGCCTAGCTGCGAGTGAGCGGAATGTGCCGATCAACGCCAAGTGGTTCGACCGTGCTGAATTTACCGGCAAAGCAGACAAACCGGTCAACACCAAAAATGTACTGTGGTACCGCAAGTCGGCGAAGGTATGGGAGGAAGCGCTGCCCTTGGGCAACGGACGCCTGGGTGCCATGGTTTTCGGGGGAGTCGCAGACGAACGCATTCAACTAAATGAAAATACCCTGTGGGACGGCTACCCGCTCGATCCCAACAACCCGGCCGGCCGCGAGGCCCTGCCCGAAGTACAGCGTCTGCTGTTCGGAGATAAAAACAACGAAGCCGTCAAGCTTGCCGAAGCCACGATGATGGGCAATCCCAAAGGCGTTAAATCTTACCAGTCCCTGGGAGAGTTATGGTTTGATACCCCCGAACTTAACGCACGCGATTACGTAAGGACCCTGGATCTCTCGACGGCGGTTTCAACCGTGCACTATCGTACCAACGGGGT
>DHTF01000027.1:14450-14595 GCA_002411515.1 Proteiniphilum sp. UBA5267 | reverse complement strand
GCTAAAATTGCAAATAACTTTTTCATTGTGCGTTCAATTTTTTGATTAATGATCTTTGATTTGTTGTATTAATAATTTATTTTCTTTTGTTGTTGTTCTAAATGAAATCTAACTCCTAATTAACGCGGAGAGAGCGGGATTCGAA
>DHTF01000027.1:10853-14176 GCA_002411515.1 Proteiniphilum sp. UBA5267 | reverse complement strand
CAAATTACAAAAAAAAAATCATTCGCGTTCCATCTGAGGAGCAAAATTACTGAATTTATCGGTTAT
This sequence comes from Proteiniphilum sp. UBA5267, assembly GCA_002411515.1. Taxonomy (GTDB): domain Bacteria; phylum Bacteroidota; class Bacteroidia; order Bacteroidales; family Dysgonomonadaceae; genus Proteiniphilum. Next base: position 14,110 of record DHTF01000027.1, on the reverse strand, counting down.
ATGCACGCTCTATGACTAAATATTTTATTAAAATCTTTATTTATCATTTTCGAAGCCAAATAAATCTCGGGCATTGCTGCTGGTGATACGAGCCGTTTCCTCGCTGCTGATCTCCCAAACCTCAGCCATTTTTTTCAAAATAAAAGACAAATAAGAAGGTTCGTTTCGCCTACCGCGAAAAGGATGGGGGGTAAGATAAGGAGCGTCTGTTTCCAGGATCACCCTCTCGTTCGGACAATTACGGAGTGTATCCGCCAGACCTGAATTTTTAAAAGTGAGAACACCGTTGATGCCAATGCAGAAATTGGGCAACTGCAGGATGGCCTCCAGTTCACCTGTCGATCCGCCGAAGCTATGAAAAACGCCACGCAGCTTTTCCTTGCCTACTTTTTTGATGCTTTGTATCACTTCGCGTGTGGCATTCCGGGAATGTATGGAAACAGGAAGCGATTTCTCGATACTCCAGCTGAGTTGTTCCTCAAATACTTCAGTTTGGGCATTTTGTAACGAACGATCCCAATAAAGATCTATTCCTATTTCACCCACAGCAATACAATTTAGGGTAAGAAACTGGGCGTAAATGGTTTCGAGTTGTTGCTTCCAGTCGGCTTTCACACTGGTTGGATGCAATCCCATCATCGGAAAGAAAAAACCATCGTATTGAGTAGACACAGCTCTCAGGGCAGTCAGCGTGGTTTCATCCACATTGGGTAACAAAACCATTTCAACTCCGGCCTCTTTGGCACGTGTCACCACCAGTGGCAGATCGTTCTGAAAATCATCAGCATACAAATGAGCGTGTGTATCTATCAACTTCATTCTACACGCTCTCCCTTGCGATAATAGTATACAACGCCATACTGCTTATTTCTCTCCAGACGTTGTGCTGTGGTGAAATCCATGTTGTCTTTTTCCACTTCTTCCCAAATGTCCAGAATCAACTGATCCACCTTCTCCCGATAGGCAGCCACCTCATCCTGTACTCGAGCAGTAGCCTTCTGGTGCAGTTTTTGCGTTTGATGTCCCTCCTTGAAGAGGCTGTACATCACTTTCACCTTGGCGATAGAAGGATTGTATATGGGCACAGCTCCGCGTGATACCCGAAGATCCTCCCCTTCAATAATTTTTCTGCCCCACTCCAGCAGTTGTTCATTAGTGGAGAGATCCGGTACGATCATATTGCTCTCTTCCAGTCCGTAGAGGGAGAGATGTGCTTCTTTTATTTCCGTTCGCTGGATACTCATGTACAATACCTGCACAAAATGGGATAGATACATGCGGGCATTCTTCACCTTTACCGTAAACTGTTTATTGGCCTGTACCTGGATGTCGTACATCTGCTGGTAACGACTACAAAGACGCTCGAAGTGGATCAGGGAAGTTTTGGCCTCCGCGATGAGGTGAGGAGAAACCAACAATTCTCGAAAGTCTGTTTCTGCCGCCTTCTCCACAGCCATTCTCAATGCCTTTATGCGGGCGCTGTCAGTATTTGGTAAACGACGATAGGGCATTTGTTTATTTTGGTTGATGCTTATTTTTCTCTATACATGAGATTTTCCGAGAATTCCATCAAATCTTTTTTCCGATCTTCCGATACACGAATCGACGTGAGACAATCCAGTGATGCAAGATAATACTTTTCTATGAGATTGCCGGTAATGACCTTCAAATTTAATTCATCGTAGACATTTTTAACAAACCTGATTTTCTCTGCCGAATCAAATTCGGAAGCTGAAAGCCACAGCAAAAGCATTTTCTTTTGTTGTTCTCCCGAATTTTTGAGCGCTTTTATCAGCAGATACGTTTTTTTATTGCAGAGTATATCCCCCCCGATCATTTTTCCGAATGTCCTGGGGTCGCCATATACGTCGAGCAAGTCATCTTTCAATTGAAAAGCAAGTCCTATGTTTATTCCATATTCATACAGGCAATCGGCATCGCGCGGTTCAGCTCCCCCAATCAGAGCTCCCATCTTGAGTGCGCAACCAATCAGTACTGCCGTTTTCAGGCGGATCATTTCAATGTATTCCGCTTCTGATACATCCATTCTTTTTTCAAAGTCCATATCGAGTTGCTGTCCCTGACAAATCTGCATGGCTGTGGTCGAAAAAAGGTCCATGATCACAGGAAGCGATGCTGGAGGCACTTTGGCAATGTAACGGTATGCCTCAATCACCATGGCATCGCCGGAGAGAATAGCACTGTTGGCATTCCATTTTTTGTGCACGGTGGGTTGGCCACGGCGCATGTCGGCCCTGTCCATCAAATCGTCATGCAGGAGGGTGAAATTATGAAATATCTCAATAGCCAGTGCCGCATTGATGGCTTTATCGACTGCGCTTCCAAACAGATCGGCCCCCATCAGCGTTAGCAAGGGGCGAAGACGTTTACCTCCTAATGAGAGGATATACCGGGCCGGATCATAGAGGGTTGGGAATTGCTCCTGAGCAAACACCTCCCGGATTGCATCGGCCATGATTTTTTCGAATAAAGCTACTTTGGGATTCATGGAGATAGGGCTATCTGTAAGAAAGGCTACCTTTGGTTTTCAAAGGTAGCCTTTCTATGGTTACTCAAATAAATTAATTCTGTAAGCGGAATACCACGGGCAATGTAAAGCGTACACGTACTGCCTGACCACGTTGCTTACCGGGTGTCCAGCGGGGCATTTGCTGTATCACACGTATGGCTTCCTTGTCGAGGGAGGGGTCTACACCGCGTACTACCTGCACGTCGGTAATGCTACCATCTCTTTCGACCACAAAGTTACAGATTACACGACCCTGAATACCGTTCTCCTGTGCAATGACGGGATACTTGATGTTGTCGCTGAGGAACTTCATCATGGCTGCATTTCCACCCGGGAATTCAGGTTGATTTTCAACAACCACAAAAATTTCTTCTGTCACCTCCTCCTGTTTGGGCTTTGGTGGTGGGGGTGGGACATAGGTCTGCGTCTGTCGTTGTGACTGGTCGTCTTCCACCTGAATCTTCAGCGTTGTCTCCACCTTCTCTTCCACCACTTCAATAATCTCGGGTGTTTCCGGCTCGGGTGGCGGGGGTGGTGGTGGAGGTGTGGCATCGCGACGGGTAATCTCGATTTCCTCTTCGGCCAGCACGTCCTGCACGATGATGGTTTCGTCCAGTTTTTTAGTTACGGTCGACCATTCAAAAGCGAAGAAAAGGACAGATACCCCAAGCACCAATCCCATCAGGATAAAAGTGCCTCTGTGTCCTTCCAAATTCGCTTTTGGCGA
>DHTF01000027.1:0-10684 GCA_002411515.1 Proteiniphilum sp. UBA5267 | reverse complement strand
CGATTTTTTCACTTCATCTTTGTTCATCTTGAATAAATTTTATCTACTTCTTGTTTGTTATCGAAATGTGCATTGCTTACAAAAATAGGTATTTTTTCAATACCTGCTCTCATTTTGGGAAGAAAAATAGCCAAAAAGGATTTTTTTCAAATGAGCTCTGCTCAATGAACCTTGTAGATGTCTTTCAAGTTACGTCCGTAGCCATCATAATCGAGGCCGTAGCCCACGATGAAATCGTTGGGTATTTCGAGTACCACGTAATCGAGATGAATCTTCTTTTTCAATGCAGCCGGCTTAAAGAGCAGGGTGGCAATCTTCACTTCCTTCGGCTTCAGGGGAGCAAGCTGATCCAGGAGTGACGCCATGGTGGCTCCGCTGTCCACGATGTCTTCCACTATCACCACCGTGCGTTCTTCAATATCTTCGTTGATCCCAAGCACCTCCTTCACCTGACTGGTAGAGGTTGTTCCCTGGTAGGATGCCAGTCGCACGAAAGTGATCTCACTGGGAATGGAAACCTCCTTCATCAGCTCAGCGGCAAACATAAATGCCCCGTTCAGCACCGCCAAGAAGATGGGGTTTCTGTCAGCCAGATCAGCGTTTATCTGTTGTGCAACACGTTTTATCTCATGCTCAATGACCTCTTGTTCGATGAACAGGTCAAACTGTTTGTCTTTAATGGCAATCACCTCTTTCACTTTGTCAGGAATTTTAAAATGCCAAAATTACTACTTTTTATCGTTCGATGAAAATGAATCTTACTTTTTCAGATGCAAAAGCGCAAGAATAAGGTTAGCGTCCCTTTTTTTGTCCAATCAGGTCAGTCAGTTTCACTACCTGAAATGTCATGTGTGCCACGCTGCTTTCGTATAATATGCCAATTGTCTCGCGGTCGACCAGGGTGAGGCAGGAGTATCCCCAACTAAAGTCTTCATCGAGCATGAGCTGATACTGTTCGGGAAAACTCAGTCCCCCGTCGAGGCTTGCCTTGATGGTCATGTGGTGCCGATGCTGTGTAGAATTGGGATTAGAGAAAAGGAGAATATCCCTGCCCAGGATGTTGTCGGCTGCCTTCACTTGCAGGAGGCTTGCCATACATATGGGTTCCGGCAGGAGGTTACGTGACGATGGATGTTCCGTCCAGGTCCTTCCCATGTCTTTTGTAATTGATACGGCACGGCTGCCTCCGCGGTTATCACGCATATTGAGCATCAGCACGCCGAGCTCTATCTCGGCCACCTGTGCTTCGGTGGTGTTGTTGCGGGCAAGGTTGTGAATGGTCCAGCTCACTCCCTCATCCTTGCTGTACATCACCCCTGCGTTGGGAATTCTTTCGGCATCAATAAACTGAATGGGAAATACCAGCGTACCATCGTTCATCGTGATACCCCTTCCTGGTCCCTGTAGCAGGAAGTGCCAGGAAGGGTCCTTCACTTGTTCGGTGATATTGATGGGGTCCGACCAGGTCCTGCCATCGTCGGTACTCTTCGTTAACACCAACTGTGCTGTAGTCTCCAGCCCGTTGCCGGGCATAGAATTCACCCAGGCACGACCGTTGCCCATTCCATGTGTCCAGGCTGCCATAACCCAGATGGTTCCGTTTTTTTCATCTACTAGTATCGAGGGGTCTCCCACCCCATTCTGGGCTCTGGGGAGACCGCCATACTCTCCAAAATGCAGCGGCAGGCGCATCTGCTCCCATGTTTGTCCTTTATCGGTACTCCTGCTCAGACCCACATCCACATATTCCTGCAAATCGACACTGCTGTTGTAACGCACATCGTACACCCCCAGCAATGTGCCTTCATTCGAAGTCACCAGACCGGGAATCCTGTAGGCCGACGAGCCATCGTCGCCAGCATGCCTGACACCCATACCCATCCTGTGGGGCACCCTTTCGGTGGCAAAAATGAGGGGCGCACATTTTTCGTCGAGTGTTGCGTAGACCATCTCCACATCTACAGTGGATAAAAGAGACGTGGTGGGTTTCATCTGAAGACTCACCCAGAAATAGTTTATACCTGGAAAAAGGGCGTAATCGGGAGAAAAAAGCACACTTTTTCCTGGTGATTGCTGCTCGCACACCATAATCGAATAAGAGGGATTGGCCTCTCTCGTTTGCCCGACAGCATGACTTGAGATATATTGCACCGGCGCGTAGAATATTTGATCTTCACGCTGTGCGGATTCTGTGCCTCCATAATACAACTTTATTGACGCTATTTCCTGCAACGGCGTGTCGTCTGAAAATTTCAGTGCAAGCTTATTCAGTTTACGCGATACCTGTGCATCGATCCTGATATAAAAAAGCACGTTATCGTTTCTATCGATCAGCACGGGTGTTCTTGTCTGCTTCACCCGAATTGTGTCTGCTCCCTGCAAGGCAAAAGTGATCACCATCAACAGGATCATAATCAGGGTTTTTCTCATATTGATTTCTTTACGTTGTTGATAAATCATGAATTTTATGAGAGAATACATTGCAAATATACAATCAAAATGTATATTATTAAATATCCATTATTTATACACCCATTCCCTTGTCAGAGATAAAGATAAAATTCCCTGACCAAGTCAATAAACTCTGCAGTATAACGGTTCCGTGCAAGTTCGATGGTCAGCTTGCTTTGTGTGGGATTCTCTGATTGAGAGCGCGTCCATTCTGTCAGCAATCTTTTTGGGTTGGACTCAGGCAAAGAATAAACAACTGTTTCTCTTTTCAAGAAAAAACCAAGTTCCCGAGCCTGCGTCTCCAGCTCCTTTTGCTGATCATAGGGTAATATCAGCGCCAGCACACCCTCTGGTGACAAACAGTTCGCAGCTGAGAGCAGCAGCTCAGTCAATGTCAGCGAAACCGAATGCCTGGCGGTTTTTCGCTGTGCATCGGGAGGTAGAAGTGCACGATTGAACCAAGGAGGATTGGATACGATCAGATCGAACTTCTCAGCACATGCGGATGCATAGTGACGAAAATCGTCCTGCTCCACAGTCATTCTGTCAGCAAAGGGTGAGTCGCTCACATTTTCCCGTGCCTGGGCCACCGCATCCCGATCAATATCTATCGCCCGAATGGCCGCTCCTGGATAGCGCTGGGCCATCATCAGGGCAATGAGTCCAGTACCAGTTCCCACATCCAGGATCATTTTACCCCTACCGGCATTGGCCCATGCCCCCAGTAGCACACCGTCGGTACCCACCTTCATGGCACACCGGTCATGATGCACACAAAATTGCTTAAATCGAAAAAAAGGATTACTCATTGTCAGAAAAAAAAGATTTCAGCCTGTTTGGCATGGATTTTGAATATTTATGAACACGGGAAAACAAAAGTAACCATTTTCCGTTTTTAGAAGAACAGATTGATGAATATGAATCCATTCAAAATAAATGCTACGGGTGACGAAGATACCGAGGGGAACATCATCTCCTTTATTGCCAGCGATTTTATTGACGGCAACACAGACATAGATGAAGCACACTTGAAAGAGTTGCTGCCCATCCTTCCTCTTCGTAATACCATTGTCTTCCCGGGCAGCACGCTCCCCATTTCCGTAGGCCGGAAAAAATCACTGGCTCTGATCAAATCACTTGGTAAAAAACAACGTTATATCGGACTGGTATGCCAGAAGGATACGAGAGTGGAAGATCCAGGCAAAGATGATCTTTACCAAATGGGAGTCCTGGGCGAGGTCATTCGTGTGATCGAGTTGGCCGACAACAACTTCAGCATCATCGTGCAGGCGAAGAAACGTTTTGAGTGGCTTGAGATGGTACAGAGCGAACCTTTTCTAAAGGCTACTTATAAAATGCACGATTACGAACGGGCACCCAAAGAGGACAAGGAGTTCAAAGCCATCCTCGACTCCATCCGCGATGCCATGTTGCACATGCTACATCTGCTGGGGGAGCCGCCAAAAGAACTGATACAAACCATCAGCAACGACTCCTTCTCCGACATGCTGATCAGTTACTGTGGCACCAACCTACCCATCGATAGCAGGGAGAAACAGGAACTACTCGCTATCAACGACGAGAAAGAACAAGCCTACCGGCTGCTGATGATTCTCAACCGTGAGTCGCAGATACTGGAGTTGAAGATGAACATCCAGTTGAAAACTCGCGAAGACCTGAATCAGCAACAAAAAGAATATTTCCTGCAACAGCAGATCAAAACCATCCAGGAGGAACTGGGAGGAAATACGCAGCAGATTGAGATCGATGAATTCCGAAAGAAGGCAAAAGAAAAAAAATGGAGTGCCGAAGTGGCTGCAACCTTCGAGAAAGAGGCACAGAAGCTGGAGCGACTCAATCCGCAATCTCCCGATTACTCGGTGCAGTTTGGTTATTTGCAGACCATTCTGGAGTTACCCTGGAACGAATATTCAAAAGACAATTTCAATCTGAAGAATGCCCAGAAGATACTCGACAGGGATCATTTTGGAATGGAAAAGGTGAAAGAGCGCATCATGGAGCACTTGGCGGTGTTGAAGCTGAAGGGCGATTTGAAATCACCCATCCTCTGCTTGTATGGTCCTCCGGGAGTAGGGAAAACCTCACTCGGCAAATCAATTGCCGAAGCGCTAAACCGCAAGTATGTGCGTGTGTCACTCGGGGGGCTACACGATGAAGCCGAGATTCGCGGACACCGGCGCACTTATATCGGAGCTATCCCGGGGCGTATCATCCAGAACATCCAGAAGGCCGGCACCTCCAACCCGGTGTTCGTGCTTGATGAGGTGGATAAGATTGGGAATGATTTCAGGGGTGACCCCTCTTCGGCATTACTGGAGGTGCTCGATCCGGAACAGAACATGGCGTTTCACGACAATTACCTCTCCATCGACTATGACCTATCGAAGGTACTCTTTATTGCTACAGCGAACAACCTGAGCAGCATCCCTCAGCCCCTACTCGACCGCATGGAACTGATTAACGTGGGAGGTTACATCACCGAAGAAAAAGTTGAGATTGCTTATCGCCACCTTGTTCCCAGGGAGCTTGCAAACCATGGCATCGAAAAAGGTGCTTTTATGATCCCCAAGCCCACACTGCAGAAGATTGTGGAGCATTACACACGAGAGTCAGGGGTGCGAGAACTGAATAAAAAAATTGCCAAGGTAATGCGTCGTGTAGCCCGCAGAATAGCCTCCGACGAAGCTTATCCAAAGTCACTGAAAGCTAACGAACTGAAAGAATACCTCGGCACAGAGGAGCATGCGAGAGACCGCTACCAGGGCAACGATTATGCCGGCGTAGTCACTGGACTTGCATGGACAGCCGTTGGGGGTGAGATCCTATTTGTGGAAAGCTCGCTCAGCAGGGGAAAAGGCTCCAAGCTGACCCTTACCGGCAACCTGGGAGAGGTCATGAAAGAATCGGCCATGCTGGCCATGGAGTATATCCATTCACACGCGCAGGAACTGGACATCGACCCCGACATATTTGAAAACTGGAATACGCACATCCATGTTCCCGAGGGAGCCATACCCAAAGATGGGCCTTCAGCCGGCATCACCATGATCTCCTCGCTTGCCTCAATCTACACGCAACGCAAAGTGCGTCCACACCTGGCCATGACTGGTGAGATCACCTTGCGTGGCAAGGTACTTCCCGTTGGAGGCATCCGAGAAAAAATCCTTGCCGCTAAGCGAGCCGGAATCACTGACATCATTCTCTGCAAAGATAACCGGAAGGATATTGAGGAAATCAAAGACGACTACCTGAAAGGACTCACGTTCCATTACGTAAGCGATGTGAAGGAGGTGCTCGATCTGGCGTTGCTGAAGGAAAAAGTAAATAATCCGAAGGATTTCAATACGGAGAAGCAAAAAAACAATCCCACGGTATAACCAACCGCAAGGAACACGGTGTCTGCATGGTTTTTATACGATGCAGACACTTTTTTATTGCTCCTATTTACCGATGGCAAGCTTTATGAAAAAGTAAATCAGGTAGAACGCTATAAATGCAGCACCATTCCATCGCGAAATACGTGATCCTGTTTTCATAAACAACCACAACAGGAGGCTGATGCCTATCAAAAACAGACTGTCGATATAGTCGATCTCCGGTGTGCTGATGGGTTGGATAAGCCCGGCCACCCCTAGAATTAAAAGAATATTAAAAATATTGGACCCTACCACGTTGCCAATGGCAATATCGGAACGTTTTTTGAGTGCAGCCACCACCGATGTGGCCAACTCGGGCATGCTCGTCCCTGCTGCCACAATGGTCAGCCCGATCATGGCTTCCGACATCCCCAACCGTTCGGCAATCAGTGTAGCATTCACCACCAGCAAATCCGATCCGTATACCAACGCCAGAAGACCGACTCCCACAAACAGGATATCAAGAGCCCAGTGCTTGGTCAGTCTTATTTCTTCTTCCTCTCCCTCTTCTTCCACAACACCTTTTTTTCGGGAAGAAATCAGCAGGTAAAACACATAAGAAATAAAAAACAATGCAAACAGCAACGCTTCCCCTCGGGAAATCTTGTGATCGAGAAAGAGCATAAAAAAAAGGAAAACTGTAAAAATCATCACCGGCACATCCAACTTCAGCAGCTGCCTTTTTACTGCCAAGGGGTAAATAAGCGCCGAAAACCCCAGGATGATGCCGATATTAAAAAAATTTGATCCCAAAACATTTCCGATAGAGAGTGCACTCTGACCGTTCATAGCGGCTTTGACGCTCACAATCAACTCAGGCATACTTGTCCCGATCGATACGATGGTGAGCCCGATCACCAAAGGGCTTATGCCGATTCTTTTAGCGAGCGAAGCCGCCCCAGTGACCAATCCCTCAGCACCATAATAGAGAATGACCAGTGACACCAATAACCAAATAATTTCCATTTTTTTAAACAATCTTTTTTTGCGCTGGCAAAGGTATTTATTTTGTGGCAACCGACAAAAAAAACCTCTTTCGATGAAAGAGGTTTTCTATAGTCGTTCAATCGTTGCTACTCGGCGTAAAATCTAAAATCCTTCAACATTTCCTGCAGCCTTTTGCGAGCGAAGAAGATTCTGCTTTTGACGGTTCCGATAGGGAGTTCGAGATGTTTCGCTATTTCTTCGTACTTGAAGCCGGAGACATGCATCGAAAACGGCACTTTATACTCATCGGTGAAACTATTGATTGCCTTGTTGATCTCCTTGATGGTGTAAGCTCCGTCTGGCGTATCGAAACCCGAGTCCTGCGGGAGATTCAAATGATAGAGGTTTTCTGTCTTATCGATGATGGTCTGACTTCTGACGATCTTGCGGTAATTATTTACGAAAATATTGTGCATGATGGTGAAAACCCATCCTTTGAAATTCACATTTTCATAATACTTTTCTCTGTTGTCCAATACACGAAGCGTTGTTTCCTGCAACAAATCTTTTGCTTCTTCTCTGTCGGCAGTCAATGTCAATGCGAAATTAAACATATTATCCTGCAAGCTTAGCAACTGCTTTTCGAAAGAAAGTTCTGTCTTCATAAGCGATGACTTTTAAATTGTGTTACATGCAAATATAAAGAGATATATTTAAAACAAATGTTCTTTTCTAAAAAAAAACGATTAATGATTGTTAATAAAAAAATAATGAATCTACTATTATTGTATATCAGCTGTTTATATGAATACAATGGGCTAAAAACAACATCAATAAATCATCAATAGTATTTATAATACTTCCCGGATCATCTTATTTAATGATCTTTTATTTTTTTAGAGCGATTCCAAATAATTTAACCGTATCTTTTCTCTCCAATATTTTAAACAAAGTCAAAGGGTTTGTGGCATACTATTTGCAATTGTTTAACTTGAAAATAGCTCGCACAAGATTAAAATAAAACTGATAGTTTATGGTACAAAAAGGACAAATCGGGGTAACCACAGAGAACATTTTCCCCATCATTAAAAAGTTTCTATACAGCGATCATGAGATTTTTCTGCGTGAGATCGTTTCCAACGCAGTGGATGCTACCCAAAAGATCAAAACATTGGCCGATGTTGGCGAATTCAAAGGCGAACTGGGTGAACTCACCGTGCAGGTATCCATCGACAAAGAAAAGAAAAGCCTCACCATATCCGACAGGGGAATCGGCATGACGGCAGAGGAGGTAGACAAATATATCAATCAGATCGCACTCTCTTCAGCCAATGATTTTTTGGATCAGTATAAAGAGAACATGCATGCCATCATCGGTCACTTCGGACTGGGTTTTTACTCTTCGTTCATGGTGTCGAAGCAGGTGGAGATCGTGACCAAATCCTACAAGGAGGGGGCTAAAGCCGTGAAGTGGTCCTGCGATGGTACACCCAATTTCACCATGGAAGAGGTGGAGAAGGCTGATCGGGGCACCGATATCATCCTTTATCTCGACGAGGAGAACCAGGAGTTTCTGGAGAAGAGTAAGGTAGAGTCGCTCTTGAAGAAATATTGCCGTTTCCTGCCTGTGCCGGTCGTTTTCGGTAAAAAACAGGAGTGGAAGGATGGCAACTATGTCGACACGCAGGAAGACAACGTAATCAACGAAATAAATCCGCTATGGAAGCAAAAGCCTGCCGACCTGAAGGAGGAGGATTACCTGCAATTCTACCGGGATCTCTATCCCCTCTCCATGTTCGAGGAGCCCATGTTCTGGATTCATCTGAACGTGGACTATCCTTTCAACCTGACGGGGATACTTTATTTTCCGAAGATTAAAAACAATCTCGATCTGCAACGCAACAAGATTCAGCTCTACAGCAACCAGGTCTTCGTGACCGACTCTGTGGAAGGGATTGTCCCAGAGTTTCTAACGTTGTTGCACGGCGTGATCGACTCACCCGACATTCCCCTGAATGTATCCCGATCTTATCTGCAGAGCGACCACAACGTAAAGAAGATTTCGAATCACATCACCCGGAAGGTGGCCGATAAGCTGGAAGAGCTTTTCAAGAAGGAGCGTACCCAGTTTGAGCAAAAGTGGGACAGCCTGAAGCTCTTTATTGCGTATGGGATGCTCACGGAGGAGAAGTTCTCCGACAAGGTGGTCAAATTTGCGCTGATGAAAAATGTGGATGACAAATACTTCACCCTCGACGAGTACAAGTCGTTGGTCGAAGGGTCACAGACCGATAAAAACGGTGATCTCATCTGGCTCTATGCCGGTGACAAGGAAAAGCAGTATGCTCCAATCGACGCTGCCAAAGAAAAGGGATACGATGTCCTGATGATGGACGGGCAGCTCGATGTACACTGGATGGGGTTGCTGGAGCAGAAACTGGGAAAAACCCGGTTTGTACGGGTCGACAGCGACACCGTGGAACACCTGATCTCAAAAGAGGAGCCGGAAAGCCCGTCGCTCACCGACAAACAGAAGGAGCTGGTCACCGAGGCGGTAAAATCGCAGTTGCCTCCAATGGAAAAGATTGAGTTTGGTGTCGACTTCAAAGCACTGGGCGAAGCATCGCGACCGGTGCAGATCACTCAAAACGAGTTCTCCCGCCGCATGAAGGAGATGTCGGCCATGCAGCAACAGATGGCCTTCTATGGCGAAATGCCCGACAGCTACCAAGTGGTGCTCAACGTGGATCACTCTCTCATAAAACAACTCATTGAGGAGAGCGAAAACAAAGAAAAAGAGACACTGATCGCGGAGGTTACCTCAGAAGGTAAACTCCGGCAGATGGTCGACTTGGCCTTGCTCTCTCACAACATGCTGAAGGGGGAGGCGTTGAGCAATTTTGTGAAGCGGAGCTTCGAGACGCTCTGAACTCCTTGTCACACTCTGTGATGCCCACCCGGGTAACCGGTGGGCCTTGACAAAGCACACCGAATAAAACCGGTAAACAGCCTGTTGTTTACCGGTTTTTGGTTTATCTTTGCAGCAAAAAAACGATCCCGATGAACAAGGCCTACGAGGTTACCTACTCACCCTTCCGTGCATTCACCCGCGAAGAGTGGCGGAAGCTGGAAGAGCATCCCATGTTTCCCATATCCGACATCGACCTCACGGCGCTTCAGGCGCTCAACGAGCCCCTCACGCTCGACGAGGTGGAAGATGTCTACATCCCCATGATCCGGCTGTTGCAGATACATCTCACCCATTATCGTCACCTGCACGATGAACGGGATCAATTTTTTGACAACACCAGTCACCCCATTCCCTACATCATCGGCATCGCCGGGAGTGTGGCCGCCGGAAAAAGCACCACGGCACGGGTACTGCAGAAACTACTCTCCATGACGCCTGGACAGCCAAAGGTAGAATTGATTACCACAGACGGTTTTCTCTACCCCAACACCGAATTGGAACGACGTGGCATACTCAACCGAAAGGGCTTTCCCGAAAGCTATGATGCCAGGCGATTGCTCTCGTTTCTGGCAGCAGTGAAATCGGGCAAGGAGCTCCTGGAAGCACCTCTCTATTCTCATTTATATTACGATGTGATTCCTGGCAGGATGCAGACCATCAAGCGACCTGACATCCTGATTGTGGAGGGCATCAACGTACTACAGGTCTCCCCAGGCAGAAAAATGCGCCGTCGGGTATTTGTCTCCGACTTTTTCGATTTCTCCATCTACGTGGATGCCAGCGAGAAGAACCTGCGTGAGTGGTACCTGGAACGATTCAAAAAGCTGCAACAGACCGCCTTTCAGGATCCCGATTCTTATTTCCACCGATACGCATCCTACCCGGAGAAGAAGTTGAT
>DHTF01000044.1:5468-9503 GCA_002411515.1 Proteiniphilum sp. UBA5267 | reverse complement strand
TGTCCCTTGAAATACAATTCGCTGAGAGGCACTTTATTTGAATTCTCGTTGTTTTTATAAATGAAATTACCTCCTGAGAGATCGGCATCAACAACCAGTTCAAAAATATCCTGCCGCAGGGCCGGATCACTAAAATCCCAGTAATCGTCGAATGCATCGATGTAAAAATAAAGCCGGTTTAAATCTTTCACCCATCCAACTTTGACATTCAGATCAAAATCCTTCGGATCCTGTGGGTTTCCCTGACCAAATTTGGTATTCTCAAGTTGATTGATACCGATGGTAAACGAATCGGGAACCATGCTCCAGTCGGCAAACTCCCCGTCAATTCGCGGAATCTTGTTTTGCGGGAACTGAAATATTTTGTATTCTTTTTCAGGTCGGGCAAATGACATGGCAATAAAAGCAGTTGCTACCAGTAAACAATTTTTCAGTTTCATTGTGTTTCAGGGTTGAAAACGAAAATTAGCACGTCGTTCAGGGGCATTGTCACCATTCAGGAATAATTCGGTGATGTCGCCCATTTTCCCGATGTTATCGGCCCAGTGAAAATCGAAAGCCAGCTTTTCGCTTTGGTTCAATTCGCTTCGCTTAACTTTGATCATTAGTTTATTTTTATCAACTTGATAAGGAATTGGCGTGGATTTCCCCAAAGATCCATCTTCGTTTAAACGGCTCAAAGTGGTGGTTTCCCTGTCCAACACTTTGGAGTTGACCACAAAGTCGTATCCTTCCCAACCGGTTTCCTTAGTCTGGTCAACATCGATAAAAAGCAACATCCAGTTTGAATCGGTCGAGGGAGTCAGCGTATTGGTCGTTTCAGCATAAAAGTAAATGGAAGAGGAATCGTAAGCAACTTTCAGGATGGCCAAATCATTTCGGCCTGAATTATTCACATAAGGGCCAGCCTGTCCTTCACCCAGGCTATTTCGGTGTTCAATGTCGCCAAGGTGATCGTAGAAAGCTTGTTCAATTTTGTTCCATTGGTTAAAGCTTCCTTTTATATTGATAGAAACAGGCGCACCAACCGGAGCAGGTTTTTCCATACCCTTGTATTTGCGGATATTGGCCATCAGCTGATAGTAATAATTGTCGGTGTGGCCGCCGGCCATGGGTTCAATATCTCGACTAAATTCCTGATTGTACTGATCGATGAAATAGTGATCGCCCGGCTTTAAAGCCTTGCCTCCTTTGCCCAAATGAGCTCCGGGATAAAAAGCCCATTGCAGGAGCGACTGGTTTACGTCCTTTCCCATGACCTGAGCACCCGCACTCCATTCGTTCCAGCCAGTTACAAACACAAACTCCGGATCAACTTCGAGCGCGCGGCTCCATTGTTCTTCAAAGCACAAACCCTCACCAGTGAAAGGTGTCAAATCATATTTGTCGGTTTCGGGCTGGTTGTACTGATGGAAACTACGGCCAATGTTAGATAACGGATGTTGGGCCACTGCCACCGGAACCATTTCCTTTTCCTGTGGATTGTCGTGCCAGCCAATGGCCTGCGGATAATGATCTACCCAGGGCCATTTGTCTTTTCCATACTGACAGCTTTGATACCAGGGCAGCGATGTCCAGGCCCAGCTTTGCCGGATGGAGAAGAAATTGCGGATTTCATCCGAAAATACCACGTCATTGTTTTTCTTTCTGGAAGGGATTTCATGCTGACCGAACAGTAGCAGTGGCTTTCCTTTCCATTGGAACCAAAGGTCGGGGTACAATTTCTGCTGATAAAATTCGTCCCAGATTTTATTCACCGAAATTTCACTTCCAAGAAAAGCAATTTGAGGGGTTTTTTCACCTGAGTGACGCATTTCACTAAAAACTTCGCAAACAGGGATATATACTTCCTGAAAGGTCCGGTCGTTAGTCACATCGAAAATAATCACGTCAACACCGGCATCCGACAACATTCGGGCATGCCTGCGAATCATCCATCTTTCGTTTGAAAGATAATAACCTGTTTCGGGCTCACCCCAGTAATGGGAGCCATTTCCCCATTGTGGATTTTCAGGATTGGCTTTCATGATTTTGGTCACATCAAATGGGCCATTGCCTCCCGGATTGATGTGTGTCATAAAATAAAACATGCCCACATAGCGGTCTTTTTTTACCGGACCACATTCTTCGAAAGTCGGAAGTTTTCGTCCAAGCGCATCGGTTGCAACCCAACTGTCGGTGTAAAGATTCCGGAAAACCGGGTACCGGGTTTCCGAGTTTGTCTGTCCCTGGCTATACAATGCCAAAAAAGTCATGGAAACAGCAAGTTGTATTTTTACAGGCAAACTTATGTTGAAAAATAACTTGTTTTTTAGCGGACGGCTGATTTTGATCAACGCTGATCTGCAATTCTTAAGTAGTTGCATGTTTTGAGGGATCATGTTTGTTCTATTTTATTTCTTGTTCAATGTTTCATAACTCTATTATTATGCTATTTCTATTTCAAATTTCAATCCGGTAATTCCTCATTCTTTATTGGGTTCCCTTCCCAATACCAGGTATTGTCTTTTTGTTCGAGAATACGGTGGGCGCTTCCTGGAGCAAGAGGAAGGTTCTTTTTCGGCAACCATTTCTTCAGACCGGTGATTACCTTTTTGTATTTAGGATTCGAGGCCAGATTGGTCCATTCGTTCGGATCGTTCTGTTCGTCGTATAGTTCCTGCGAACCATCAGCATACTGAATAAACCGCCATTTATCGGTTACCACAGCATGGCTGTTCCGGTTGGCTGTTGTGATGGCAGGCCATTGCCGCTTAGCTCCCGCATTTGACAATTGTGGTTTCAGGCTGTGCCCTTCCAGTTCCGGGTTAGGTGGCAAACCACAAAGTTCAAGTAACGTGGGATAAATGTCGAGCAATTCGGCAGGTTGAGAACAACGATCACCCGAAGAAACACCCGACCCGGCAAAAATCAAGGGTACGCGAGTGGATGGCTTCCAGAGCGAATTCTTGCCTGTGATATCTTTTTCACCCACGTGCCAGCCGTTATCTGACCAAAGCACAATCACTGTATTTGAGGCTTCACCCGATTCATCCAGAGCATCCAAAAGTCGCCCGATCTGGCTATCCATAAATGTTGTGCTGGCCAAATAAGATCGTACCAGATTGTGCCATTGGTTCGCTTCTTTAAGCCACGACAAGCGCGGCTCAGGCAAGTCCCAATGAAGGTACCAGGAGAAAAAAGGCACGTCATCGCGGTCATTGGCTAAATATCCAGGTAATTTAATCTCATTTTCCGGAGGGAACACATCGAACCATTTTTGCGAAGCAAAGCACGGAACGTGTGGCAACCGGAAACCTGCAGCCAAAAAGAGTGGTTTATCTGTTGGGCGCGACTTCAACTGAGCAATGGCATTCTCGGCTGTTATCCAGTCGGCCTGGTCGCGGTCGTCATTTGGAAAGACGCCCCAATCCATCGCCTTAATGGGACTGGGTGTTTCAATAAACTTTTTTTCAGGGATTGGCATTCCCGGTGCCGGCCCCCACACATCGAACTCATCTTTTTGGAGCTCTTTCGGAATTGATCCATCGTGAAAGACCTTCCCAAATCCGGCCGTAAAATAACCCTGCCTCCTAAAATATTGCGGCAAAGAAACGCTGTTTTTCGTAGCATCTATCTCGCGAATACCGGGAGCGAGACCATAAATACCCGTGCTCGACGGTCGAAACCCGGTTAAAACGCTCGACCGTGAAGGATTACTGAGTGGGGCCTGCACATGTGCGTTTGTAAAAACAACCCCTCTTGCTGCAAGCCTGTCCATGTTTGGCGTTTGTGCCTGAGGATGCCCACCGAGACAGCCCACCCAGTCGTTCAAATCGTCAATGACAATAAAAAGCACATTGGGTTTATTGTGTTTCATTGCAGATTCAGGGGGTTGAACGGCCATAGCCAAACTTCCGGGAAACAAAGAGGCAGTTATTGTCAAACCGGCCATTACCGTGGGAAGATAAGTTGTCTTCATTGCTTTTTGTCTTTCATTAACGAAATATTTTATTTAGGCTTTGGCATAGAGAAATCCCTATCGGTCAAAAAAAA
>DHTF01000044.1:5094-5290 GCA_002411515.1 Proteiniphilum sp. UBA5267 | reverse complement strand
AAATCCCTATCGGTCAAAAAAAATCTGTTATGTCGGTTTCCGATGCTTCGCAAGCTAAACGACAAAACTCCAACATATATAAATAGCTTTTATTGGGATCTCCGCCACCGAATGGGTTCTGTTTACACCTTGCCATCATCAGGCCAGGGTAAAAATCAGGATATCCTTATTCGGTGAAATATTTAACAAAGATAAA
>DHTF01000044.1:4583-4879 GCA_002411515.1 Proteiniphilum sp. UBA5267 | reverse complement strand
AAAAAAAACTGAGTGTCAGTGTTGATTATAATTTCGCTCTTTGATAATGAACTTTTTTATATTCAACCATTAAAAAAACCACAAGGGAATATTGTAAATGCCGAACTCAACTGTTTCCCCAATAGGCTAACTTTTTCTGGAGANNAGAACTCTTCTCTGTCAAACTCTGAATTGGCAGTATTGACTTCATGCTCAATTTTCCACATTATAACGGTTACAAAGCCATTCGGCACATTTATGTCAAGTTCTTGTTTTTCTGAGATGCGACCGGTATATCAACATGCACCTTTAGGTAA
>DHTF01000044.1:0-4313 GCA_002411515.1 Proteiniphilum sp. UBA5267 | reverse complement strand
TTCCAGTGATCCGCCTGGGGCTCGAACCCAGGACCCCATCCTTAAAAGGGATGTGCTCTACCTGCTGAGCTAGCGAATCAGCCTAAATGCTTTCTTGCAAAAGCGAGTGCAAAGATAAAACCTTTATTTTATTTTTCCAACTGATCACGCGACAAAAAACCATTTTTTTCACTCTTTCCTGATAATCATTTCAGGATCAAAAATATAAATTTCTCTACTTTTTCTTTGGTTTTCTCTTTATCGTAAAAACAGACCGGAAAAACGATACAGAAATCGCGATCCCGGTCAATTTCATTGCGCACAACTTTCAATACCGGTAATGCTCCGGTTTGTAGGGCCCTTCCACCGGTACGCCAATATAATCGGCCTGATTCTGTTTAAGGGTCGTCAGCTTCACGCCGATCTGTTCCAGATGCAGCCGGGCCACTTCTTCGTCGAGATGCTTCGGCAAGCGATAGACACCTACTTCGTAATCATGCTGCCAAAGGTCGATCTGCGCCAATGTCTGATTGGAGAAAGAGTTGCTCATCACGAAGGAAGGGTGACCCGTAGCACATCCCAGATTCACCAGTCTGCCTTCGGCAAGGAGGAAAAGAGAATTTCCGGCAGGAAATGTATACTTGTCCACCTGTGGTTTGATGTTCAGATGGGTGATACCTGGAAAATTCACCAGCTTATCCACCTGTATCTCATTGTCGAAATGACCGATGTTGCAGACAATGGACTGATCCTTCATCTGTTGCAAATGTTCAATGGTCACCACATCGCGGTTACCGGTAGTGGTCACAAAGATATTGCCCTCTTTCACAGCTTCCTCCATGGTGGTTACCTCAAACCCTTCCATGGCAGCCTGCAGGGCGCAAATGGGATCAATCTCTGTCACGATCACACGCGCACCATAGGAACGCATCGATTTAGCACAGCCCTTGCCTACGTCGCCGTAACCGAGCACAACAACTACCTTGCCGGCAATCATCACATCGGTGGCGCGCTTGATGCCATCGGCAAGCGATTCACGACAGCCATAAAGGTTGTCGAATTTCGATTTGGTGACCGAGTCGTTTACATTGATTGCCGGTACAAGCAGTTCACCCCGTTCCATCATCTGGTAAAGACGGTGAACACCTGTGGTAGTTTCCTCTGAGATGCCTTTCATCTCGGAAATGGTTCTGTGCCAGCGTTGTCCGTCCTCTTTCAAGATGCGATGCAGCGTATCAAGGATTACCTGTTCCTCGTGGTTCGATCCTTTTCTGTCTATAGTAGATGCATCGTTTTCGGCCATGTAACCCATGTGCACAAGCAGCGAGGCATCACCTCCGTCGTCTACAATGAGATTGGGCCCTTTACCGCCGGGAAAACGGAGCGCCATCTCCGTACACCACCAGTACTCCTCCAGCGACTCGCCTTTCCAGGCAAACACAGGTACGCCGGCAGCAGCAATGGCGGCAGCAGCATGGTCCTGGGTGGAGAAAATGTTACAGCTGGCCCAGCGCACGTCGGCACCCAGTTCCACCAGGGTCTCTATCAGCACAGCCGTCTGGATGGTCATGTGAAGTGAGCCCATCACCCGGGCACCTTTCAATGGCTTCTCTGTGGCATACTTTTTCCGTATGGCCATCAATCCGGGCATCTCATGCTCGGCAATATCGATTTCCTTTCTTCCAAAATCGGCCAGATTGATGTCCGCCACCTTATACGAAAGATCGGAGGAAAAATTATTGTTCATAGTGGTTCCTTTTTGATTTATCGAATTTTAAGTGTGCAAAGTTACGAAATTTACAGAATGTTTCTACCTTTGGTTGAATGAAAGGTTCAAAAAAGTATATTCAGTGAGTGCTGGATCAGGGAATAACCTGATAATAAAAGGGACGTATGAAGATCATCTATTCCGGTATTCTGCCGTTTAAAGGATTCAGGGCTATCAATCTGTTCGGAGTCATTTTCGCGAGAAAGGGTGAAACAACGTTGGATAAACGGGTTCTCAATCACGAAGCCATTCACACCCGTCAGATGCTGGAACTACTGGTTATCGGTTTTTACCTCTGGTATCTGGTAGAATGGAGTATCCTTCTTATTCATTACCGGGACTGCTTTTATGCATATCGGCACATAGGCTTCGAGAAGGAAGCTTACGGGAACGAAGATAATCTGCAGTATCTGAAACAACGAAAAAGGTTTGCTTTTAAAAAATATCTTATATGAGAAGAACGTATCTGCTATTTATTTTTGCCGCCTTGTTTTTGAACATGTGCGCGCAGGGAAATCAAAATAAAACAACACAATTAAAACAAAATAAAATGGAATACAATGCATTGACACCCGACGAGGAGCGAGTAATCTTACACAAGGGAACAGAACGTCCCTTCACGGGAGAATATCTGAATAACAAAGAGGCAGGAATCTATCTCTGTAAGCGGTGCAATGCCCCACTCTACCGCTCGGACGACAAATTCGAATCGGATTGTGGATGGCCTTCTTTCGATGATGAGATAGAGGGTGCCGTAAAGCGTGTACGCGACGCCGACGGCCGTCGCACCGAGATTATCTGCAACAATTGCGGTGCACACCTCGGACATGTATTCCTGGGCGAAGGATTCACCGAAAAGCAGACACGCCATTGTGTGAACTCCATTTCCATGAAGTTCTTGCCTGCAAAACAGAATGGTCAGGCAAAAGGTTACTTTGCATCGGGTTGCTTCTGGGGGACGGAATATTTCTTTATGAAAGCACCAGGAGTAAAGCAAACCAACGTGGGCTTCATGGGAGGCCACGTAAACAACCCCACTTATGAGCAGGTATGTCAAAAAAACACCGGACATCTGGAAACCACCGAAGTGATTTTCGATCCGGAGACAACCTCCTATGAGGAGATGGTCAAACTTTTCTTCGAAACCCACGATTTCACACAAACAGATGGACAGGGTCCCGATATTGGTCCGCAATACCGCTCCTGCATCTTTTATGCCGATGAATCGCAAAAAGCAATCGCTGAAAAGTATATCGACATGCTACGTGGAAAGGGATACCGCGTGGCGACCATGCTTAAACCGGCCACAACATTCTGGAAAGCTGAAGATTATCACCAGCAATATTACGAACACAAGGGTTCCACACCCTATTGTCACAAGTATACAAAGATTTTCTAAAGCTTTAGATCGATTTTCAAATTTTGGCTTTTTCCGAAAACAATTCAATAGATGAGATGTTTTATCAATGTCGTTTAAAGATAATAACATCTTATGTTTAACTAAAAAGGGAAAAGTTATGAAACTATTTCGTTCTTTATCAATGGGCCTGCTGATACTCGCACTGGGTATTGGCGCAACAGCGTGTAACAATGTGAGCGATGCGGATGTGCAAAGCGCAGCGCAGGAACTGGTGGCCTCCAACCCTGAACTGGAGGGTGTATTGGTCACCGTGGAGAACAAGGTTGCTACCTTGACTGGAACCGTGGCCGATGATGCAACAAAGAGCTATGCCGAAAGTACCGTAGCCGGAGTCGAAAATGTGAAGTCGGTGATCAATCAGATTGAGGTCGTTCCTCCCGCTCCCGACTATACTTCCCTCGATGAATCGATCAACGCAGCCCTTGCGGATGCGATCAAGGAGTATAAAACAGTAACGGCTTCTGTAAAGGAGGGCATCATCACACTCAAGGGGGATATCAAAGAGAATGAGCTTCCCGCGTTAAAGGAAAAGCTCAATGCATTGAACCCTGTACAGATTGTTGACAGCACAACTGTCAAATAAAAGGAGAATGTACTCTTCCGGCAACATACATTGCAGGAATTGAAATAAAAGGTTGCTATTGCTGGCAACCTTTTTTTTGTGAGATTGTCCAGTACACCCGTAAAAAACATTACACGGCATTACACAGCCAGGACCTCATGTGATACCACCAACCTCCTTTCCATTTGCATCAATCGTGCAATCCCATTCATCGAGTACATATTCTGTCAGGTACTCAACTTTTAATTTACAATTACTGAAAACCTATTTCAGGACGAGACACGGTCTTAATATTCCTTATATTTGGCTTATGTTTTAATAAGCCAAATATAAGGAATATATAAGGAATATACGGAGATGTACCGAGGAAGCACCAGCCGGAATCCCGCCGATCACCGGCTATGCGCTGGTCGATTGCGCTACGAAAGAGGATTCCGGTAAGACACCACTTCCTGAATCTGTTTTTTATGGGGTTGGGAACCCGGTGAGGAGCATTGCACGGCATTCAGTGAAAAAGGCCCATCGGAAACATACCCGGCCGGATTATAAACGAAAAAAGCCCCCGGGATTTCTCCTGAGGGCTT
>DHTF01000108.1:55400-67510 GCA_002411515.1 Proteiniphilum sp. UBA5267 | reverse complement strand
TCAAAAAAGCGGCGCAAAGATAGTGATTTTCTTTTTATTGCGCAATCATTCATTCCACTTTATCGCACTCTTTTTTTCAGCTCGTCCACCGGTATGCTCATCAGGCGTCCAATGGGTTGGTCGCCCCTGTAGCTTATGATCCGCATGACGTAGGCATCTTTGGGTATGCGTTGCGGTTCAGCATATTTCGGATAGAAGTTGTCGGGTGTGGAAGCGTCGAAGCTGGTGTAAATATCCAGTCCTTTTATTTCCGGGGTAAGGGTTACATAGTAATCGTCCCCCTCTTTTTTTACCGACACCTCCGGGTCATACACGGCCGGTGAATATTTGGTCCGGGCATAGTTGAACCGCACGAAATGATCTTCGGTCTTCGTGACGAACAGGTCCCAGTTTTTCTTCTCCCGCGGCGACCAAAGCGACTCGGCGACCGCAAAGCCGCGCGGCCAGGTCATGTATTCAGCCTGGCGGATGTTGTATATCTGCTCGGTCCACAAGTTGGCCTGACCGCCCAGGATGTATTGGGCATTGGCACCTTCGGGCACCGGATCGAACCGGTAGGTCTGGTTCAGTCTCAGGCTGCTGTATACACGGGGTTCGGTGGAAATATCTCCCTGCATGTAGTCGATGTAGACATAATTGGTGGGGCTCATCACCACATAATGTCCCGATTTGGATGCGTCAATTCCGTGCTGCACGCCGCGCCAGCTCATCAATCCGGTGGTGGGAGTAATGCCTCCTTCCAGGATCTCATCCCATCCCATCATCTTTTTGCCTTTGTCGAGAATGATCTTCTCCACCCTCTTTCCGAAATAAGACTGTACGGCAGCCATATCTTTTAACCCTTCACGCTTCATCAGCTGTTTCACGTCGTCGCTCTTCTCCCAGAAGGTGTAGGGTGCCTCATCACCCCCGGTGTGGATGTATGCAAAGGGGAATAACTCAGCCAGCTCGGTCACAACCTTATCCATGAACTCATACACCTTCTCGCTGGCAGGGTTCAGGGTATTTTCATAGATGGCGGCAGGGCGTCCGCCAGTATTCCAGTCGAGAAACGGTGCACCGGTACGCACGAAATGATCCCCGCTTCCGGGGAAGCAGGAGAGCTCGGGATAGGCAGCCAGTGCAGCCGAACTGTGTCCCGGGACATCAATCTCGGGCATCACCTGAATATTGCGTTCCGCAGCGTAGGAAATCACCTCCCTGATCTCCTCCTGCGTGTAAAAACCACCGTAGTTTTTCGGTGCATCGGGATCGGGATCGGAGAGACTGCCAAACCAGCCGATCTGCTCGGTACGCCAGGCACCTACTTCCGTGAGCTTGGGCAGACTTTTTATTTCGATGCGCCAACCCTCATCATCGGTCAGGTGCCAGTGAAACAGGTTGTACTTGTATTTCGCCATGTTGTCGAGATACTGCTTTACCTCGTCCACCGTGAAGAAATGACGCGACACGTCGAGCATCAGTCCACGCCACCCCACTCTCGGATAATCGGTAATCTCCACAAGCGGCACCTGCCAGGAGACATTCTCCTCTCTGCGGTCGCTCTCAATCTGCGGTGGCAGAAGCTGAAACAAGGTCTGTACGCCATAAAGAAGTCCCGCCGGTTTGTTGGCACTGATTGTAATCTTTTGGGTCGTCACATCCAGCTTGTAGCCCTCATTGCCGAGGGTGGCATCCTCCTTGCTGTTGAGCGACAACGCAATGTGGGCATTGCGACTGTTCTCTCGCACCGTGACGTTCTTGCCCGGTGCGAGCGACAGCTTTTCTTTCAATAAACCGGCCACATAAGCCGTCTCTTTTCCCGAAGGGATCGAAACGACCACTTCATCGGGCAACACATAATGTCCGCCTTTTTTCAGGAGCGAGACAGGTTCGGGAATAACGGAGATGTTGCGCTCGGCCTGCTGTGCAAAACCTGCTATCCAGCAAAAAACGAGTGCCAGGGTGATTAGACTGTGTTTCATTTAATTAAAAGCTTTTATTTATGTAGACAAATTTACAGAAAAACTTTGGAATTCTGGCACATATTCATCCATTCCATGCATTCTCTAAATTTCCAGTTGGAGAATGCTCTCTTTTATTCTGGTAGGGACATACACTGATACTTCGCCGGTATCCCTCTCTTATCCCTCCCTTATCCCTCCGTATATACATGAGGAGATAGCGACCCTGAATAAGCCATGGATCAGCTGAAGACCTTATTCATTTACATTCATTCTCATCGTGGTAAAACAAAGTGAAGCACACAAAATACCCTTTTCATTTAAAAACTAATAAGAAAAACCGAAAAAAATAGCTACTTTTGCAGTTTCAAAATAAGTTTCTTCAATGATAAACAGAAATTTAATTCGTATACGGATTATCCAGATTGTCTACTCCTGGTACCAAAATACGAATAAGGATTTGCGAAATGCCGAAAAGGAGCTCTTGTCCGGCCTGCAGAAATCTTACGATCTTTATTTTTATCTGCTGCTGCTGATGGTGGAGTTGACCAGAGCCTATGAAAACAGGGTGGAGATGAAACGCAACAAGTATCTTCCCTCAGCAGAGGATCTGCATCCCAACACCCACCTGCTCGACAACAAATTCATGCTTCAGCTCAGAGAGAACAAGCAGTTTCAAAAGCAGCTCAACGAACGCCCCATGGTATGGGATGCCTATGAATCGTTCATCAAGAACCTGCTCGACACCATACTGGCATCGGACACCTACAGGGAGTACGCGGAAATTGTTTCCCCCACCTACGAGGACGACCGCACATTCTGGAGAAAGGCGTTCAAGCAGTTTATCTACACGAACGAAGAGCTGGATGACCTCCTCGAAGATGAATGCATCTACTGGAACGATGATGTGGAAATTGTGCAGACCTTTGTGTTGAAGACAATCAAGAAGTTCTCGGAAGGAAAAGGTGCGAACCAACCCCTCCTGCCTATGTTTAAAGACGAGGAAGACAGGGAATATGCCCTCAAGCTGTTGCACGACACCATCCTGAATGAAAAAAGATACAGGGAGCTAATCGACAAGCACACAGACAAATGGGATTTCGAACGCATTGCATTCATGGATTTGATCATCATGCAGGTGGCTCTTTCCGAGATATTTACGTTTGAGTCTATTCCCACCAGCGTCTCCCTGAACGAATACATCGAGATTGCCAAATCTTACAGTACACCCAAAAGCGGAACCTTCATCAATGGAATATTAGATGCCATTGTACAGGAAATAAAAGAAGAAAATCGTATCTTTAAGAATTAATTATTCGTTATAAACTTTAAATATCAAATTGTATGAATATTTTATTACAAGCAGCACAGGGCGGTGGCATGGCTGGCGGTGGTATGACCAGCACACTCCTCATGATGGTGGCCATCATTGCCGTGTTTTATTTCTTTATGATTCGCCCGCAACAGAAAAAACAAAAAGATCTGCAGAAAAGCCGCGAAGCCATGAAGGTAGGCGATAAAGTGGTTACCTCAGGCGGTATTCACGGAAGAATAAAAGAAGTGGGCGACAGCTGGTTCCTGGTGGAAGTAGCAGACGGCGTAAGAATTAAATTCGAAAAAGCATCTGTTTTTGCCTCTTCGACTGACGTGACGACAAACTAAACCTTTTG
This sequence comes from Proteiniphilum sp. UBA5267, assembly GCA_002411515.1. Classification (GTDB taxonomy): domain Bacteria; phylum Bacteroidota; class Bacteroidia; order Bacteroidales; family Dysgonomonadaceae; genus Proteiniphilum. Next base: position 63,897 of record DHTF01000108.1, on the reverse strand, counting down.
CCATGGGAATAAAGGCGTTTATCAGCAAATGGAGACCCAAAGCAGAAGCATATTTTTCCACATTCCCGTGGAAGAACCTGCTCTTCTTTTTGTTGTTCCTCATGCTGGCCTTTATTTTCTGGTTGATGCTTTTCTTTCAGAAGGAAAATGTAGAAGGCACCTACCGCATGCCTTTGAAATATACGAACATCCCCGACGATGTGGTGTTTGATAACCCGTTGCCGGAATTCATCGAGATCAGTGTCTCCGACAACGGGGTAGGCATATTTATGCTGGATATCAAAAAGAGAGATTCCCTCGAGATCAACATCGGTGATCTTGCCGAGGAGGGAACCAGCGACCTGCAGGGCGATCAGTATCGCCAGCTTATCCGCTCCCAATTGGCACCCAGCACCAACATACGGGGATATTACCCCATGCGCATCTCGCTGGCTACCTCCAAGTTAGAGCGCAAAGAACTGCGCGTGGTGTTCGACGGGGAGATTGCCACAAGCCGGGCCAACCTGGTGGCCGACAGCGCCCTCTTCATCCCTGAAACAGTGACAGCCTATGGCTCCGCTGCTTCCCTTAAAAAGCTGAAAGCTGCAGCAACCGAATATACCCTGTTCAAAAACCTGAAAGCAACCTCACAACTGCCGGTTAAAATTAACCCCGTAGAAGGGGTGAAGTTCGTGCCGGATGAGGTGGAAATCTATATACCCATAGAAGAATACACTGAACGTACATTCGAGATTCCCATCACTGCGACCAACATACCGGCGAAACTCGATGTGAAGTTTTTCCCCTCCCGCGTGAAAATATCTTTTTCGGTGACGCTGGAGGAATATAAAAAGATCACACCGGAAGATTTCGAAATTAAACTCGACTACCGGAAATTTCATCAGAACGAAGGGGGACGTGTGGAACTGGAACTCACAAAGAGTCCGTCATCGGCCAAAAACACGCGCATTTCACCCTCCTCGGTAGAGTTTTTGTTTGAAAATAAGACCGGAGGCTAATCTCCGAAACAGGATTAGTCCGCATCATGATATTTGCGTAAATGATCACAATCGGTGTCACGGGAGGCATAGGAAGCGGGAAATCGGTAGTTTGCGATATTCTCCGCCTGCATGGTATTCCGGTCTATGAGGCCGACAGGGAGGCCAAGGAACTCAACGATACCTCTCCCGTCATTCGGGCAGAGATCACCCGTCACTTTGGGGAAGAACTATACCGCGATGGGAAACTCGACCGCAAAGCATTTGCATCGGTCATCTTCCACGACAAGCAGAAGCTTGCGCTGGCCAATGCCATCATTCACCCCGAACTGGCAAAACATTTCCTGCTATGGTGCAACAGGCAGCAACACCCAATCGTCGCCATTGATGCGGCACTGCTTTTCGAGGCTGGTTTTCACTCCTGGATCAACAAAGTAATCATGGTATATGCTCCCGAAGATGTACGCTTAAAACGTACCATCGTGCGGGACCAGGCAACAGCAGATCAGGTGAAAGCCCGCATGCAAGCTCAGTTGCCTGAAGAAGAAAAAATCAAACAATCGGATTTTGTCGTCTATAACGACAACGCCCACTCGCTGATTCTGCAGGTGGAGGAGATCATGAAACAACTTGAAATTGAGTTTATTTAATTATATATCAGAGTTATGATTGAAAAAATAGGAACCAATGCCGGGAAAGTATGGACTCAGCTCGATGAAGCGGGTCGTCAGAACATGAAGGAGGTCAAAAAATCAACAAAATTGACCGAAAAAGATCTCTACGCAGCAATCGGCTGGCTTGCCAGAGAAGGAAAAATTGCGCTGGAGGAAGAGGAAAAAGAACTTTATATCTCGCTACATTAACCGCATACGACACATGCTGAAAGGATGCATGTAGCTGGTTGTTGTCGCGACAGTTTTTATGAACACCATGCCCGAGGATAAAAAATTATACCAGCAACTGACTCGGCTATTTCCCAAAGAGCAGTTGTTTACAGACGAACTGTCGCGCCTGACCCGTGGAACCGACGCGGGTCTCTACCGCCTTATTCCTGAGGCTGTAATCAAAGTAAACAGCGAAACAGAGGTGATACGCCTGCTTCAATTCTGTCGGAGCAAAAAAGTACCGGTCACCTTCAAAGCCGCAGGCACCAGCCTGAGCGGGCAGACCATATCGGACTCCGTGCTGATGGAGACCGGTGAAGGATTTTCTTTTTCAGCCATCTCCGACAACGGCGCTACGGCCACTTTTGGATGCGCGTTGACAGGAGACATGGCTAACAGGATGCTGATGCGTTATCAGCGAAAGCTAGGGCCCAAGCCTGCATCCATTCATTCGGCAAAGATTGGCGGAATCCTTGCCAACAATGCCAGCGGATCGAGCCACGGCATCCGCCACAACAGCTACCATACCGTGAAATCGATGCGCATTGTCTTTGCCGACGGTTCCCTCCTCGATACGGGCGACAGCGAGAGCCGCCGCGCATTTGTTTCCTCCCACCCAACGCTCATCAGTGAGATCACCCTACTTCATCGTGAGGCCACGGGAAACAGGGTCATCCGCGACAAGATTTTCCGCAAGTTTCAATTAAAAAATACCTGCGGCTATGGAGTCAATGCGCTCATCGACTTCGACGATCCCATCGAGATCATCCAGCACCTGCTGATCGGTTCCGAAGGAACACTCGGCTTTATATCGCAGGCCACGTTCGAGACCGTGCACGACGCACCCCTGAAAGCCGCATCCATGGTATATTTTGCGAACCTGCGCGATGTGAGCGACGCCATCATTCCACTCCGGCAATGTCAGGTGAGCGCGGCAGAGCTGATGGACCGGAACGCCCTGCGTGCCGTGGAAGATAACCCCGGTATGCCGGAGGAGCTGAAACTGTTGCCCGCAGGAGCGGCTGCACTGCTGATTGACACCTCCGCCGACAATGAGGAGACCTTGCTGGCACAAATGAAGGAGATAGAAGGTAAACTGGCACACCTCCCTACCCTTGCGCCCATCAAATTCACGACCGACAAATATCTTTACAACCTCTACTGGAACGTCCGCAACGGGTTGTTTACCTCCGCGGCTGCCACACGGCCACCCCATACGGCCTGCATCATCGAGGATATCGCCTTCAGGGGTGAGATACTGGGTGATGCACTGACCGATGTGCGGGAGCTGCTCATGCAAAGCGGGTACGCCGATGCGGTGATGTGGGGCCACCTGCTCGATGGCAATGTACATTTTACCGTTTTCCCGGATATCAACACAGAGAAAGGGGTAACAGAATATGCGACTTTCATGCACCAACTGTGTGAGCTGGTGGCCGTGAAGCATGAAGGAAGCCTCAAAGCCGAACATGGCACCGGTCGCAACATGGCTCCGTTTGTGGAAAGAGAATGGGGAAGCGACATATATGCGTTGATGAAACGGATCAAAAATGCTTTCGACCCCGACAACATCCTGAACCCCGGTGTGGTGATCAACGACAACCAGGATGTGTTTATTGAGAACCTGAAGCACATCCCGGAGGCAAATCCCCTCATCGACAAGTGCATTGAGTGCGGATTCTGTGAGGTGAGCTGCCCTTCCAAAAACCTGACGCTCACGCCGCGGCAACGCATTGTGGCCTATCGTCACCTCGCCGAAAATGCTGCGAAAGGTCGCACTCATTCTATCCTGAAACAGGTAAAGGATGTTTCATACCCGATGGAGCAGACCTGCGCCACAGATGGTTTGTGCGGCATTGCCTGCCCGGTGGGTATCGATACCGGTAAGCTCGTGAAGGAATTGCGCTGGCAGCAAAACGGGCGACTGGCAAAATATATGGCAGCACAGATCGCAAACCACATGGAGGGAACCACGGCGCTGCTGCGTAGCATACTACACATACCCCATACAATTGCGCACATAGTTGGTTATGAATCAATGGAGGGTGTAACCCGGGGATTCTACCGTGTGGGTGCCGGCACTTTCCCCTTGTGGACACGGTATACTCCCGCTGGCAGTAAAAAAATTGCAGGGCGCCTGTTTCCGGCGCATACACCTTCCGGCACGTCGGGAACATCTGAGAATCCCGATGCTCCTACGGTCGTGTATTTTCCGGCCTGCATCACCCGTTCGATGGGTGGTCCTTCATTTGGATATGAGGAGAAGGAAGATCTGCCCTCGAAGATGCTGTCGGTGTTACAGAGAGCAGGTTATACCGTGATGATTCCGGAGGGGATCAACAAGCTTTGCTGTGGAATGGCATTCTCCAGCAAGGGATTCCGGCGGGAAGCACAAAAGAAGGAGCAGGAGTTAAACGCGGCCCTGCTGGAGATCACCCGCAACGGGGATCTGCCCGTCGTGTGCGACATGAGCCCCTGCCTCCTGCATATGCGCGAAACACTCGACAGGCGTTTGAAACTGTATGATCAGGTAGAGTTTATCCACGATTTTCTTTTGGATCGCCTGCATTTCGTTCCCCGCCCGGTGACGGTAGCCATACACACCACCTGTAGTTCCACGAAAATGCAGCTAACCGAGAAGCTCTTTGCCGTGGCTTCACGGTGTGCAGAGAAGGTGGTGGTTCCCGAAAATGTGGATTGTTGTGGCTGGGCCGGTGACAGGGGATTTTTCTATCCTGAATTGAATAACTCGGCATTGTCGGCCTTGAAGCAGGGTATCCGTGATGCAGGAGAAGGGTATTCCAATAGCCGCACCTGTGAAATCGGACTCTCCTTGAACAGCGGCATCACCTACCAGTCGATCGTCTACCTGGTTGACAAAGCGACCTGCTAAAAGCCTGCTAAAAGGAGGAAGGCGGTAAAACTATTTTATTTCATGCGGTCGAATCCCTGTCCGTAGATACCGATGACGTTGCTTTGGGAGATAAAGGCATTTTCATCGATGCCCTTGACCAACCGGAAAATGGAAGTGGATTCGTTTCGCCGTGCCATGACCAGCAATACCTTCTGTGTTCGCTTCGTATACCATCCCGTACCATCGAGCACCGTGCATCCTCGGTGCAACTGCAGGTTAATCTGGGTGGCAATCTCCTCGTACTTTTGGGAAATGATAAAAAACTGGACCGACTGCCGGATGCCGTTTAACACCCAATCGACCGAGGTAGCCATGACTGCAATGATGATGACGCCGAAAACAATGGTTTCCATGCTCCGAAAAATAACATAGGAAGAGGCAACGATGACCAAATCCACAAAAAGCATGGTACGACCGGGAGTAATATTGCGGTATTTATTGATTACAAGGACAATGATATCGGTACCCCCGCTGCTGCCGTTCACCGACAACACCAGCCCCACACCAGCACCTGCCACGATGGAGCCAATGAGTCCCGCCATGAGCGGCTCTTCCGTCATGATTGGCGTCCATTGAAAGCTTTCGAACATGCCAATAAAGGTGGTCAGCGACGCCACCCCCACAATGGTCTTTAGCAGAAACTCCGTTCCCAGTATCCTGAAAGCAACCAGCAGTAATATTGCGTTCATCACGAAAACCAGGACCGACACCGGCCATCCCACCGCATAGTTGATCAGCACGGCCACACCGGTGAGTCCACCCATGACAAAGTGATGGGGCATGATAAATTGAGTAACGCCCAGTGCATACATGAAAGTCCCCAGAAAAATGGTCAGATAATCTTTCCAGTAAAACTTTTTCAGGCTAAAAACAGGCAACTTTTCCATCATTGACAAATTATCACATTGGCACATCATCACATTGGCACATTGGCATATTGCCGCATTGGCATATTGCCACATTGCCTATACCACCACGTTGACGATTTTTTTCGGTACGATAATCACCTTTTTCGGCGTTTTGCCCTCCAACCACTTTTGTGACTGGGGATGTTCCAGCACCGCTTTTTCTATCTCTTCATTGGCTGCGTCTGCGGCAAACTCGAGGATGAAACGTGATTTCCCGTTGAAAGAGATGGCATATGGGAAGGCATCCTCCTTCAGATATTCTTCGTTGCACACAGGCCATGCAGCATCACATACCGAGGTTTCACTCCCCAGTGCGTGCCACAACTCTTCGGCAAGATGCGGTGCAAAAGGTGCCAGGCAGACCGTCAGGTCACGCAATACAACCCTTTCGCGGCATGAAAGTGCCGTGAGTTCATTCAAGCAAATCATGAACGCGGAAACCGAAGTATTGAAAGAGAAATTTTCGATGTCGTGCGTCACCTTTTTGATCAGCTTGTGCAACGACTTCAAAGCTTCCTTCGTGGGTTCGCCGTCGGTCACCGCCAACTCGTCCTCCTTGTAAAACAGGTTCCATACCTTGCGCAGGAAACGGTGCACACCGTCGATTCCATTGGTGTCCCATGGCTTGGATTGTTCCAGCGGTCCCAGGAACATCTCGTAAAGGCGCAACGTATCGGCTCCATATTTTTCGACAATGTCATCGGGGTTGACCACGTTGTACATCGACTTCGACATCTTTTCTACAGCCCATCCGCACACATATTTGCCATCCTCCAGGATAAACTCGGCTGTTTGATACTCAGGACTCCACCGCTTGAAAGCATCCAGGTCGAGCAGGTCGTTGTGCACGATATTTACGTCCACATGAATGGGAGTCACCTCATATTGTTCCCTGAGGTTATACGATACGAACGTGTTGGACCCTTTGATACGGTACACGAAGTTGCTTCGTCCCTGGATCATTCCCTGGTTCACGAGCTTCTTAAAAGGTTCCTCTTCGCAGGAGACACCCAGGTCGAACAGAAACTTATTCCAGAAGCGGCTGTACACAAGGTGTCCCGTGGCATGCTCGGTGCCGCCAATGTAGAGATCCACATCGCGCCAGTAGGTATTCGCATTCTCCGACACCAGTGCCCCGTTGTTGTGCGGATCCATGTAACGCAGGTAGTAGGCCGACGAGCCGGCAAAACCGGGCATGGTATTCAGTTCGAGGGGATATCCCTCCTTTGTCTGCCAGTTTTGGGCCCTGCCCAGCGGCGGTTCGCCCGTTTCGGTAGGCAGGAACTTGTCTACTTCGGGGAGCTCCAGCGGCAGCTGGCTTTCATCGAGCGTGTAGGGCATCCCTTCTTTGTAATAGATTGGGAAAGGCTCACCCCAATAGCGCTGTCGTGAAAAGATGGCATCGCGGAGGCGATAATTGATCTTGCGGTATCCCAGTCCCTTTTTCTCCACCTCATCGATGGCCGCCGGGATGGCCTGCTTCACCGTCATTCCGTTCAGGAAGCCGGAGTGGATCATGATGCCCTCTTTGGCATCGAAGCTCTCTTCCGAGACATCACAGCCTTCTATAAGAGGGATGATGGGGAGATTAAAATGGCGCGCAAAGGCATAGTCCCTGCTGTCATGCGCCGGTACGGCCATGATAGCACCCGTACCGTATCCGGCCAGTACATAGTCGGATATCCATATGGGAAGGGGCTCACCCGTGAAAGGATGGGTAGCATAGGAACCGGAGAAGACGCCGGACACTGTTTTATCGGCCATGCGTTCCCGTTCCGTCTTTTTCTTTGTTCTGGCGATGTAAGCATTTACTGCATCACGCTTCTCAGCGGTAGTAAGTTGTTCCACCAACTCACTCTCGGGTGCCAGCACCATGAAGGTCACCCCAAAGATGGTGTCGGCACGGGTCGTAAATATATCGAAAGTGATCTCTTCTGAAGTCTTGAAATGCATGACAGCACCTTCGCTGCGCCCGATCCAGTTGCGCTGCGTCTCCTTGAGCGAGTCGCTCCAGGCAATCGTGTCGAGTCCCTCCAGCAGGCGCTGGGCATAAGCTGAAACGCGCAAACACCATTGACGCATCTTACGTTGCTCCACGGGGTAACCTCCCCGAATGGAGAGGCCTTCGCTCACTTCGTCGTTGGCAAGTACGGTGCCCAACTGCGGACACCAGTTTACCATGGTGTCGCCCAGATAGGCTATGCGGTAGTTCATCAACAGTTCCTGCTGTTCTTTTTCTGTCTTGCCGTTCCACTCTTCAGCGGTAAATGTCATCGGCTCGGTGCAGGCAATATCCAGTCCGGCAGTACCCTGTTGGGAAAACACCTCTGCCAGCTCCGTGATGGGACGGGCTTGCTGCGCCTGGTTGCAATAGTAGGAATGGAACATGCGAATGAACGCCCACTGTGTCCACTTATAATATTCCGGGTCGCAGGTACGTACCTCACGGCTCCAGTCGTATGAAAATCCTATTTTGTCGAGTTGCTCCCGATAGCGATTGATGTTGTTCTCGGTGGTGATGGCTGGATGCTGTCCGGTTTGTATGGCATATTGTTCTGCAGGTAGTCCGTAAGCATCGTACCCCATGGGATGGAGTACGTTAAATCCTTGCAGTCGTTTGTATCGCGAAAAGATATCCGAAGCGATATACCCGAGAGGATGTCCCACGTGCAGCCCCGCCCCGGAAGGGTAAGGGAACATGTCGAGCACGTAATATTTGGGTTTTGCACTCTCTTCCGTTACTTTATAAGTTTGATGGTCGACCCAGTATTGTTGCCACCTTTTTTCTATTTCTCTGAAATTGTAATCCATGCC
>DHTF01000108.1:54510-55140 GCA_002411515.1 Proteiniphilum sp. UBA5267 | reverse complement strand
TTCGCCGCTCTCCACGCTGAACGGATTCGACAACAGGGTAATTTTTTTGATCTTTTCATAGGAGGTGAATTGTGATTGCAGCAGTTCGATGCGGCCAAAGATCATATTATGGATGCGCGGATCACTCACCAGCTCTTCCAGCGTTTTGAAGGCAATTTGTTGTTTTTCGGCATATAGTTTGAGGACTTCAAAGTCGGGCACGATGAGTGCACTCACAAACTTGCGTTTGTCGGCTATCACTGCCACCTGCTCAATATATTTATCCTCTGAAATGCGGGTTTCGATCATCTGCGGTGCAATGTATTTACCATTGGATGTTTTGTAAAGGTCTTTGATCCGTTCCGTGAGGATGATTTCGTTGTTGTCTGTCAATGAGCCGGCATCACCGGTTCTAAAGAAACCGTCTTCGGTAAACGCGGCTTTATTTGCTTCGGGTTTCTGGTAATAGCCCGCCATCACGGTGTCTCCTTTGACCAGTATTTCGTTGTTTTCTCCGATCTTCACTTCCACATTGGGCATCACTTTCCCTACGGTACCAATGCGAAAACCTTTTTCGGTGAAGCAGCTTACGGTGGCTGTCGTCTCAGTAAGCCCATAGCCGTAAATAAGATGCACATCGATCGATTGCAT
>DHTF01000108.1:54067-54309 GCA_002411515.1 Proteiniphilum sp. UBA5267 | reverse complement strand
CCCGCCACGGGGAAAAAATTTCCTCTGTCGATACCCACAATGCGCTTGATCATATAAAAGATGGTATGGCGGTAAAGGAAAAACTTTATCCGATTACCCAAAGGAGCCCTTTTCCCCTCGTTCACATAATCGAGGTTGTGACGCCGGCCTGTCTTTACCGCATCATTGAACAACCACTTGGTGATACCAGAAGCGCTGTCGATTCTTTCTTTCACTCCATCGTATACTTTCTCCCAAAAACG
>DHTF01000108.1:49105-53917 GCA_002411515.1 Proteiniphilum sp. UBA5267 | reverse complement strand
TCGTATACTTTCTCCCAAAAACGGGGTACATTACTCATCAATGTAGGCCGTACCTGCGTGAGCGTCTTCCGTATTTCACTCGGATCATGGTTCACAGCCACAGTAATGCCTTTGTGAAGACAATAATAGGTCCATGCTTTTTCGAAAATATGGGTCAGCGGCAAAAAACACATGGAAAGATCTTTATCCGACAGGTTGGTGAGACGGATGTCATGAATATTGCAGGCGTTCATATAGTTGGCATGGGTGAGCATCACCCCCTTGGGTTCTCCTGTGGTCCCGGATGTGTAAATGATGCTGGCCAAATCAGTCTCTTCGAGCTGCTTTAACCTGGAGTTCACGAGCGCCATCGATTCAGAGTTATCACCGGTAGTGATGAAATGATCGAAATAAACAGAAGTCTTATCGTCAGGTTTCAATACCACCTGAGGATCGAAAATAATCAGCTTCTCCAGTAGGGGCAGCTCCTGCTGTACCTTATAGGCATTGTTATACTGAAACTGTTCGCCCACAAACAGCAACCTGATCTTTGCATCGTTGAGAATGTAGCTGAGCTGCATGGGCGACGAGGTCGCATACATGGGCACCATGACGGCCTTGTTGGCATATGCGGCAAAATCGGCAATCAGGTATTTTTCCATATTCTGTGAGTATATACCCACGTTTTCATAGGGTTGAACACCCATTTCAGCCATTGCCTGCGCGGCTTTCATGATATGATGAGATAAACTTTCCCATGACATATCGAGCCATTCACCTTGAGGGGACTGATACTTCAAAGCTGTTTTGTGTTTCAGCTTCAATGCTTGCTTATGCACAAGCTCACCGAGATGATAATATTCCATATATAACTTGTTATTTTTTCAAATTTACACTTTCTTCCGGGAATTTGTTGCGAAAACAATTTTTTTTTGTAGTTTTGGAGGTTTAATGTGCGGTATCATTTTAGCGTTTTTTTGGTAATTTTTTTTCTTAACATTCTAAAAACTCGCAAGTTAATTAACTACACTTAACGTGCTCTTTCATGGTTAAATAAAACATTGCATTTATCTTTGCGTTGTTATGAAAAGACTTTTTCTTTTGTGGATTCTGCTTTGTTTGGCGTTCTTATCACCAGGGATAAAAGCGCAGGGTTATTACGCAGCCAACGTCAACCCCGAGACGAGTAATCCCGTTTCCACCATATTCCTGATGCCGAATGTATACCCTGCCGTGATTCTGGAAGGTGACACCGTAGCCTGTATGTGGTTGACAGATTTCATCAAGTACTCGCCCCTCAATTTCCGCAGTTCCAGGGACCGGATGGCCTACTCCAAGCTGATCAGGGATGTAAAGAAAACCCTCCCCTATGCCAAAGAAATTGCAAGCATCATCACCGAGACTTATGAATACATGGAAACGCTCCCCGACGATAAAGCACGACAACAACACCTCAACCGAATGGAGAAATATCTGATGGATGCCTACACCCCAAAAATGAAAAAACTGACCCGTTCGCAGGGACAACTGCTGATGAAACTGGTAGACAGGGAGACCAACTCCTCTTCTTACCATATCATCGATGCATTTATGGGTAGTTTCAAAGCATGGACGTATAATGTTTTTGCCGGATTATTCGGAAACAGCCTGAAAACAAGATACAATCCTTACGGGGAAGATCGCGTAACCGAACGAGTATGTGTACTCGTTGAACAAGGTATTGTCTGATTTTTTTGCTAACTTTGCAGCGTTTTTTATCAAACGTATGCAAATAAAATTTCTTCAAGATTTTCAACCCGCCCTCTTTCAGTCTTTAAGAACCTACAACAAGGAAAAATTCGTGGCCGACATCATGTCCGGCTTGATTGTAGGAGTAGTGGCATTGCCCCTGGCAATCGCCTTTGGAATTGCTTCAGGTGTTACACCTGAAAAAGGTATTTACACGGCCATCATAGCCGGATTCATCATCTCCTTTCTGGGAGGTAGCACTGTACAGGTTGGTGGCCCCACGGGTGCCTTCATTGTGATTGTTTATGGCATTGTGGAGCAGTACGGAGTGCCGGGGCTCACGCTGGCAACTGTGCTAGCAGGTATCATGACGGTCATGCTGGGGTTCCTGAAACTGGGTGCCGTGATCAAATTCATACCCTACCCCATCGTGGTGGGATTCACCAGTGGTATTGCACTGACCATCTTTTCCACACAGATGAAGGATTTCTTTGGGTTGACCACCCCCAAACTACCCTCCGGCTTCATTGAAAAATGGATCGCTTACTTCCACTATTTCCCTACCATAAACTGGTGGGCTGCACTTATAAGCGTAGCGAGTGTGCTCATTATCATCGTGAGTCCGAAAATATACAAAAAAATTCCCGGATCACTCATCGCCATCGTCGTGATGACCGTCGCCGCCTACTTGCTAAAGACCTATGGCAACATACAAGGGATTGAAACCATTGGCGACCGTTTTATCATCAACAGCCAGCTTCCTGCTGTGGAATCCATCTCGTTGAGCCTAGAAAGTGTGCGGCTCTTGTTCCCGGCGGCTTTCACCATTGCCATGCTCGGCTCTATTGAGTCGCTGCTCTCCGCCACGGTGGCCGACGGGGTAACCGGCAAGAAGCACAACTCCAACATGGAACTTGTGGCGCAGGGAGCAGCCAACATCATCACCCCCTTCTTTGGAGGTATTCCGGCTACCGGCGCCATCGCACGCACCATGACCAACATCAACAACGGTGGGCGTACACCGGTAGCCGGAATCATTCATGCCGTGGTTTTGTTGCTCATCGTGCTTTTTCTGGGTGACCTCACAAAACATATACCCATGGCCTGTCTGGCCGGTGTACTGGTGGTTGTGGCCTACAACATGAGTGAATGGCGCACCTTCCTCTCACTCACCAAACAATCGAGATCCACGCTTGCCATCCTGCTCACCACCTTCTTCCTGACGGTGATATTCGACCTCACGATCGCTATTGCCGTGGGACTGCTGCTGGCCGTTTTTGCCTTCTTAAAGCGAATGAACGAAAGCACACAAATCTCTCACACCACGGGCAGCATCGACATCTCGAAGGAGATGGAATCACACTCACAGGATATGAAGGAGGAGGTACTCTTGCTACCCCAGGGTGTGGAGGTATATGAGATTGACGGCCCCTTTTTCTTTGGTGTGGCCAATAAGTTCGATGAGATGATGCGAGAGATCGGTCAACACCCCAATATCCGCATCATCCGGATGCGCAAAGTGCCCTTTATCGACTCCACGGGACTGAACAACCTGGAGACGCTCTGTCGCCATTCAAAGAAAGAGAAAATACACGTTATCCTCTCCGGCGTAAGGGAGAATATACGGGAAAGCCTCTATCAATCGAAAATCCCCCAGATTGTGGGCGACGAGAATATTTGTTCTGACATTCACAAGGCGGTAGCAAGAGCCAGGGAGATCGATGCAGAACTACCTAAAGAACTCAAACAGAAACATCGCTGATGCAAAAAGAACCACTTCAACTCACCGATTGGCTGCCCACCACGAAAAAAGAGACCGAGCTTCGCGGATGGGATGAGGTGGACGTGGTTTTGTTCTCAGGCGATGCCTATGTAGATCATCCATCATTCGGTACCGCTGTCATTGGGAGACTCCTCGAAAGCGAAGGTCTCAGAGTGGCTATCGTGCCACAGCCAAACTGGCGGGATGACCTGCGTGATTTCAAGAAAATGGGCAAACCCCGTTATTTCTTTGCTGTCACTGCCGGGGTAATGGACTCCATGATCAATCATTATACTGCCGGCAAGCGGTTGCGTTCTAACGATGCGTATACGCCCGACGGCCGCACCGACATGCGCCCCGACAGGGCTGCAACAGTCTATTCCCGTATCCTGAAGAAGCTTTACCCCGAAGTTCCACTTTTGCTCGGCGGGGTTGAAGCTTCACTGAGAAGGGTCACCCATTACGATTACTGGGACGACACCCTGCACAAAACCGTCTTGGCAGATACTGGGGCCGACCTGCTGATTTACGGCATGGGAGAACTGCCTTTGAGAGAGCTGATCAAAAGATTACGCCACGGGGAACAATTCAACACCATACGGGATATCCCGCAAACAGCTTTCCTCTGTTCGAAAGAGGAAGTACCTGCAAATTTGTTCAGCGAAGAAGTAAGCCTCTTCTCTCATGACGAATGCACGCGTGACAAACGGAAACAGGCTCAAAACTTTCGCGTGGTGGAGGAACAGTCTAACCGCCGCGCTGCTGCCCGCATCTTACAACAGGTAGACGACAACACGCTGGTGATCAATCCTCCTTTTCCGCCGATGAAAGAAAAGGAGATCGATGCTTCTTTCGATCTGCCCTATACACGCCTGCCGCATCCCAAATACAAAGGAAAGGAAATTCCGGCCTACGAGATGATCAAATTTTCGGTGAACCTGCATCGTGGATGCTTCGGGGGATGCGCTTTCTGCACCATCTCGGCACATCAGGGTAAATTCATCGCCTCGCGTTCCAAGGCATCCATTCTGGCGGAAGTGAAAAAGATCACAGCGATGCCCGACTTCAAAGGATACATCAGCGACCTGGGAGGTCCTTCTGCGAACATGTACCGGATGGAAGGAAAAGACATCTCAATCTGCGAAAAATGCAAAAAGCCATCCTGCATCTTTCCGAAAGTTTGCTTCAATCTGAACAGCGACCATAGCCCGTTGCTCGATATCTACCATGCGGTGGATGCATTACCCGGTGTGAAAAAATCTTTCATTGGAAGCGGTATTCGTTATGATATGCTTCTGCACCGAAGTAGCGACGAAAAGACGAACGCCTCCACGCGTAGTTAT
>DHTF01000108.1:48068-48865 GCA_002411515.1 Proteiniphilum sp. UBA5267 | reverse complement strand
GAGATGATGCGCAAACCGTCGTTCGACCTGTTTTATCAATTTAAACATATTTTTGATGAGTTGAATGAAAAGGAAGCACTGAACCAGCAGCTCATTCCCTACTTCATTTCATCGCATCCCGGTTGCAGGGAAGAAGATATGGCCGAACTGGCAGCCATTACCAAAAACCTACATTTCAAGCTGGAGCAGGTACAGGATTTTACCCCTTCACCCATGACACTGGCAACCGAGATCTACTACACAGGCTTTCATCCCTATACCCTGAAACCTGTATATACAGCCAAAACAAAAGAAGAGAAAAATGCACAACGCCTCTTTTTCTTCTGGCACCAACCGCAAAACAAGCCCGCCATTGTCCGTGCGCTCAAAGCAATCAACAGACCGGACCTGATCAAAAAGTTATACCCGAAAGGATAAAGAAAGAGACTCATCCTCCTTGTCTCCAAGTGCGCTGGGAAGCAGCCTGCCTGTCAACCGGATAGAGTTAATCATTGTTAAAAGTACGATAAGGTCACTTTTTCATGCAGCGTTTTTGCATTTGTTGCATCTAACAAATATAAAGAGCAAAAATGTATGAGAAGGGTTTTCTGGGCAATCAGCATTTCTACAATCGGGATCATCCTCTTGCTGTCATCATGCGACGACAGCGCTCATTCATTGGGTGAATTCCGTATTAACATTGCCACTGCGGTTCCAGAAGGGGAAAACACATACTCCTTATTGCTCGACAATGGTACGCGACTGTGGCCTGCAGCCACGTCAGTGCCATATAAGCCAGTCAAGAACCAGCGCGTTTT
>DHTF01000108.1:43062-47835 GCA_002411515.1 Proteiniphilum sp. UBA5267 | reverse complement strand
GTGAATGATATCTGGGATATTCTGACGAAGAAGGTGATTGAACTAAATACACAAAATGAAGACAGCATCGGCAATGATCCGGTGAAAACCAACGCAGTGTGGGTTGGTGGAGACTACCTGAATATCTCCTTCATGTTCAACTACGGCGGAGTACAGCCTCACGCGATTAATTTGGTAAATAACAAGCTTGTTGAGTCTTCATCGTCCCAATCCACAATGCTCGAATTTCGGCATAACTCATATCAGAGTCAGCAATCCAAACTGTACGAAGGTTTCGTGTGCTTCGACCTGAGACCGATGCGGGTAGAAAACGTCGACTCCGTGAAGCTCTCGGTCAAAGTGAAAGAATATTCAAGAGAAACAACTTACGATGTGATTTACAGGTATAACGACGCAGTAGCAGAACTAGCTACAGAAATGCCCATCCCTGTGATCTCATCGAACGAGTACTATTAAGCGAAAAAAGACCACAACCTAATTAGTTCTATTTCTTATATGACTTTTTGATTTTCCAAAAACCGGATGACCTCTGTGAAGAGATCATCCGGTTATTCTTTTACACACACGCCCATTTTGGCATCTTCGGGTAACGATGGTTGCTTAGAGGCGATCGTAGGGCAACTGCACCAGGGCGTCTGTGATCTTATCGAGGGCTTCACCCATGGGCTTCTCGACCATTCCTTTGATAAAAGGGTTCAGATCGGCAAGCAGTTTCAGGCGCAGCCGGGTATGTTTTTCCGATTCTGCCTCGAGATGAATCGAGACAAACAGATCGAAACCCAGCTTATCCGATTTGAATTTGATCAGCTTGTAGGGCTCGCGCTCCTCTACAAGAAAGGCGACCTTTCCCAGGGGGTCGAACCGAAAGGTGACCATATCTGCATCAAATGAAAAGTCGCTGAGTTTATCTTCCGGGACGAGGTGTTTCACCGACTCCAGTTTTTGCAGATCGGAGAGCACGCGAAACACTTCGACATCACTATGGGGGATAATTTTTTCCTCACTGACAAATTCGGTCATCGTTTCGCTTTTTTTATGATTTGTCCCCAATTTTCGGGGCTATGGCGCCAATCTTGCAAAGTTTTCAGCTCCGACTCATCGATATAATCTGTCTGCAGTGCTTCATCCAAAATCGCATCGTAATTGCAGAGGGTCGTCAATTCCACCTTTGCCTCCTTCATGCTTTGAACAGCATGGGGGAACCCGTAGGTAAAGACGGCCAGCATTCCCAGCACATCAGAACCATCACGCCGAATGGCTTCTACGGCCTTCAGGCTGCTGCCTCCAGTAGATACCAGATCTTCAATCACGACTACTTTTTGTCCCGGCTTGAGGTCTCCTTCGATCAGGTTCTCCAGTCCGTGATCTTTGGGCGTGGAGCGGATGTAAACAAATGGCAAGCCAAGCAGGTCGGCCACTAAAACACCGGGAGCAATGGCTCCGGTAGCCACGCCGGCAATGGCATCGGTATGGGGATATTTCTCGAGGACAATACGCGCAAACTCCACCTTGATGAAGTTGCGAATGGCGGGATAGGACATCAGCTTGCGATTATCGCAGTATATGGGAGATTTCCAGCCCGAAGCCCAGGTGAAAGGATTGGATGGTTGTAATTTGATGGCCTTGATTTTGAGAAGTTTCTCAGCTGTTGATTTCTGTACGGTTTTCATTTTATCGTTTTTTCTCAAATAAGCTACAAAAATACAGATTTCAAAATTAATATAGCCTCATTTGTCGAAAAAAGAACAGGGAGATGAAATAACCTAAAAAACCTCCCCCAATGTGGCCACGCTGATTTTGATCCCCGGACATTCCTGCAAGGCAATGCCGCAGGCTTCGATGGTGGAACCGGTCGTGATCACATCGTCTACCAGCAGCAAATGTTTGTGTGCGAGGAGATCGGGTTCATTCACCCGGAAAATATGCTTCACATTCTCCCAACGCTGTGTTTTGGAGCGTTTGGTTTGTGTGGGATTGAAAAGAATACGGCTCAGGTTGCCCACTAGCACAGGTAGGGAGGTGGACTCTGACAACCCCCGCGCAATCACTTCCGCCTGATTGTAACCACGGATTCTTTCCTTCCTTGGATGCAACGGAACAGGAATAATTGCATCAATGGTTTTCAGGAAGTCGCTCCCCAGCATATCTTCACCGAAAAGCCTCCCCAACAAAAACCCCACTCTCTGCTGGCGATGGTATTTCAGCTGATGAATGAGTGGGGGCAGCATCCCACCCTTGGCGTAGACACAAAAAGAGGCAATCCTTTCAAATGGAATCCTTCCGGCCATCAGCAGCTCCGCCGCATTGTCGCGTTGTTTGAAATTATGAGTGCGTGGTAGCTTGTACAAGCACCGCAAACAGATGCACTCTTCGGAGTGTACCAGCTGCGCACCGCATACCATGCAGACGGCAGGGAAAAAGAGATGGGAGAACTCAAGCAACAGATCATTCCGTCTCATCGGGTAGCTCATTCAGTTTCATCTTCTGCATGCAACGTATAATTTCCTTCATCGCAAACCCTCTTCCCAACGCGTAACGAATTAGTTTGGTATTGATTTCGTAGGGTGATTCTCCTTTCACATTTTTTCTTTTTGCCAACAGCAGTTGTTCCAATGAGGCATTGAGCTCGTTATCGGTGAATTCCGCGAAAGCAGTCTCGATTACCTCGGAGGGTATTTGTTTTTGTCGCAGCGAAAGGGTTATTTTTATTTTTCCCCATTTATTGAAGGCTATTTTGTCGTGAATAAAATTGCGTGCGTAACGTGCTTCATCAATATAACGGCCTTTTATTAACCGGGCAATAATCTCTCCTGTTGCTTCAGTAGAGATAGCCAAACGTTGCAGTTTCCTTTTTACATCGTCTGCACAACATTCTTTCCGTGAACAGAGGCGGGCCATTTGTGCGAAGGCTTGCTCTGCGGTCACCATCTTTTCCGGTTTATCCATGGTTTCCTGGTTTTAGGGCCCGAATCATCCTGGGATTACCGGAGAGATCGTTTCTTACCTCCACAGCTTGAAGGCCCTCGTTGTAAAGCAAAGTTGCTACAGCCTCTGCCATGTCCCTGTTAATTTCAAAATACAATCTCCCCCCGTCGTGGAGCAACTCCTTCGCCAGATCGGCAATACGCTCATAGAACAAAAGAGGACGGTTGTCTGGAACAAAGAGTGCCACATGGGGTTCAAAATCGAGCACGTTGCGGCTCATATCCTTTTGCTCCGCCTCGGTTACATAAGGAGGATTACTCACAATCACATCATAACGGCCCGACACGGTCAACGGCCGGAGGATGTTTACTTGAGAAAAATTCACTTGCGCCTTGTTATTGTGGGCATTCTCGGCTGCCACTTCCAGCGCCTTTTCTGAGATGTCCCATGCATCGACCCGGGCATTTGCAATTTCCTTTGCGAGGGTCACTGCGATACAACCGCTGCCGGTGCCAATATCGAGATAACGTGATCTCTTGTCTCCTGCATCCGACACAACCCACTCCACCAGCTCTTCTGTTTCTGGACGAGGAATCAGCACGTCGCCAGTAACTTTGAACCTCCTGCCATAGAATTCAGCCTCTCCCAACACGTACTGATAGGGTTCCCCATTTTTCAGCCGGGAGAGAATATCATTCATTTTTTCCGTCTTTGAAAGGGATAAATGATTAATTTTGTCATCTGTCAGGAGGTGGTGCGACTCACCGTGTACCTCCTCGAGAATGATACGGGCCAGCACCGCAATTTCGGGGGGAGTATACAAGCCGCTCAATTCGTGACGAATATATTGGATCTGTTGCATAGCGAGGGTTGCTCTACTGATAACTGGTTGACCCAACAAAGATAATTAAAATGGAATTAAATCCGGTATTTATGCAGCGATGCCTGCAGCTTGCCCGCAAGGGAGAAGGTTATACCCGTCCCAACCCCATGGTCGGGGCCGTGGTGGTGTACCGTGACCGGATAATAGGTGAAGGTTATCACAGACAATTTGGAGGGGCCCACGCCGAAGTGAATGCGATCATGGCAGTGAAGGAAAAGAGCTTACTTGCTGACTCAACCCTGTATGTATCTCTGGAACCTTGTTCACATCATGGCAAGACACCACCCTGCACCGAATTGATTATCGCAAGTAAGATCCCCCATGTAGTGGTTGCCGTAAAGGATCCCAATCCGGCGGTATCGGGCCGTGGTATTGCCATGCTCAAGGAACATGGCATTGGGGTAACTCAAGGAGTTTTGGAGGCCGAAGCACGTGAGTTGAACAGGATATTTTTTGTGAACCAACAATACCATCGTCCTTACGTGATATTGAAATGGGCACAGAGCAAAGATGGCTACATGGATCACACCCGCGCTTCATTACAGGAGAAAATGCCTGCGCTTATCTCCAACAGGCTGACCCACATGCTCGTGCATAAAATACGTACCCAGGTGCAAGGCATCCTTGTTGGCACCAATACAGCCCTGTTGGATAACCCACAGCTCACTGTCAGAAAGTGGCACGGACAAAATCCTGTGCGCATCGTCATCGACAGAGAAAACAAGATACCCCCTGTTGCTGCCCTTTTCGACGGGAAGGTGCCCACCATCGTGTTTAATGCAGTCCCGCGAACAGAAAACCTTCCTCACGAGAAGGTAAAACAGATCGTAATCGACTTTCAGGAAGACACTAACCGACAGATCCTTCAAAGCCTTTACCAGGAAGGGATATACTCTCTGATGGTGGAGGGTGGGGCCCGTTTGCTTTCTTCCTTCATTGAGAAGAACATGTGGGATGAAGCCTAT
>DHTF01000108.1:42745-42904 GCA_002411515.1 Proteiniphilum sp. UBA5267 | reverse complement strand
AGAACATGTGGGATGAAGCCTATATTGAGAAATCAGCAACCATGCTTCACAGTGGTACCAAAGCACCTGAAATTCAAGGCGAAGAAATAAGCATCAAAAAGTACCTTGACGCAAGCCAATCCCATTTAAAGTGCCCAATAACTCGAAATTTTCTTTAAA
>DHTF01000108.1:37793-42581 GCA_002411515.1 Proteiniphilum sp. UBA5267 | reverse complement strand
TTAAATATTCATTTTAATATGGTTAAAGAGAAAAATCTTTCTACTTTTGCATATCTCAAACGTGCTGTACAATATTTTTGAAACGAATGATATCTAAATATTTTTCCCCGGCATGGGTGCTTGCTCTTAACCTGTTGCTCTTTTCCTCCTGCCTTAACTCATCCAGTGAGGACGTAGAATATTCACCCGATGCACAAATCTATGCATTTTCCCTGTCATCTACCACTGACACAACTGACGTGCTATCGGACACCGAGTTTACCATTGACCAAATTAACGGCAAGATCTTCAACAAAGAGCCGTTGCCTTACTTGTTTCATGTAGACAGCGTGCTTCTGAACATTAAAGCCTCCAGCACATACTACCCATTTTCGGCAGTGAAGCTTACGCTGAACCCCGACAGCTCCTACTACTGGACTGAAACCGACTCGGTAGACGTAAACCGATTGCAACGGATCACGACCACCGCACCCGATGGCCTTACAAATAAATCCTATGATTTTGAATTGCGTATCCACCAGGAAGATCCCTATATCCTTTCATGGGAACAAAAAAAATCAGACTATCTGCCACTTCCTTTTGATTCACAGAAAACAATCGCTTTCAAAAATCGCTTTATCACCTACCTCAAATCAGGCAGCAGCATAAAGGCTCTCTCCTCGGATGCCTCCGATGGAACCAACTGGAGCACGGTAAACCCCACTGGATTGCCCCCCACTCTGACACTCTCCTCGTTGACACCCACCCAGGCAGCTGTGTTTGGACTCGATTCCACCACTGGCACTGTTTATCAATCAAGCGATGGCGTGAACTGGGGTAAGGTTATCACACCCTACACGGTAAAAGCAATTTATGGAGAGCTTCCTCTGGCAACGCACGGCGCCATTCTAGCTGCAGCAGAGATCGACGGCCAACTAACTTTCGTGCAGACAGACGATTTCACTGTATTGACGAGTTTGAACAAGGTTCCGACAAACCTGCCCGTAAAGGATTTCTCGGTTACCAAGGTGGATCTTCCGGAGTTCTACTCCAAATATCTTATCATAACGGGGGGGACAACAACGGAGAACCTGTTTAACAATGTTGTCTGGATCTTACTTGAAAATAACGGCTCCATCACCCACATTCATTCAAGAATTCCCAACACGATATCACTGATTGGTAGCAGCTTGTTTTTTTATGATGACAAGCCTTACCTGATGATCTCAGCTTCTGGAAAAAACAAACTGATGTACTCTGAAAACTTCGGACTCGACTGGGTTGAAACAGCAGAAAATCAGCTATTCCCAGAGAACTTTACACAACGAACATCCGCTTCGGTTATCACCGATGAGGATAATTATATCTGGATATTCGGCGGAATATCCGGCACACAAACACAACTGGCCGATATATGGAGAGGCAGGCTCAATAAGTTTGATACAAACTGAGCAAGCACATGGGTTGCTACAATTATTGAGCAAAAGATAATTTATTGCCCGATTTTCCGTTCTCTTGGTAACAGGATTTAAAGGAATGAAGGTATGAAGTTTCCGGATAAGCCTCTGCTTGTAGCAGCAATAGCGGGATTACTCTCTGTAGCTTGTCCCGACTCTCTGTATGCACAGGAGTATAAATACGAAACAGGGCTGGCCGCAGGGGTTTCCTCCTACATGGGAGATGCCAACAAAAGCCGTTTTTTGTACAATCCCGGCTTGGCAGGAGGCGTGGTTTTTCGTTATAACCTCACCTTCCACTGGGCGCTGAAAGTGAACCTGCTTGCAGGAAGGGTTTACGGAGACACGCGCGAATCGGGCAACCGTTTCCCAGCTGCTGGGCAAACCGTTTTTAAACGTACCTTTGCCGAGGCAGGCTCCCAGATTGAGTGGAACTTCCTGCCATATAGCGACAACTATCGGTATTTGGGGACGAGATCTTATACACCCTACCTGTTAGTGGGTGCCGGCTTGACCTATGCTCCTAGTGAACAGGATTATGTGGGCTTACACATCCCTTTTGGTGTGGGGTTGAAGGTCAAACTAAAAAACAGATTGAATGTTGCTGTCGAATGCTCGATACGAAAATTGTTTGCAGATGATTTTGACGTGACACGCACCACGCAGGGGTGGAATTTAGATCAACCCTACGGAATCGGGAGCAGCCTCCTCAAAAACCAGGATTGGTATTCATTTACAATGATTTGCCTCACCTGGAATTTCGGTTTGAGAGATGACCCATGTCACGGCAACTAACATATTAGCCACAAAAAGGATGTCACTATTTGAAAAAATTGACCATCGTCGTCTTCCTGCGCATATCGCCATTATCATGGATGGGAATGGACGTTGGGCAAAAGAAAAGGGATTGGAAAGAGCCGAAGGGCACCGCGAAGGAGTGAACGCCATCAGAAAAGTGGTGGAAGCTGCTATTGAAGCTTCGGTGCAGACTCTTACACTATATGCTTTCTCTACCGAGAACTGGCGCCGCCCCACTGAGGAGATCGAAGGACTCATGAACCTCATGGTGTATGCCATTACCCAGGAGACCGCAGACCTCAGGAAAAATGGCGTCAGCATTGCATCTATTGGCGACAAAAACCGACTTCCACTCCATGTAAGGGAAGCACTTGAGGTATGCATCCACGAAACGGCGGAAGGCAAGAACCTCAAACTGGTCATTGCGTTAAGTTACTCCTCCAAGTGGGAACTTGCTGAGGCTACCCGCAGAATTACCAGTGATGTGATCGGAGGTACATTGAAGACAGAAGATATCACCGAAGAAACCATCAGCCGGTATCTCAGCACTAGCGATCTGCCCGACCCCGACCTGTTGATACGGACCGGGGGAGAACAACGGATCAGTAATTTTCTGTTGTGGCAATGTGCATATGCCGAGTTGTATTTTACAGATACCTTTTGGCCCGATTTCGGTAAGGAGGAGCTGTATGAAGCCATACTCGACTATCAGGGTCGCGAAAGGAGATATGGCAAAACCAGCGAACAGATAGAATCAGAAAAATAAATAGACCACACTGAACAAAAGACAGTCAGAGAAAAGAAATATCACAATGTTGAAAAGAACATTCACTTTACTTTTGTTATTCACGCTTCTTTCACAGACATTGTCATTGGCACAGACCAACGACAGTGTGCGTACTACGGTTCCGAGTGAACTCAGCGTCAACTACACTGCCCCTCCAAAAAAATATGTCGTTGCCGATATCGATGTCACAGGAGTGGAAGGGACCATGTATGAAGATCAGAAATTTGTCCTTGTTGGCTTTTCGGGACTGTCGAAGGGGCAGGAGATACAAATCCCCGGCGAGGATATTACCAACGCACTGAAGCGTTTCTGGAAACAGGGTCTGTTTTCTGATGTAAAGATACTGCAGAAGAGGATCGAAGGCGACAGCGTCTGGCTTGAGATCAAACTCACCGACCGTCCCCGCGTTGCCGACATTCGCTACCTGGGCATGAAAAAAAGCGAGCAGGAAGATATTGAGAAGAAGATCGGCTTTGTAAAAGGGAATCAGATTACACCTCCTCAAATCGACAGGGCAGAGACAATCATCAAAAGCTTCTTTGAGGAGAAGGGTTTTGGTGATGCCGAAGTACGCATCTTTCAGCGACCCGACAGCACCCAGAAAAACCAGGTTGTACTGGAGGTAGATGTAGATAAAAAAGAAAAGCTCAAGGTCAACAGCATCCAGATAGAAGGAAACGAAGCGCTTACCGACAATCAGCTGAAGTGGGCGATGAAAAAAACCAACGAGAAGGGAAAGATCCGGAATATATTCCGTGCGAAAAAGTTTGTGGAAGACCTTTATGAAGCAGACAAGAAAAATGTACTCACCAAATACCAGGAGAAAGGCTATCGTGACGCAGAGATTCTCCGCGACACTGTCTATAAATACGACGATAAAACCGTAAATATTGAGTTGCTGGTGGATGAAGGTCCCCAATATCATATCCGTTCCATCAACTGGGTGGGCAACACGCAGTACCCCTCGGTGCGGCTCGAACAATTGTTGAACATGAGCCCGGGTGACATATACAACCAAAAGAAACTACAGGAAAGATTGATATCCGATGAAGATGCAGCCGTGAATCTTTATCAGAACAACGGTTACCTTTTCTCCAACATCGACCCTGTTGAGATCAACATTGAGAACGACTCCGTAGATTTGGAGTTGCGTGTGGTTGAGGGACCCAAAGCAACTATTAAAAGGGTTGTTATTCAAGGAAACGACCGTTTGTATGAAGATGTAATCCGAAGGGAGCTACGCACCAAGCCGGGAGCTGTATTTAGCAAGGAAGACCTGCTCCGCTCGGTACGTGAAATTGCACAAACGGGGCACTTCGACCCTGAAGCTCTCTCCGCAGACATCGGCCAGGGTATCACCCCCAATCCCGAGGACGGTACGGTAGACATCACCTATCCGCTCACATCGAAAGGGAACGACCAAATTGAATTCTCCGCCGGCTGGGGTGTCACCGGGCTTGTGGGTAAACTCAGTTTGAAACTGAACAACTTCTCCCTGAAGAATTTGCTGAACCCCTCCATGCACAGAGGCATTATACCACAGGGTGAGGGACAAACGCTGGTACTGAGTGCACAGACAAATGGTCGTTACTACCAGTCTTATCAATTCCAGTTTATGGAACCCTGGTTTGGAGGGAAAAGGCCCAACAATCTGTCGGTGAGCGCATACTATTCACGATATACCGGACTGAACACCAATTATTATTCGCAGAACAGCTATTATAATCCCTACATGTACGGATATGGCAGTGGGTACGGCGGATATGG
>DHTF01000108.1:32259-37581 GCA_002411515.1 Proteiniphilum sp. UBA5267 | reverse complement strand
GGCGGATATGGTTACCAGGACATGGCAGAATATGCTTACGACCCCGATCAGGTGTTCAGCATGGTGGGCGTATCACTGGGTTATGGTAAACGACTTGAATGGCCCGATGACTACTTTCAATTCATGGCAGAATTGGGATACCAACGTTACGGCTTGAAGAACTGGTCGTATAACCAATTCCCTTTTCAAACCGGGACGAGCAACAGCATCACACTCGGTCTGACGTTGTCGCGTATTTCTACCGATAACCCCATCTACACACGCACTGGCTCGCAGTTCACGCTGAGTGTAAGCGCCACCCCTCCCTTTTCTTTATGGGACGGAAACGATTATGACGCCATGGCATACAGCGACCCGAATAAATACAAATGGAGCGAGTACCACAAGTGGAAGCTGAAAGTACGCACATTCACTCCGCTCACACCTTCTACGGTGACCCGCACGCCCGTAATAGCGACACGCGTGGAGTTCGGCGTTCTCGGACATTACAACAAAAACAAAATGACCCCGTTTGAAACGTTCGACGTGGGAGGGGATGGCATGAGTGGTTATACCAGTTCTTTTGCTACCGAAAACATAGCACTGAGAGGCTATGAGAATAACTCCATTGCCACACAGGCACGTGCCTACACCCGTTTGGGACTGGAGCTGCGTTATCCCTTTATTCTGGAACCCAACTCCACCATCTACGGCGTGGCCTTTTTGGAAGCAGGTAACGCCTGGTATAACGTGAAAGACTTGAACCCTTTCGATCTGAAACGTTCAGCAGGTGTGGGTGCCCGTATATTCCTGCCCATGATCGGATTAATGGGTATCGACTGGGCATACGGATTTGACACTGTCTTTGGCAGTGGCAGCCGTGAAAGGGGAGGAAGCCAGTTCCACTTTATCATTGGACAGGAGTTCTAAGACAAGTTGTCTCTGGCTACACCTTGTTTAACTTTTTTTACGGGTATTGCGGTAAACGTTTGAAATATAAAACCGTCTTACATAACAACTAGCGACAGCGTAACTTACAGGAAGTTGTATCCTGGTTTTGTTGTCTGCATAAATGAAGCGCATTCCCGTTTGATTCAACTAAAAAAAGAAATCATGATGAAAAAGACACTGTTAATAATCACATTGTTCATGTCATTGGCTTTAAGTGGCTCCTATGCTCAGCGTTATGCACTCATCGACATGGAGTATATACTCGAAAGAATACCAGCATACGAAAGTGCCAACAAGCAGATAGAAAGCTTGTCCACACAGTGGCAAAGCACAGTCGACACGGAGATAGAGGCGGTGGACGCACTCTATAAAAAATATCAAGCCGACCTGGCATTCCTCAACGGAGCAGAAAAGACCAAACGTGAAAACGAAATTGTGGCGAAGGAAAACGCCATTCAGGAGTTGCGAAACCAGTATTTCGGGCCTCAGGGTGAGTTGTTCAAGCAGCAGGAAACGTTGATCAAACCCATTCAGGATAACATTTATGCTGCAGTAAAAGACATTGCCACTGAGAAGGGCTATAGCGTAGTGTTAGACAGGGCCTCTGCCACCTCTATCATTTTTGCCACACCGGAGATCGATATAAGCGATCAAGTGCTTTCACTGTTAGGCTATTAAAAATAAATAGTTTATCTTTGTGTCGGTATAAGAACGGAATTTTAATTATAAATACGAATAGAAACCATGTTTAAGAAATTATTGATTTTTTTTATTGCACTGGCTCCCATCGCAGCTGTGGCACAGAATGTGAAAATTGCATATCTCAATGCACAGGAGATCTTCGGTGCCATGCCTGAACTGGCCGGTATTGAAACACAACTCAGCGCGAAACAGGAAGAAATCTCCAAGAATGGACAGGCTCTGGTGGATGAATTCAACAAAAAGTCGGAAGAATTCAACAAAGCACCAGCCACCTCTGAGGCGATACAGCAAGACCAGCAAAAACAACTGGCTCAGATTCAAGAGAGATATCAGGTATACCTCCAAAACAGTCAGCAGGAGATTCAGCAGCTACAGCAAAAACTGCTCGAACCGGTGAACAAAAAAATTGCAGATGCCATCAAAGCTGTCGGCGATGAAAACCAATTCACCTTTGTTTTCGATGTCTCCACCATGCAATCACCCATTGTGTATGTAAGCCCAACAGCCACGAACATTACGCCCACGGTGAAAACCAAATTGGGTCTGCAATAAAAAAAACAGACATAATCTACCAAAAAAAGGCTTCTGTACAGAAGCCTTTTTTTGGTAGATATGACACATCCTTCATTACATTCCTTTGATCACCAGCAAGGGTGTATCAGAATGAAACAACATCCTGCGGGCAATGCCTGGATTGAACATCCGTGCAAAGATATTGCGGCGTGAACTCGAAAGTGAAATCATGTCAATCTGATGTTCTATTACAAACTTTTCCAGAGCTTCTTCCAGCCCTTCGTTCTGTTCAATTAACTTATATTCGGTGCGTAATTGAGGATACAACTCAGCGAAGCGCTTTTGAATACCCGACAGCTTTATTTCATTCCAGACATCTTCTTTCTTTGCAATATGGGCAAGGTAGACCTTAACAGGATAGGAGGCGAGGAAATTCATCATGATGTCGAACGCTTTAAACTCCCTTTCCTGAAAATTGGTTAGAAAGACAATGGTTTTCATCGCGGAAAGATCACGGGCTTTCGCACCCTCTGGAATAGCAAAGATAGGAGTTTTGCTACCTTCCATCACCTCTGCTGTCACACTTCCGATCAGATCGAGTTCTTTGGCATTCTTTCCGCGTGTGCCCATCACAATCGCCATGGGGCGCGTTTTCCTAGAATAGGAGATAATCTCTTCTTCGGCAAGGCCCTCCAACAGGAGAGTTTGATAAGGCACTTTCGGTAACAAAGCAGCATCAATTTCTTTTTGAATCTTCTGCACCAACGCCTGCATCTCGCCTTCGGTTTTACGTTTTATATCCTGGTACAGTTCTTTGTCGGTGGCCTGCAAGGTAAATGAATCTCCGAAAGGAATTGCACCCGGATAGAATGGAGTAAAGAAAGCATGTAGCAGCTTTACCTTACAGTTTAAATCCTTTGCCAGACGAAAGCCAAACTCGCATGCAGCGAGAGAGTACTCCGAGAAATCTACCGGCACGAGGACCTCTTTGCTGAGCTCTTGCTCCTGCTCTTTATCTACCTGGGAAGTAAAGTCTACTTTTTCAATAATACGCAGCGCTTTGGGAAGATCGGCTTCATTGATACGTACACGTACATTTCCCGGGATGACCGGATCGATCATTTTAATGCCATGTATAACTGCTGGAATACCTTCCGATTCCAGAATCGATTTGAGAATATGAGCTTTCTCATATGAATGAATGGCTACCGTAACCAGTTTATCTTTTTCCATATGTATTTCCTTTTATGTGAACATGGATTTAAGAAACGCAACACTGTGTTAGATAAAGACCAAAAAACCCAATATCCGACTACCTGAGTGTTAAATATTGGGTTTTGTTATCTGATTAATCTATTTCATTTGTCTCTACGATGTCGGCTTGTGGGTAATCATCATACCCGAGTATTTTCAAAGCCTTATCAAAGATTGTGGTATCGTCGAGCACAACAATACCACCATTTGGTCCCGGTTCAATGTGTATTCCTACACTTTTTCCTTCTTTGTAATTGTATCCACCAAAATAATTCCGGACTGTCTCAGGCTTCATATCCAACTCCGTTGCTATTTGGTGGATACTACCATCGGGGAGTTTGTCTTTCAGTTCCCTCAATTCGTTAAAAGTAATTGTTCTTGCCATGGCTTTTTATTTTTTTATTGTGAATGCATATGGGATTATTTCATGCCCTAAACTTACACAAAAAAACAGATATCCCAAAGCATTTCTAAAAATAATTACTAAAATGTTTCGCTCCTATTAATAGAACATGATCAGTGGGGTAAAGTTGCTAAAAATGAACTAAAAATAGTCAACACAACAAGATAAACAGGAATAAAAAGCGAGAGCAGGATCGCATGTTTGCGGCCATAAACCGACTGATTGGGGAGCCAGGAATGAAGAAGCAGTCTGCTGCGCACAAAGCGATAAAGCCAAAAAAGCAGAAAAGCAATCAAGGTGCCCACCAACATGCCTGCTACGATATCCGACACAAAATGAACACCCAGATAGATGCGAGTATAACTGTTTAACAATGCCCAGCAGAGGGCACCGACGGTGAGCCATCGATAGCGGAAAAGCAGGCTGAGAAAAACGGCCAAGCCGAAGCTGTTGGTGGCGTGGCTGGATATAAAACCGAATCGTCCTCCCCTGTAACCATTCACAATGTCGACAAGGTCCATGAAATCGGGGTGATGTGTGGGGCGAAAGCGTTCGAAGAAAGGTTTGAAAAATGAGGAGGAAACCTGATCGCTCACAGCAAACAAGAGAACAAAAAAGAGGGTGACCAGGAGGCCCTCCTTCCAGGAGGTTTTATAGAAGAATAGAAAAACAATAAATAGGAAAAGCGGTATCCAGACCAAACGGCCGCTCAGCGTCCACATCAAGTTATCGAGAAAGAGAGAGTCGCTGCCGTTCAACATCAGAAATAGATCCCGCTCCAGGGGTAACAATGCCTCTACTGCTTCTTTCATGTAAAAATTTATTATGGAACGTGCAGGCAACTATTCTTCTCTGTATGGACGAGTAATTCCCCGCCCCGTTTCAGATGATCTCCACGTTATTTTTGTTCGTCCATCCCACGCTGCCGTTGGCAATTTCAATCTCATACCACTCGGCATCGCTACTTCTGATCTTCACTTTGGTACCTTCATGCAGTTCAAAAAGAGCGTTGCTATTTTCATTGGGTGCAGCAGTCACCCGAGCTGCTCCCGTCATGACGATGGCATTGTTTCTGTGAATGCGCTCGTTTTTCTGGTTGAAGGCAAAGATGTTTGTCATGACAATAAGGACGACCAGCACAAGACCTGCATAAAATGCACTTTTCCGGATCCAGAGAATGCGGACAAAGAGGAATGTACCCACAGAGAGCAGTAAAAGGATAAAGAGAATCACGCCAAGGTTTGCCCATCCATTAGAGTGGTAAAGATCACGTACAGCATGAAACCAGTGGGTAAGAAACAGGTCACCGGCCGTTTCGATCCGATCTTCGGTTCTGTTTTGGGCAAAACGCAAATTGTGCCGTATATCGCTGTCGCCCGGATTCAGTAGCAGGGCTCTCTCGTAATTGAGGATGGCCTTCCCCAGCTGATTATCTCTAAAATAGGCATTACCCAGATTGTAATAGAGCTGCGCCGATTCTTTATCCTCATGGATACCCTTAGCTACGAGTTCCTCATACA
>DHTF01000108.1:26518-32026 GCA_002411515.1 Proteiniphilum sp. UBA5267 | reverse complement strand
CCATTCATTTTCACAGGGAGGGAGAGCACAAACAGCAGTAGTAGTATCAATTTAATCGATTTCATTTTTCCTCTTTTTGCTTTCGCGGTCATCGTACGCTCTTTCTCAACTTATTCTCCATCTCTCCGATTGTCTCGACGGTTTCCTGGTAAATCCGATCCATCCCGGCATCACTCTCTGCCGGTGCATACCGTGCAAACTCACAGGTATCGAGAATATGCATAAACTTACCTACAAGTTCTTCGCTGATCCCCTGCTTGGACAACTCCGATTCGATGTTCTGCTTTGAAAGCTGCGCAAGCGGAATGGAGAGTTTGTCGCTGAAATAGCCCCAAAGCGCCCGAAGCACTTCGTTGTAGAATTGCTCTTTGTCCTGTTCTTTGAGGTATTTCCCAGCCGTTTTCAGGCGTCTGACAGCCATCTTGTTGGCCTTCTTTGTACGCATCAGGGCTACATTGGCATTTTCACGCGCCTGCTTCCGGTTTATCAGGAACAACACAATCAGCAGAGTCAGAGGAATGAGATACCACAGCCAGTATGCGAATGATCCCACGAAGAAGTTCGTGCGGGAGAGATAAGTTATCTCACCTGTCTTCAAAAAACGGATATCCTGTTCTACTTTTACATCCTGGCGATTTACAAAGTCGCTTGCAGCAGCGCTGCCGGGATCACCTTTGGCTATCTGCAGCTTATATTCGGGAGTAGTGAGCGTTTTGTATTTGTTTGTCGCAGGGTCGAAATAAGTAAATTCCAGCGGAGGAATGGCATAATTTCCTTCGTAGCGGGGTATGACCATATAGGATATCTTCCGGATACCGGTAAGTCCGTTGGTGGTCACATTCAGGGCATTGTCCACTACCGGATCATACAGTTCGAAATTATCGGGAAAAGCAACTTCTGGGTTGCGGATCAACTTCATGTTCCCGGTACCGGAAATCTCCAGGGTCAGGGTGATTGCCTCGTTGGCTTTTACTTTATCCGTACTGATAGACGGGTTCAGCGTGAAGGTACCCACAGCGTTTGCGTAACTGGCAGGTTTGTCTGCAGGCAACGGCTTCACATGAATAGCCAGAGGGTTGGTGGTCAGATTTTTCTTTACATCTACCATCACTTCCTGCGCACCGAAGAAGGTGGATACACTCTTTCCGGAAGGCACGGAGAAGACCATCTCGATGTTGCCCGCTGGAATGGTTATCTGCCCGGAGCGCTGCGGGAAGAGCAATGTCTTTCTCAGGTCCGCCGTATAATAATTCCGATCATTGTATCGCTCCATCTGTAGCTGCTGATTGACCGGCAAGGGTACATCCTCCACCATGAATCCCTCAAATTCGGGAAATTGAATCTTCCCAAAATTCACAATGTTCAGCGTGGTATATAAACGGAAGGTAACTGTGAACCCTTCCTGCTCATAGATGCTGTTTTTAGAGACAATAGCCCTGATGAATGCATCTCTGGCAGAGACGGTTGCTGTACCAGAGGAGGTCGACTCGCTGGATGAACGATCACGGGAAGTGGCTCCCTGTGAAGCTTTTTCATCGGGAGGGAGCACTTTGATCTGAATTGCATTCGACTTGTAATTGCTGCCATCGACAGTGATAGAAGCTGCTGGAATAGAGAACGATCCAGGCTTCTTCGCTACAAGAATGTAGGTATAAGTTACCGAGCTTTCTGAGGTGGTTTTCCCGTTTATCGTGCGCTGGCTATAGCTGGTGGAGGTGCTGGGTCCAAAAAGGAGGTCGAAATCGGGCATATCGGGTAAACGGAGTTCTCTCCCTTCCTTGTTCAGTACAAAACTTAACCTGAACTGTTCTCCCTGCACGACTGCTGCGGGTGCCGAAGCTTTGAACGTCACCTGCGCCATACTCCTGGTTGCATTACCTATTAACAGGAATGCCAGGAGGAGAAGGAGCATCACGCCTTGTTGTTTCTGTTTTATATGCATCACCGTTATTTACCAGTTTTTGTTGTTCCTTCTGTTATTTTCTGCCTCAGTTTCTCTTTCCTGGGCTTTTATCTGCTGCACCTTTTCCTGTGTCTGCTGCTCATCCTGCTCTATGGCCTGGAGCAGCTGCCGGGCATTGTCACGCGACATCTGTTCAGGTTGATCAGGTTGCTCTGCTTTCTTCTCTTGATCCTGCTGATTTTGAGGAGATTGCTGCTGTTGATTCTGCTCCTGCTGTTGTTCCTGTTGTGGCTGCTCCTGCTCTCCTTCGCCCTGATCCTGCTGCTCCTGATCCTGGATCATCTTCTGCACCACTGCCAGGTTGTAGCGGGTTTCTTCGTCCTGCGGATTCAGCCGCAGGGCCATTTTGTAGGCTTCCATCGATTTCTGCAAATCTTTTTTTTGCAGCAAGGCATTGCCTATGTTGTGCCAGCCTGCTGAAGCTTCCGCGGGGTTTTCCTGTTCCAGCGAGATGAAATGATTGTATTGCTCGATGGACTTATCCCACTCTTTCTGCTTATACAGCGTGTTGGCAAGATTAAATGTAGCCTCTTTAGAGGAAGCATTTTCGCTCAGTGCTTTTTCATATAAAATAGTGGCCTCCGGAAATTTCTGCTGGGAATATTCCTTGTTACCCTTCCGGATACTCTTCCTTACATCCTTCTGTGCAGAAACCGACAAAGGGAGGAGCATCAACAGTAGCAACAATAAACTATATTTTACAAACAATCTGTTCATTTATCCTTTTATTTTTGCGCTCAGCTGAAAGCTCATTTAAAAAGCCTCACATTTCTGAATAACCTGTTTTTCTTCTCATACACCAGCATCTCCAGCAGCAGGATGACCAAAAGAATCCATGCCAGTAAGGGGAACTTCTCATCATATTCAGAATAAGAGAGGCTGGTCGATTTACCTGTCTCCAGCTCATCAAGCTGGGTCTCCAGCGCCCGGATTGCCTTGTTCGAATTATCGGCACGCACATAAAATCCCTCTCCACTCTGTGCAATCTCCATGCCCATTTGTTCATTCAGACGCGAGACCACAACGTTGCCTTCGTTGTCGGTCATGAAATTACTTCCATACTCCAGAGCAGGTACGGGTGAACCGTCGGGTGAACCTATCCCCAGTACATTGACCATCACACCTATCTTTGCTGCTTCCGCAGCTGCTTCGGAGGCATCACCCTCATGATCTTCACCGTCCGTGATGATTACGATGGCCTTGCTGATCTCCTCGTTGCTGGAGAAGGAGCTTACTCCCAGCCTGATTGCCTCTCCGATGGCGGTACCCTGTATGGGCACAAGGCTGGGGTCGATGGTATTGAGGAATATCTTTGCCGATTGTGTATCCGATGTAAGAGGCATCTGCACGTATGCTTCTCCCGCGAAGACAATCAGGGCTACCTTGTCGTTTTTCCGCACATCGATGAGACGCGATAAGATCTGTTTGGCACGCGACAACCTGTCGGGGGAAACATCTTTGGCCAGCATGGAGTTGGAGACATCCATGGCAATCACCAGTTCTATTCCTTCTTTCTCCACTGTTTCTACTTTGGTGCCAAACTGGGGACGGGCAATCATGAAGATACCCGTACAGAGCGCGCCAAAAATAAGCCAGAACTTCAGGTAAGAACGTTTCAGCGATAATTCGGGCATCATCATCTTGAGCGTGGAGAGGTTGCCCATCTTTTGCACCGCTTTACGCTTTCTGATGTTCAGATAGATGTAGGCCGCCAGCAACAGGGGCATGGCGGTGAACAACCATAAATATTCCGGATTTCCGAATCTAAACATGTCTTGCTTTAGTTTATACCTTTATAATTGCGCCATTTATGGAATATTCCTTAACCAGGTTCTTCGCAAAAGCAGCTCCAGCAATATCAAACCCAGTGCAAACAGCGCAAAAGGAAGGAACAATTCCTGTCGCCGGGTTACGTTCTGTACACTGACCAGGTATTTTTCCATTTCATCGATCTCTTCATATACCTGCCGAAGGCCCTCAGTGTCCTGTGCCCTGAAGTACTGTCCCCCGGTCATCGCCGCAATCTCGGTGAGTGTTTTCTCATCAATATCCACGGGCATGTTTTGCATCCTAATGCCATAGGGTGTGTTCACCGGCGTGGGAGCCATACCCTTGGTTCCTACACCCACCGTGTAGACACGTATCCCGTAGGAGCGTGCCAGGTCGGCAGCAGTAAGCGGCGCTATTTGTCCGCTGTTGTTGGTTCCATCGGTTAGCAGGATCACCACCCGTGAATCGGAAACACTCTCTTTCAGCCTGTTCACCGAAGTAGCCAATCCCAATCCAATGGCTGTTCCATCTTCAATCATCCCAAAATTGATCTCGTTCAGCAGGTTGAGCAACACCTTGTGATCGGTCGTCAGCGGACACTGCGTGAAGCTCTCACCGGCAAAGATTACCAAGCCAATGTTGTCATTCTTTCTGTCGGTAATAAATTCAGACGCTACCTTCTTGGCGGCTTGCAGCCTGTCGGGTTGCAGATCCTGTGAGAGCATCGACCCCGACACATCAAGCGCCATCACGATGTCGATACCCTGTGACTCGGTCTCTTCCCAATTGCTCACCGACTGGGGACGGGCAATCACGATGATGATGAGGGCAAGGGAGATCAATCGCAAGGCAAAAGGCAGATGGCGCATATAGATCCTGAAATCGGGCTTCATTCCTTTAAAAGCGAGCGTAGACGCCAGCTTGAAGGAAGCCTGTGTCTTTGACAGTCGCATCACATACCACCCAATCAGCGGGAGCAGCAGCAACAACAGAAAAAGATATTCAGGATGCAGAAATTCCATGCTTTATTCATTCTTTGTGGCGCCCTCCTGGGGTACCTCATGATTGTTCTTTTGTAAATTCTCTTTTTGGGGAACCGGATCAGGTTCTCTGGTCTGGTTCACAAAGAAATAAGCGTTGACCATACTCAGATCGTTCTCGTCCGGGTAGGGTTTGTATTTGGCAAACTTCACCAGATCGGCGGTCGTGAGGATCTGTTTCAGGTTGTTGAAAACCGATTCCACATCCGACAGATCACGTATCTCGTTCAGTATCTCACCCGAAGTCATCTCCATGGCGTTGATTCCCTCCTGTTCATCCAGGTAGCGGCGAAGCGTATCTGTGAGCCTGCTATAGAATTCTTTTTCTCTGCCCTGCTGCCAGATTTTCTCTTCTTTCAACTTGTCCAGTTCACGGATGGCCCGCACATGCGGCGGCAACACCAGGGGCGGTTTGAAAATATAACCTTTCCGTTTTTTCTTCAGTACCAAAAATATGACCACGCCAATGAGTGCGATGAATAACATGACCGCCAGCACAATCCATAAGATCCAAAGGTAATCGGTCCACACGAAAGGTGCCTTGCGCACAGGCTTGATATCGCGCAATTGTAGTTGTTCAAAATCGATGGAGTCGGTCTCTCCCTTGTTAATTTTCTCCAAATAAGCCAGGGTAGAGTCCGAGAGCTGGGGTGAAGTCACTTTCAGTCCAAAGGAGTTGGAGAAAATGGTATCGGTACCGTCAAAAACCGACATATGGGGGATATGGTAAAGGGT
>DHTF01000108.1:23173-26283 GCA_002411515.1 Proteiniphilum sp. UBA5267 | reverse complement strand
TCTGGCGGCAGCATGGTGATTACCTCGATACCGGGGATAATCTCTTTCTCAAAAACCGGGAAAAGAATGGTTTTATCTTTGGGTGTGATCACCTTCAGGTTGATCAGCGCTTGCTCGCCGATCTGAATTTCAGTGGGCTGTACGGTTGCCTGCACCGACGCACGCTGAGCTGTCAGCGGCAACGAGAGTGAGATGGCACACAACATCCATGCTGTTCTCATCCACAAGTCGATATGATATTTCCTGGTTCTCAATGTCACTTTCTTTGCTGAAATAATTGCAGGAGCGCCTTCACATAATCGTCGTCGGTAGAGACCGCCACGCTGTCCACACCACTTTGTCGGAAAGCATACTGCATATTGCTCTTAATGCTGCTCCACCAGTTATGATATCTTTCCCTAAACTTTCGGGAGGAGGTATTGATCCATCGTTCCTCTCCTGTTTCAGGGTCTCTGACTTTCATCAGGCCCACGGGAAGGAGGTCGGTACTCAGCTGGTCATAAACCTGAATGGCCACCACGTCGTGCTTGCGGTTGGCTATCTGCAATGCTTTTTTATAATCGTCGGGGTCGATAAAATCGGATATCAGGAACGCGGTACATTTCTTCTTGATGGCATTGGTCATGTAACGCAGTGCCATGTTCAGATCGGTACCCTTGTTTTCTGGAGTGAACCCCAGTATCTCGCGAATAATGAAAAGGATGTGTTTTTTACCTTTTTTAGGCGGAATAAATTTCTCCACTTTGTCGGTAAAAAAGATAACGCCAATCTTGTCGTTGTTCTGTATCGCCGAGAAGGCCAGAGTAGCGGCGATCTCGGCCACCATATCGCGTTTGAGTATCTTACGCGATCCAAATCCCAGGCTCTCCGAAACGTCGATCATCAGCATGACGGTGAGTTCCCGTTCCTCCTCGAAAATTTTCACATAGGGACGGTTGTAGCGTGCTGTCACATTCCAGTCGATGTCACGCAAGTCGTCTCCGTACTGGTACTCCCGCACTTCTGCAAAAGCCATACCACGCCCCTTAAAAGCAGAATGGTATTCTCCGGCAAAGATATTGCGGGAGAGACCGCGTGCTTTTATTTCTATGTGTCGTACTTTTCTTAATAGATCGGTCGTCTCCATTTGGGTCACAACCTCGTGATGAGGTTTTTGAATTGAACTTTGGTTGATAATCTCAATCAGATCAGGGCACCTCTACCTTATTCAGTATCTCACTGATGATCTCCTCGGAAGTAAGATTGTTGGCTTCCGCTTCGTACGTGAGTCCGATACGGTGGCGGAGCACATCGTGGCAAACGGCACGAATATCCTCGGGAATGACATAACCCCGGCGTTTGATAAATGCAAAAGCACGTGCCGCGAGTGCCAGATTGATGGATGCACGGGGTGAACCGCCGAAACCAATCATCTCTTTGAGGTCGCTCATGCCGTACTGATCGGGGAAGCGGGTAGCAAACACGATATCCACGATATATTTACCAATTTTCTCATCGATATATACTTCGCGCACTACCTTACGTGCCTCCAGTATTGCTTCGGTGGAGATGACAGCCCGATCGATGGTCACTGGCTCAAAAATATTCTGTTGAATGATCTGTTTTTCTTCTTCCTTAGAGGGATATGAGATCACCACCTTCAGCATAAAGCGGTCGACCTGAGCCTCAGGCAATGGATAGGTACCTTCCTGCTCGATGGGGTTTTGGGTGGCCATCACCAGGAAGGGATCGGGTAACCGATAAGTTTGTTCACCGATGGTGACCTGCCTTTCCTGCATGGCCTCAAGCAAGGCACTCTGCACTTTGGCCGGAGCACGGTTAATTTCATCCGCTAATACGAAGTTGGCGAACACGGGACCATGTTTCACCAAAAACTCTTCGTTGCGCTGGCTATAAATCATGGTTCCAACAACGTCGGCTGGCAGCAGGTCGGGAGTAAACTGTATGCGGCTGTATTTTGCATCAATTAGCTGCGACAGCGTTTTGATTGCCAGCGTCTTTGCCAGTCCGGGCACTCCTTCCAGCAAAATATGGCCGTCTGACAGCAGGCCGATCAGAAGTGACTCCACGAGGTGCTTCTGTCCCACAATTGTTTTGTTCATCCCTGTCACGAGCGTTTGCACAAAAGCGCTCTTCTGCTCGATTCTCTCGTTCAGTTCTTTGATATCGACTACCTGGCTCATACTTTTTTCGACTGTTAATGATGGATGCTTGTTATGGGATACAAAAATAGAAATGTTAAAGCGGTTTCGTGAGGAAACGTCGTTAAAAATGTTTAAGTTTTCTTCAGAAAATCAGCAGTTCAGTCACTGGACTATCATCTGGTTCTGTCCGACAGCCTCCTCACTGTATGATATTCCGAAAAGAGCGGCAAAAGTATCTTTCATTGTTTTGGATACGGCCTGAAAATCCACTTCATGTCCCAATTCTTTCTGCATGGAGGTGACCCCTCTGTCGGTGAATCCACAGGGGTTGATATAATTGAAATAAGAGAGGTCGGTGTTCACATTCAAAGCCAGTCCATGCATTGTGACGAAGCGGCTGGCCCTCACCCCGATGGCACATATTTTTCGTGCTTTGGCGGGATGACCAGGATCCAGCCAGACCCCCATTGCCTTCTCATCTTTTTCGGCCGCAATACCAAAAACCTTCAATGTTTCGATCACCACATCCTCCAGCATAGCGATATATCGTTTGATGCCTATCTGAAAATCCTCCAGATCGATGATCGGATAAACGACCAGCTGACCCGGTCCATGGTAGGTGATGTCTCCTCCCCGATCGATGGCATGCAGATCGATGTGCTTGCTTTGACACAGGTTTTTGGCAATCAACAAATTATTCTGATTGCCGCTTTTCCCGATGGTAAACACATGCTCATGTTCGCAGAAGAGCAGGTATTGCTTTTTTTCCGATCTCTGCTCCAGTTTGTCCCGGATAACCTCCCGGAACAGCTTTTCCTGATAATCCCAGGCCTCCTTGTAACGGATTCTGCCCAAATTCTCAAATATCACTTTCTTACCCATACCCCAGATTCTCTATCGCCCCATTGGCATATTGGCACATTGACTCATTGCCACATTGCCTCATTGGCACATTGGCATATTGGC
>DHTF01000108.1:17976-23002 GCA_002411515.1 Proteiniphilum sp. UBA5267 | reverse complement strand
CACATTGGCACATTGGCACATTGACTCACACATGTTTTTCTGCATGGTAGGAGGAACGCACCAGCGGACCACTTTCCACGAACTTAAACCCTTTCTCCAGTCCGATTCTCTTGTATTCCTGAAACTGTTCAATGGAGACATACTCTTTTACAGTCAGATGCTTACGCGTTGGTTGCAAGTACTGCCCTATGGTCAGGATCATGCATCCCACATTTCGCAGGTCATCCATCGTCTCTATAATTTCTTCGGGTGTCTCTCCAAGGCCTACCATGATGCCCGATTTGGCCTTTACCTTTCCATGCCTGGCAATGGTCTCTATTGTTTTCAGGCTCACTTCGTATTTGGCGCGACTCCGCACTTTGGGCGTCAGGCGGCGTACCGTTTCCATGTTGTGTGACACAATATTGGGACCCGCATCAATCACCTGATTGATGAGTGCAGCCACTCCGTTAAAATCGGGTATCAGTGTCTCGATGGTTACCTGCGGACTTCTCTCTTTCACACGTTGCACCGTCTTTGCCCAGAGTGCCGCGCCGCCATCGGGCAGGTCATCTCTGTCTACGCTGGTCAGCACCACATGCCGCAGTTTCATCCCTTCAATGGTATCGGCAAGCCTGTCGGGTTCGTCCCAATCGACAATGCCCTGCGGACTGCCTGTTTTCACGTTACAGAACCTGCACGCCCGGGTGCAGATGTCACCCAGTATCATGAAGGTAGCAGTTCCCCTGCCCCAGCATTCCGCTAGGTTGGGGCACTTTCCGCTCACACAAATGGTATGTAGTTGTTTTCTTGCAATGATTTCTTTTACATCCAGGTATTCTTTTCCCTGGGGTAATGATATCTTCAGCCATTCAGGCTTTCTCATCATCAATTCTGGCTTCTTCTCCATAACGATATGTTCTTAGACAGTCACACTCTTGCCAATATGCAGCGCAAGCTGCATTTTCTGCGTCGAGCATAACCGGTGTGTGATTTAATAAAATGTCAATACAGGACAAATGTACAATTTTCTTTCTTCATTTTTACATCCTCCGGAAACGGTTCATCAAAAAATCACGCATGGATGGGCAAGCCATTCCAATGAACAAAGCTCGTTTTCTACGGCTCTACCTGGTGAAAAGAAGGCCTCCCCTTATACCAGAATACCTCTTTTTGAGAAATGTACCAGCTTTTTCCCTTGTTGTTATTTCCTTGAAAAAACAGGTACGTCTGTCCATTAAGATCTGTAAATATGTGCGGGTGTCCCGATTCACTCTCATTCCATTCACCCGGATTTCCGTTAGGAAGAAAGGGATCGTTGAACAACCTCTTCCATGTCAGCCCATTGTCGCTCACAGCCACACCTATTTGTTGGGGCCAGTTATTATAAGCACCCGCATAAAACATATACATCCTTCCATCATGAATGGCAATGGAGGCACCTTCCACGCACATGCCCTCCCACGGCAATTCGGGATATAATATGGAGGCGTCGCATGCTTGTTGCCAATCTTCCCGGTTAAAATCCGTCTCTTTCGGGGCAACAGCTACACCCATGATCTGTTTCTTGTAATCCGGGTCGCGTGTGGCAAAGTAGAGAAAATACTGGCCATTGAATTCACACACTTCGGCATCAATGGCTCGCCCGCAATTCCACTCTCCGGTAGGCCTGAAAATTGGATTTGTTTCATTGCGCTCAAAATGAATGCCGTCGTGGGATACTGCATGGCAAATGGCATCATTCCGCCCGTTGCCATATGTCTGGTAAAAAAGATGCACTTTCCCTTCCCTGACTAAAGCCCCTGGTGCGCACAATCCTTTCTTTTCGTAATCGGCATCCGGTGCGGGAGTAATCTCTCCAACCTTTGTCCACGATGTCAAATCGCTACTTTCCGCAATGCCAATATTCCAGCCCGATCCTTCGACTTCTTTCATGGGGGGAATGGAATAGTACATCAAATAACGCCCTTTAAAATTAACAACATGCGGATCTTTGGAAAATGGCACTCCTGTTCGGGATGTATCACCATACATCATCTGTGCTGCTTTTTCTGTTTGGGAATATGAATGAAAAAACATAAAAAAGACAGTTACGCATACAATACTGAATTTCATAGCTATTCTAATTAAAAAAATTCTGAGGGATAAAAAACAAAGATATTAAAAAATCGATAGCGGTAAATTAAAAATATGCCCGCACCCAAAGACTCCCGACGGCACTCATAACTATTTTTAAACGGTTACTATCCTGTTTGTAACGGCAAAAACTTTATCTTTGCCCCGAAAACAACCGAAAAAAAGCAATTTGAAATTTCAACTACAGCATACCGATCCGAAAACGAATGCCAGAGCCGGACTGATCACCACCGACCATGGAGAAGTGGAAACGCCTGTTTTTATGCCTGTGGGTACCGTAGGCAGCGTCAAGGCGGTACACATCTCCGAACTGAAAGATGATATCGGAGCTCAGATTATCCTGGGAAATACCTATCATCTTTACCTGCGTCCGGGGCTTGAGATACTGCAACAAGCCGGCGGCCTTCACCACTTCAACAGCTGGAACAAACCGATGCTGACCGACAGTGGGGGATTTCAGGTATTCTCGCTGAACGACAGCAGGAAGCTGTCGGAGGAGGGAGCCGAGTTTCGATCGCACTTAGACGGGTCGCGCCATTTTTTTACCCCGGAGAAGGTGATTGACATCCAGCGCATCATCGGTGCCGACATCATGATGGCTTTTGATGAATGTACACCCGGCGATGCGGACTATGCCTATGCCAAAAAGTCGCTCGACCTCACCGAACGGTGGCTCGATCGTTGTCTGACACGCTTTGATGAAACAGCATGTCCCTACGGCCACAGCCAGGCGCTCTTTCCCATTGTGCAAGGGTGTGTGTATCCCGATCTGAGACGTCGCGCAGCCGAAAACGTAGCTTCAAAAGATGCCGACGGCAACGCCATTGGCGGTCTGGCCGTGGGTGAACCCACCGAAAAGATGTACGAAATGGTGGAGCTGGTGAATGAGATTCTGCCACAAGACAAGCCACGCTACCTGATGGGGGTGGGTAAACCGGAAAATCTTCTGGAGGCCATTGCCCGCGGCGTGGATATGTTCGATTGCATCATGCCTACCCGCAATGGCCGTAACGGTCAGATCTTCACCAGGCAGGGGGTTATGAACATGCGCAATGAAAAATGGAAAGATGACTTCTCCCCCATTGAGGAGGATGGCCCATCGTTTGTGGACACACTCTACAGCAAGGCATACCTGCGCCACCTCATCCACGTAAACGAGATACTGGGTCTGCAAATTGCATCCATCCACAACCTGGCATTTTACGTATGGCTGGTTGAGGAAGCCCGGAGAAGGATCATCGCCGGCGATTTTTCTACCTGGATGCCCGAGATGATCGAAAATGTCACAAGAAGATTATGAAACAAGGAGACAAGCTGTGGGGCGTTAATCGTCTGGACCGGTACATCATTAAGAAGTTTCTGGGTACCTATATTTTCATGATCGTGCTGATCATTTCCATCGCGGTGGTGTTCGACATCAACGAGAAAATCGATAAGTTCATGACCCACAACGCTTCATTGCGGGATATCATCTTCGATTATTATCTCAACTTCATCCCCTTTTACACCAACCTGTTCAGCCCGTTGTTCGTCTTCCTGGCAGTAATCTTTTTCACCTCCAAGATGGCCCTTAATTCCGAGATCATAGCCATCCTCTCAAATGGCATCAGCTTCAAGCGTTTGATGAAGCCCTATATGATCTCGGCGCTGGTCATTGCTCTCTTCTCTTTTGTCTTCGGCAGCTACATCATTCCGCCTGCCAATGCCACGCGCATCGAATTTGAGCAGAATTATGTGGATCCGAGGAAGAAAAAAACAGGCGACCGCGATATCCAGTTTAAAGTGGGTCCGGGCACCATTGTTTACTTTGGCAATTTCGATATGCAGAGCAAAACAGGTTATAATTTCTCCATCGATCATTTCGACAGCCTCCAGCTGGTGTCGCGACTTACAGCCCAGTCTATCCGTTATGACTCGGCCTTCCAGTGGACCATCAACAATTACCAGGTACGTGATTTCGATGGTCTGAAAGAAACCATCACCCAGGGCAGCTCCATCGACACCACCCTGCAGATTGTGCCGAACGACTTTATCATTGCCAACAGCGATCACCAGACGATGACTTCACCTCAGCTGCGCAGCTATGTGAAAAGTCAGAAAGAGCGTGGAATGGGTAATATCCAGGCGTTTCAGATTGAATATCATTCCCGCATTGCCTCGGTTTTCTCGGCATTTATCCTCACCATCATCGGCGCCGCCCTCTCGGCACGAAAAGTAAAGGGGGGCATGGGGTTGAACATCGGTATCGGGTTGGCACTGAGTATGGCTTACATCCTGTTTATGACCGTGAGTTCCACTTTCGCCGTGAAGGGAGGCATGAGCCCTTTCATCGCCGCATGGATACCGAATATTATATTTATCCTCATCGCGTTGTATCTCTACAAACGGGCACCAAATTAAAAAAGCGGTCAGCGGTCAGTGGTCAGCCAAAAACTGAAATTATGAACCGAACTCTATTTATTTTTCTCTGGATCGTAGCCGCAACCAGTTTGCAGGCACAGAGCCGATATCCCGTCATTGTAATTGAAACCAACTACGGCACCATGAAGGCGATGTTGTATGACGACACGCCGCGGCATGGCGATCACTACCTGAAACTGATCAAAGAGGGATACTTCAACGGAACGCTTTTTCACCGGGTGGTAAAAAATTTTGTAATCCAGGGCGGTGCACAGGACTCACGCAATGCCCCTGCAGGTATTCAAATTGGCAGTGGACGTACCGATATGGAGCTGATGCCTGAATTCCGGGAAAACAGGTTCCACAAAAAAGGAGCACTGGCTGCCCCCCGCAAGGGAGACAATGAGAACCCGCAAAAGAAATCGGATGCTTCCCAGTTCTATATCGTCCACGGAAAGGAATACACCCAGGGACGGCTCGACACCATGGAGATGGTGGTAAATGTGCCCAT